>NZ_JAFAND010000122.1 GCF_019232825.1 Paludibacterium sp. | reverse complement strand
AAAAACCATGTGGACTCAGTGAATTTTGTTAAGATCGAAGCCAAACATTATTTAAGACTAGGGAATGATTGATGCTGGCATCATGCCAAAAAACCTTCATCACGCTGCGCCAGCACCGCCACCATTTGCGCAGCTGGGGTAACGAGCGCTCGCCGCTCATGGTGCTGTTGCACGGCTGGATGGACAGCTCGGCCACCTTCCAATTCCTGGTTGAATCGTTGCAAGGCGACTGGCGGGTGGTGGCGCCGGATTGGCGCGGCTTTGGCGACAGCGATTGGAATCAGGGCAGCTATTACTCGGCCGATTACCTCGCCGATTTGGACGCGCTGCTGGACCACGAAAGCCCCGATGCCCCGGTCCTGCTCGCCGGCCACAGCATGGGCGCCATGGTCGCCGGGCTTTACGCCGGCATCCGTCCGGAACGCGTGCGCGCCTTGGCGCTGATCGAGGGGTTTGGGCTACCGGAGAGCAAACCGGACGAAGCGCCGGGGCGCTACGCGCGCTGGCTGAAGGAGCTGCGTCAGCCGCCGGCTTTTCTGCCGCTGGCGTCGCTCGACTTGGTGGCGGCCAAACTGATCGAGCGTAATCCGCGGCTAGCGCCCGCGCGCGCCGCCTGGCTCGCCGAAGCGTTGACCCGTTTCGACGCCGGCAGCGGTCAGTGGGTTTACCGTGCCGATCCGCGCCACAAAATGGTCAACCCGGTGCTCTACCGGCTACGCGAGGCGCAGGCCTGTTGGCGCCGCATCGCCTGTCCGGTGCAATGGGTGATGGGTGGTGACATGTGGGATCACCCGATGGCCAAGGGTGTGTTCGATACGCTGGAAAGCCGGCGCGCCTGCTTCGCCCGACTCAGCGAAGCCACGGTGGCGGGCGCCGGCCATATGGTCCAGTGGGAGCAGCCCGAGGCGCTGGCGCGGGTGCTGGAAACCTTCTTCGCCGGTGCGTAAGGCCGTGGCCGTGCGTCGCTGCGCTAACACGCTACGCCCACTCCCCGCCCAACCTTATTTCAGCGGCGTCATCAGATCGGTCTGCAGCGCCATCGGCGCCGTGTCGCGCGGGTTATTCAGATACTCTTCCAGACAGGGCTGATCGGCCGGTTCGAAGCCGCTTTGCGGCAGCCAATCGACGTAAAGCCGCCGCCAGGCCGCCTGCAGTTCGCTATAGGGGCCTGTATGGCGCGCCACCGCGTAGCGGCCTGCGGGGAGCGTCAACAATTCCAGACCGTCCGGCACCGGCCAGTCGGCCGACCAGGTGAATGCCGCGGCGGAACGTAGCGCGCTTTCCGGCACGCCGTCCGGGTCATCGTAATACAGCCCGAACGCCCGTACCGGCGCCGGGTCCGGGCAAACCGGCATCGCCCGCAGCAACAGATCGTCGAACGCCTCGCCGATATTCATATAGCTGCCGCGATGGCGTCGCAACAGCAGCAGCAACGCCGGCTGCTCCCGCACTTGTACTGATTGCATATAACTCTCCCGCTCGCTCGTTAGACGATGCGCCACTCCTGCCCGGTAACGACCCGGCGTGGTGCCGTAGTGGCGGCCAAATCCGCGCACGAAAGCGGCCAGGCTGCCGTAGCCCGCCCGCCGGGCGATCTGCGCGAGCGGCTGATCGCTGGCGGACAAGCGCCGGGCCGCCTGATGCAGCCGTCCGCGTTGCACGGTGTCGAACACCGTCTCGCCCAACAAGGCACGGTAGATGCGATGAAAGTGATAGGGCGAGAAACAAGCGATCTCGGCCAACCGCTCCAACGGCACATCGCGATCCAGGTGCGTCCAGATGTACGCCACGGCGCGGCGGATACGCTCGACATAACGCGCGTCGGTATCCGCGCGCCGGTACGGTGTTCTCATCGCAGATTAACCATCGACCGTTGATTATTGTTGCGAATCGGCGGGGCGCAGACGCAGGCGCAGGTCGGCGCCGACCAGGCGCGCGTCGTCGATCACCAATGGCCGCTTGTCGGCCAGATCCTGCAGCGGCGGCCAGGCGAACAGACCGCGCGCCGCGTCGCCGGCCAGCGCCGGCGCCAGATACAGCACGATCTCGTCCACGAGCCCTGCCTGCAACAAAGCCCCGTTGAGCCCGGCCCCCGCCTCGACCATCAAATGGTTGACGCCGCGACGCGCCAACTCGGCCAAAAGCGCGGTCAAATCGGCGTGACCGTCGCGCGGGCGCACGGGCAGCGCCTCGGCGCCGCCGGCCAGAAACGGCGCGAGCCGCGCCGCATCGGTCACCCCGGTGGCCAACAAGGTATTGCCGCCTTGATAGATCAGGCTCGATGGGGCGGTGACGAGCCGGCTGTCCAGCACCACGCGCAAAGGCTGCGCCGCGCCGGCGATCTCGCGCACGGTCAAGCGCGGGTTGTCGGCCAGCACCGTGCCGCTGCCGGTCAGGATGGCATCGTGAAACGCCCTGAGCCGCTGCACGTCGCTGCGCGCCGCGGCGCCGGTGATCCACTGGCTTTTGCCGTTGAGCAGCGCGGTTTTGCCATCCAGCGTCGCCGCCGCCTTGAGCGTCACCCACGGCAAGGCGCGGCCGACGCGCGACAGAAAGCCGCGATGCACGCGGCGCGCCTCCGATTCCATCAGCCCGCACTCGGTGCGGATGCCGGCGGCCGAGAGCATCGCCAGCCCCCGGCCGGCCACCTCGTGATAGGGATCGCTCATCGCCGCCACCACCCGCGCCAGGCCGTGGCGGATCAGCGCTTCGGCGCATGGCGGCGTGCGGCCGTGATGGCTGCACGGCTCCAAGGTGACGTAGGCGGTCGCGCCGGCCGGCGACTCGCCGCGCGCGGCGCAATCTTTCAGCGCTTGAATCTCGGCATGATCGCTGCCGGCCGCCAACGTGGCGCCGGCGCCGATCACCTGGCCGTCGCGCACGAGCACGCAGCCGACGCCGGGATTGGGCGCGGCGCGGCGCGTGGCGGCCTCGGCAAACCGCAACGCTTGTTGCATGTATCGGTGATCTTCGGCAGTAAACATCGTGGCCCTCCCGGGCAAGAAATCAGGCCGGCCGGCGCGCGCGCCACGCCGGCAGCAGCAAGGCGTAGATCGCGTGATCCAACACGCGTTCGCCGACCCACTCGCGGCCGTGCAGCACCCCTTCGAACGTAAAGCCGAGGCGCTCGGGCAAGGCCCGGCTAGGTAGATTGTCGACCGCGCAGGCGATCTGGATACGGTAAAGATTGAGGTGACCGAAGCCGTAATCGATCAGCGCCTGACAGGCGCGGCTCATGATGCCGCGCCCGTGCCAGCGCTGCCCGAGCCAGTAGCCGATTTCGCTGCGGCGCTGCGCCGGCTCCAGCGCAAAATAACACAAGACGCCGGCGGGCTCGTCGTCCACCCAGATCAGTAAATTGAGAAACCGCCCTTCGCGATTGCCTTCTTGCGAGTAACGGATATAGGTGAGGCTGTCGCCGTCATGGCGCATGTAGTCGAGCCAAGGCATCCAGCGCCCGAGCAGCACGCGGTTGGCGTCGATGAGAGCAAAAAGGCGATCGGCATCGTCCTCGCGCGGTTCGCGCAGCACGATGCCGTCGCCGACGGCAATCTCGATCATTCCGGATGGCCGGTTTTCTTGATTTCCTCGATGGCTTCGCTGAACTCCGCCACATCCTCGAAGCTGCGGTAGACCGAGGCAAAACGCACATAAGCCACCTTGTCCATGCGCGCGAGCTCGTTCATCACCATTTCGCCGATCTGACGCGAACTGACCTCGCGTTCGCCCAACTGCAGCAGCCGATGGCTGATGCGATCGATGGCTTCATCCACCAGGGCCGTCGGCACCGGGCGCTTATGCAGCGCGCGCATGAAACTGACACGAACTTTTTCCGGGTCGAACTCCGCCCGATGCCCGCCGGTTTTCACCACTTGCGGCATGCGCACGTCGGCATTCTCAAAAGTCGTAAACCGCTTCTCGCACTTCAGGCAGCGGCGCCGGCGGCGAATGCTGGAGCCGTCCTCATTGACGCGTGAATCGATCACCTGGGTATCGGCGTGGCCGCAGAACGGGCATTTCATGGCTTTAAACCCCTGGTAACAGTTCGGAAAAGCCCATCTTAACAGCAATGATATGCCAAGTTAATGAGATCACCATGAAATGCGTAAAATGTGTCGCAATTAGGGGGAAAAATAGCAAAAACGGGATGTCGCGCAAAAAAACGCGCGACACCCCGCTCTTTTTCCTGCCTCGCGGCAGTGTTACTTGCGGCCGTATACCGGGAAGCGTTGGCACATCGCCTTGACCGACTCGGCCACGCGTGCGAGCACGGCCTCATCCTGCGGCGCGTCCAGCACATCGGCGATCAGGTTGGCCAATTCGCGCGCCTCATTGTCGCCGAAACCGCGCGTGGTCATGGCCGGCGTGCCGATGCGGATGCCCGAGGTCACGAACGGTTTTTCCGGATCGTTCGGAATGGCGTTCTTGTTGACGGTGATGTGCGCACGGCCGAGCGCCGCCTCGGCGTCCTTGCCGGTGATGTGCTTGGCGCGCAGGTCGAGCAGGAATACATGGCTCTCGGTCTTGCCCGACACGATGCGCAGGCCGCGCTCGATCAGCGTTTGCGCCATGATCTGAGCGTTTTTCTTCACCTGTTGCTGATAGGTCTTGAACGCCGGGCTCGCGGCTTCTTTGAACGCCACGGCCTTGGCGGCGATGACATGCATCAACGGGCCGCCTTGCAGGCAGGGGAAGATGGCCGAATTCAGAATCTTTTCATGCTCGGCGCGCGACAGGATCACGCCGCCGCGCGGGCCGCGCAGCGTCTTGTGCGTGGTGGTGGTGACGAAGTCGGCGTGCGGCACCGGGTTCGGATACTCGCCCGCGGCAACCAGACCGGCATAGTGCGCCATGTCGACGAACAGATAAGCGCCGACCGAATCGGCAATCTGACGCATGCGCGCCCAATCGATCTTCAGCGCGTAGGCCGAGGCGCCGGCCACGATCATTTTCGGCTTATGCTCGCGCGCCAGTTGCTCGACCTCGGCGTAGTTGAGCACTTCGTTTTCGTCCAGGCCGTAGGTAATGGCGTTATACAGTTTGCCGGAGATGTTGACCGAGGCGCCATGGGTCAAGTGACCGCCATGCGCCAGGCTCATGCCCAAAATGGTGTCGCCCGGCTTGAGCACCGACACGTACACCGCCTGGTTGGCTTGCGAGCCGGAATGCGGCTGCACGTTGGCGTATTCCGCGCCGAACAGCGCCTTCAAGCGCTCGATGGCCAGCGCTTCCACCTTGTCGACGTGTTCGCAGCCGCCATAGTAACGCTTGCCGGGATAGCCCTCGGCGTACTTGTTGGTCAGCACCGAGCCCTGCGCTTCCATCACCGCCGGACTGACATAGTTCTCGGAGGCGATCAGCTCCACGTGATCTTCTTGACGGCGGTACTCGTCCTCCATCGCGGCGGACAATTCCGGGTCAAACTTGGCAATCGTCAAATCGGCTGCAAACATCTTGGGCACATCCCATCGGTAGGGTTAACGATAGCGGCGATTTTACATGATTTGCCCGGCGACGCGGTATGACATCGGGGCATTTTTTCAGGCAAAAAACGCATAAAAATCAAGACTGCGCGGGCTGCACGGTCTCTTCAACTCGAACCATTTCCACTTGGCACTCGTGCATCAGCTGCAGGAAGTCGGCTTCGATGCGTTCCACCCGGTCAAGCGGCGACAGCGGCCAGACGAAGCGCTCCGTCTCGCCCGGCGCGTCGGCCGCGCCGATGACGACATTGAGCTCGCCGCCCTCGTGCGCCGACAGGGTCACCGTCGGCTCGCGCCCCTCGGTGCGCAGCTTGCGCAGCAAGGAACTGGCGAACACCTGCATCGCCACTTCCAGCCGCGCCTGATTGCCCGCCACCAAGGCCTGCATCAGCGGCGCCGGCGCACGGAAAATCGGGAAGAGGGTCACGCCGTCGGTTTTCAGCGCCTCGCCAAGGAAGGTCATCATCGCCGTGCCCCAAGCGCCGATGCGCGCCGCATAGTCAACCGGGGCCGGCGCGCCGTCCTCGCGGATCGCCACGCCAAGCAGGTAACGCAGAAATACCCCCTCCTCCTGCACCGTCACCGCGCTCGCTTCGAGCGGCAGCGGCAAACCGCGCGCGGCGTCGGCCAATTGCCGCGTGTAGCGATAAAGCTGCGCCGGCGAGATGGCGACCACGGCGTCCGGGTGCAGCAGCTTGCCGGACAGAAACACCTCGGCGCCGTCGGCAAACACGCCATGCTGACGCAGGATGGCATTCAAGCCGTCGACATCGGCGATGTGATCCGGCAGCGTCGCGCGGCGCTTCGAACCCGCCACCAACACCAGCGGCAGCGCGAAGACCTCGGCCCGGCGGCCCGGCGCCGCCTCGACCGCCTGACGCAGCGCCTGCCACAACACCTGATAAGCCGCGCGCGACGGCGCCATGTTGAGCGCCACCGAGATCAGCAGCACCTCGTCACGCGCCAAATACTCCGCCATGGTGTCGGCCAGCGCGGCACGCTCCAGATCGCGCGCGCCGTCGTCGACGGCGCCCTGCACCGCCATGGCCTGATGAATCAGCCGGTTGCTGACGTTGGCGAGGGGATAGAGGCGTGGGTCGGGCAAATGCTTGGGGGTCATCATGTCATCCTGCGGTCATACCAAAATGCTATTGTCGCATATCACCATCCCGGTTATACCATGACAATAGGGTGGTTATTTTCGTTTTCAAACATAAGCATTACGTGATAAGCGACAGTTTTTTACATTTTAGTGCGTCATTGAACATCGGCGATTGACACTGCCGGAGCGGCTCAGGATAATCCCTCCACGTTGAGATGCAGCAATTGCTTCTTGATAGTTTCTCCTCTATTTCTCCTTTGTAGACTTAGCGCGGACCATTGGCCCGCGCATTTTTTTTGCCTTTTTTCAAAAAGTTAGCGTTACGGCGTCCGACTAGTCCGCCGCGTTCCGCTTCGACAAGCCCCCCTCCTTAAGCAGCAGTCTCTCACCGCGTGCCACGCGTTTCTCTCTATCAAAATAGAATATTGTATACAGTTCATTTATGGACAACAGGGCAACATCCACGGTTCGAATCGATGAAAAACGAACATTTTTTCTTAATTGAATGTCGCTGGGGTAGCAAAAAAGCAGAAAAATGCTGAGAAGCGGCCGGCGCGCGGCGTTAAAGCCCCGGCCACGCCTGACGCAGGCGCGCCAGCGAACCGTCCGCCGCCATGCGCGCCAGTCCTTGATTGGCCTGGGCAAGCAACGCCCGGTCGCCCTTGCGTATCACGAACACGTAGGCATCGCGGCCGAACGCGGGCTGCGATACCAGCCGCAGCGACGCATCGCCGGCCTGGGCGCGGCGCAGCACGTGCAAATCGCCGAATACCGCCTGCAAATCGCCCGAGGCCAAATCGGCCAGCATCGGCGGCAGGCCGCTGTAACGCCGCAGCGCCGAAGGCGGCACCTTCAGCCGCGCGAGCCAATCGATGGCGCTGCTGTCGTCCAACACACCGATGCGGGCCATGGCGCGTGGATCGTCCTGACCGCCGCGCGCCGGCACCAGCAGCACTTGCGGTTCTTCATAGTAGGGGCGGGAGAGTTCGAAACGCGCTGCGCGCGCCGGCGTGTCCGCGATCGCAGACACCACCATATCGACGCGGCCGGCGGATAGGCCATCGAGCAGTTGCGGCCAAGGCAGGTTGACGAGCTTGATGGTCACCCCTTGGGTTTTCGCCCAGGCCGTCACCACGTCGATATCGAAACCGGAAAGACGTCCATGGTCGTCGACCGACTCGAACGGCGCATAGCTGGCATTGATGCCCACCCGCACCACCGTGCCGGCCCACGCGGTCGATAGACACAAGAGCCCGCTCAAGAGCAGCCATTTGATCGCTTTCATCGTTTTCCCCCGCCACGCCAACAATAAAAAACCGGCCCGCGTGAGCTCGGACCGGTTGGCTCTGCGCGCGACGGGCGTACTTTAACGCTTTTCCACTTGGCTGACATCCCGTACCGCGCCCGTCGACGCCGAAGTGGTCATGGCCGCGTAGGCGCGCAACGCCGGGCTGACCGCCCGTTCGCGCGCCGCGGGACGCCAGCCCGCCGCATCGCGCCCGCGCCGCCGCTCGGCGAGCACGGCTTCGTCCACCGCCAGGTCGATACGCCGCGCCGGAATATCGATGCGGATCCGATCGCCCTCCTCGACCAAGCCGATAGCGCCGCCCTCGGCGGCTTCCGGCGATACGTGGCCGATGCTCAAGCCCGAGGTACCGCCCGAGAAGCGGCCGTCGGTCAACAGCGCGCACGCCTTACCCAAGCCTTTCGATTTCAGATACGAGGTCGGGTACAGCATCTCCTGCATGCCCGGCCCGCCCTTCGGACCCTCGTAACGGATCACCACCACGTCGCCGGCGACGACGCGATCGCTCAAAATACTTTCCACCGCCGCTTCTTGGCTTTCGAACACGCGGGCGCGGCCCTCGAAACGCAAGATACTGTCGTCCACGCCCGCGGTTTTGACGATGCAGCCGTCCGGCGCCAGATTGCCGAACAACACCGCCAAGCCGCCGTCCTGACTATAGGCGTCGGCACGGCGACGGATGCAGCCCGCTGCCCGGTCGAGGTCAAGATCGGGGTAACGCATGCTCTGTGAAAACGCCACCGTGGTGGCGATGCCGCCCGGCGCCGCGCGATAGAAGCGCCCGGCGGCCTCGTCGGCGCTGTCGCGCGCCACGTCCCACAGATCGAGCGCGGCGCCCAGCGTCGCGCTATGCACGGTCGGCACCTCGCGCGCGATCAGGCCGGCGCGGTCGAGTTCGCCCAAGATCGCCATCACGCCGCCGGCGCGGTGCACGTCTTCCATATGGTATTTCTGCGTTGCCGGCGCCACCTTGCACAGGCACGGCACTTTGCGCGAGATGGCGTCGATATCGGCCATGCTGAAGTCGAGGCCAGCCTCGTGCGCCGCCGCCAGCAGGTGCAGCACGGTGTTGGTCGAGCCGCCCATGGCGACGTCGAGCGACATCGCGTTGGCAAAGGCCTGACGCGAGGCGATGGCGCGCGGCAGCACGCTCGCGTCGTCGTTTTCATAATAGCGTTTGGCAAGTTCGACAATCTGCCGCCCGGCGCGCAGGAACAGCTCCTTGCGGTCGGCATGGGTCGCCACCAGCGAACCGTTGCCCGGCAGCGACAGCCCTAGCGCCTCGGTCAGGCAGTTCATCGAGTTGGCGGTGAACATGCCGGAGCAGGAGCCGCAAGTCGGACAGGCGGAGCGTTCCAACTCGGCCACTTCCTCATCCGACACCGCCGGATTGGCGGCCTCGACCATCGCATCGACCAGGTCGAGCGCGCGCGAAGCGCCGTGCCAGTTGACCTTGCCGGCCTCCATCGGCCCGCCGGAGACGAACACCACCGGAATGTTCAGCCGCAGGGCCGCCATCAGCATGCCCGGGGTGATCTTGTCGCAATTGGAAATACACACCAGCGCGTCGGCGCAATGGGCGTTGACCATGTACTCGACCGAATCGGCGATCAGGTCGCGCGACGGCAGGCTGTAGAGCATGCCGCCATGGCCCATGGCGATGCCGTCGTCGACGGCGATGGTGTTGAATTCCTTGGCAACGCCGCCGGCGCGCTCGATCTCGCGCGCCACCAGCTGGCCCATGCCATGCAGGTGGACGTGGCCGGGAACGAATTGGGTAAACGAATTGGCAATGGCGATGATCGGCTTGTGAAAGTCTTCATCCTTCATGCCGGTGGCGCGCCACAGCGCGCGGGCACCGGCCATGTTGCGGCCGGCGGTGGAAGTCCGGGAACGATATTCGGGCATGACGCATCCTTGCAGTATTCAACGACGACAACGGCGTTCATCAGGCCCACCGACGGGCGGCGAGTGGGCCGCGCGCCGGTGGGCGTCCGGGGCCATGGTCATGCAACGGGTCCCGAGGCCGCATGCAAGGGTAATCGCACGCGACGTTGTGCAACGCTTTCCGTATAATCCAGTCTCATCACTTTTACCGCAAACGCCTGCAACTGACAAATGATCATTCATCCGCAATACGATCCCGTCGCCGTCCACCTCGGTCCGTTGGCCGTGCATTGGTACGGTCTGATGTACATGGCCGGCTTCCTGTTGTTCGTATTGCTCGGCAACTACCGCATCCGCGCCGGTCGCAGTTTCATGACCAGCAAAATGCTCGATGATCTGCTGTTCTATGGCGTGCTGGGCGTGGTGCTGGGCGGCCGCCTGGGTTATGTGCTGTTTTATAAACCAGGTGAATACCTGAGCCATCCGCTCGACATTCTGCGCGTCTGGGAAGGCGGCATGTCGTTCCACGGCGGCTTCCTCGGCGTGCTGTTGGCGATGTGGCTGTTCGCCCGCCGCCACAAGCAGAGCTTCTGGACCATCGCCGACTTCGTCGCGCCGCTGGTGCCGCTGGGCCTCGCCGCCGGCCGCGTCGGCAACTTCATCAACGGCGAGCTGTGGGGCCGTGTCACCCGGCCGGACGCGCCGTGGGCCATGCTGTTCCCGCAGGCGCAGCAGGCCGACCGCGCGTTGGCCGCCACCCATCCGGAGTGGGTCGGCACCTACGTCCAATACGGCGGCCTCGCGCGCCACCCGTCGCAGCTGTACGAATTCGCGCTCGAGGGGCTGACGCTGTTCTGTATCCTGTGGGGCTACAGCAGCAAGCCGCGCCCGCGTGCCTCGGTGTCGGCGCTGTTCCTGATCGGTTACGGCGCTTTCCGCTTCCTGGTCGAGTTCACCCGCGAGCCGGACGACTTCTTGGGCCTGTTGGCCGCCAACCTCAGCATGGGCCAATGGCTGAGCCTGCCGATGATCATCGCCGGCCTGGCGCTGTGGGCCTGGTCGCGCCGCCAGCCGATCGGCGACTGATCGCCCCGTAATGCAAAAAACCGGCGCGGGCCTAAACCCGCGTCGGTTTTTTATGCCTATTCGCTTACAACAAGGCAGCCAGGCGCTCGCCCTGCCGGCGCAACGTCAGGCACGGCGCTTGATGGCGCGCGTTTAGCGCTTGTGCATGTAATCCTTCAGCACTTGGTTGATGCGTGTCTGCCAACCGCTGCCGCCGCGTTGAAACGCTTCGGCAATATCGGCATCGAGCCGAATAGTGACGGTGCGTTTGGGATGGGCCGATTTCGGCCTGCCGCGCACCGGCCGTAACGTCTTCAGCTCCTCGTCAGTCGGCTCAAAGGTGTCTGGATCGGCGGCAATACCGGCATTGATGACGGCATCCTCCTCCGGCGGAGGAACGATGAGTATCCGCCCGCCACGGGTCTTAATTGTTTGCGGCATAAAAAGCTGCCTCGCGTTTATTGGCCTTCCGCAGGCTGATAATACGTCTGCTACGCCCTCGATCCGTGTACACCACACAATAAAGCCGAGCCCCCCAGATCGCATAGGCAATCGAGCGCGCTTCACCATAATCCCTCCGGCCATCTTGTGTAATCAGCGCAGTATCCCACAATAGAAGCAAGGCGACGCGGTAAAAGTAAATTCCACATTCAACCAGATTTTTAAAACATCCTTCGCACTATCACCATTTGACCGCCATCAAAATTCAGTTATTTAGCACATGCTGATATATCGTGCCGCGCGTTACCCTGGGCGGCCTGGATGCGGCGCGCGGGCGACCCCCGCCCCGCCCAGCGGCCCGAGGCGCGATCCGCCTGGGCCACACATCACAAAAACAGGGAGTCAGGAATGAAAAAGTTACCCGTTTGCCTGCAACTGACCATGTTGGCCTCGCTCATGGCCAGTCTGCCCGCCTTCGCCGTCCCCACCGCCCCCGACTACGTCGACGACAACGCCTATCTGGCGGCGGCGCGCAAGCACATTCTGCCGCCGGACATTCCGTGGAGCGGCAAGAGCGAACAATTCGTCGCCGCCAAGACCGACCCGTTCGTCACGCCGATCGAGGCGTCGGACTTTCAGCACACGCCGACCTACACCGAAACGCTCGCTTACCTGCATAAGCTGCAGGACGCCAAGCCCGACCTGATCAAGGTGACGAGCTACGGCGAAAACACCGACGCCGGCACGCCGTTCACCATGGTGATCGTGTCGAAGTCGTCGGATAAATCGGCCGCCGGCCTCAAGGCCACCGGCCGGCCGACCGTGTACGTCGAAGCCGAGATCCATCCGGGCGAAGCCAACGGCAAGGACGCCGGCCTGATGATGATCCGAGACATGACCGTCGGCGGCAGCGAAAGCGCGCTGCTCGACAAGGTCAATCTGATCTTCGTGCCGGTGGTCAACATCGACGGCGATCTGCGCAACGGCAAATACGGCCGCATCAACCAGAACGGCCCGGACAACACCGGCTGGCGCGTCGATTCGCGCAACTTGAACCTCAACCGCGACTTCACCAAGCTCGACAGCCCGGAAATCCGCAACGTGGCGCGCATTCTGGGCGAGTACGACCCCGACTTCTTCATCGACACCCACTCCACCGACGGCGTGATCTACCAATAC
This sequence comes from Paludibacterium sp., assembly GCF_019232825.1. Lineage (GTDB taxonomy): Bacteria > Pseudomonadota > Gammaproteobacteria > Burkholderiales > Chromobacteriaceae > Paludibacterium. The sequence goes on along the minus strand of NZ_JAFAND010000122.1, from coordinate 35,250 downwards.
GACGTCACCTACTGCAACAACGGTATGGGCTGGGCCAAGAACAGCACGCTGTGGATGAACAACGTCATGACGCCGCGGGTGTTCGCCGAGCTGAAGGATTACGGTCATTTGCCCAATGACTGCATCAGCATGAACGACAACGAGGACATCACCCAGGGCTACTATCCGTACTACAGCGATTACGCGCGCTTCTCCAACCAGTACGCCGACATCCGCGGCATCCCCGGCATCCTGGTCGAGTTGCACGCGCTCAAGCCGTACCGTCAGCAAGTGCTGGCCAACTACACGCTGTACAAGTCGATCTTCGAGGCCGTGGGCGACAACAAGGACAGCCTGGCCGCCGCCATCGCCAAGGACCGCGCCGTGCGCGACCAGCAAGTGACGCTGACCTGGAAAAACCCGGACGGCAAGCCGCAATTGGTCGACTTCAAGGGCGTGAAGTACACCAAGACGCTGTCGCCGATCACCGGCGACAAGATCGTGCACTGGACCAACCAGCCGCAGGATTACCAGATCCCCTACACGCCGCAGACCGTGCCGGATCTGGTGGTGGCGCGCCCGAAGGGCTACGTGGTGCCGGCGCAATGGCATGAAGTCATCGACCGCCTCAAGGTGCACGGCATCCAAATGACCACGCTGAATGCGCCGGCCACCTACGACGTCACCGTCTACCGTCTGGAAGACGTCAAGCTCGGCACCCCGTTCGAGCCGGACCGCGAGTCGGCAGACAAGATTCCGGGCTACGAAGGCCATCTGCTGATCACCGGCAAACCGGTGCCGGAGCACCGCAAGGTGACCTACCCGGCGGGCTCGGTGGTGATCGACCCGAACCAGCGCCTGGGCGTGCTGGCGATGGACCTGCTGGAACCGGCGAGCCCGGACTCCTTCTTGAGCTGGGGCTTCTTCAACGCCAACCTGACCTCGGCCGAAGCGCCCGAAGCCTACGTGATGGAGCCGATGGCCCGCGCCATGCTGGCCGAGAGCCCGGCGCTGCGCAAAGCCTTCGCCGACAAGCTGAAGACGGACAAGGCCTTCGCCAAGGACCGCAACGCGCGGCTGAATTGGTTCTACAACCAGACGCCGTTTGCCGACAGCAACCGCTATATGTATCCGGTGGGTAAGATCGAGTAACGCTACCGGCGATACGCGCTCCGACGGCGGGAGGCTCTCCCGCCGTTTTTTATGTAAACCATGACATAAGCCAGCATCAATCAGGATTTTCTAAGTCTTTGTCATGCGGCACACGCACAACTCGGCTACAATAACCACGGCACGCACCACAACAGGATCCCCTATGATCGTTTCCGTACTCGGCACGGCGGCCGGCACCGATACATTGGCCGCCACCTCCAGTTACTTGGTCGACAACAACACCTTGCTCGACTGCGGCACCGGGGTGGAAACCCTGCCCACGGAAAGCCTGCTCGCCATCGAGCGCGTGTTGCTCACCCATGCGCACGTCGATCATGTCGGCGGCTTGGCCGCGCTATTGGCTTGCCACGCCCAGCATGGCGGTCAAGGGGTGACTGTGCACACGCAGCAGGAAACCGTCGATGAGCTGACGAGCGGACTGTTGGCCGACGTACCGCTGACCGGCTACCTGACCACGCCGGGCGCCGGCGGCTTGCCGCTGCTGCGCTTCCAAAGTCTCGAGGTCGGCGACACGATTCCGTTGCCCGACGGCATGGCGACCGCGCTGCCGGCGCAACACCGCTCGCCCGCCATCGGCTGGGTGATCGAAGGCCCCTGGCGCGCGCTGGCCTACACCGGCGACTCCGGCCCCTGCCCCGCCTTCTGGCATTGGGCCGCCAATGTGCCCTCGCTCTCGGACATCATCTGCGAACTAACCTACGCCAGTTCCGATGCCGAACGCGCCAAGGCCGAAGGCCATATGACGCCCGGCGTGCTGCTTGGCCTGTTGGAAGTCATCCCACCCAACGTGCAGATCTGGATCAGTCATCTGAGTAGCGCCCAGCGCGAGCAGGCGCTGTCCGAGATCAAACGCATCGCCCCGGCGAACCTGAACATTGCCGAATTGAAGCCAGGCACGGTCATCGACCTCTGACGCATCCGCTCACGCCATGTCCGTGCGTTGCTTCGCGAACGCACACTACCGCCCAATCCCGTAGCGTGCATTCGCCGCAGGCAATGCACGGCTTTTTCCCCTACGCGTTAGCAGAAAATCTCCCGGCCGCGCCCCCGCAATGACCGGCCAAAAGGCGCGCTCGCCACAAGACACACTTCACTAGACTGGCGGTATTGAATCCTTCCACGCAAGGAGCAACGCCAGCATGCGTCCCGAGGCCCATTTTCAGCCCATCGTCCAGGAAGCGTTCAGCGCGCCGCCCCCGCACGCGACGCGGCTCGATCCGTTGCTGGACTGCCTGTTCGCCCTGGCGCGGCAATTCGATATCCCCGCCACGCGCGAATCGCTGCTGGCGGGCATTCCTCTGCGCGAAGGCCAGCTGACGCCGTCGATGTTTTCCCGCTCGGCACGGCGCATCGGTTTGACCTCGCGCGTGGCGCGCTGCCCGCTGGACATGTTGCGCGAGGCCTTGTTGCCGGCGGTGATGCTGCTGAAGAACGACCGAGCCTGTATCCTGCGCGCCATCGATCGCCAGACGGGCACCGTGCGTCTGAGTCATTCCGAATTGCCGGAAGCCGAGGAAACCCTGTCGTTCGCGCAACTGGCCGACCACTACCTCGGCATCGCCATTTTCGTTCGCCCCCGTTTCCACTACGACCGCCGCGCGCCGGAAATGGACGATATCCGAGGCCGCCACTGGTTCTGGCACGCGGTATACGGCGGCCTGCCGCTTTACCGCGACGCGCTGTTGGCCTCGCTGTTGATCAATGTGTTCGCGCTCGCCGTGCCCTTGGTGTCGATGAACGTCTACGACCGGGTGGTGCCGAATCTGGCGCTAGCCACCTTGTGGGTGCTCGCCATCGGCACCGCGCTGGTGCTGATCTTCGACCTGCTGATGAAAACCGCGCGCGGCCACCTGCTCGATCTCGCCAGCAAGCGCATCGACGTCGCCTTGTCGGCTCGGATCATGGAACGGGTGTTGGGCGTGCGCCTGGAGGCCAAGCCCGATTCGGTCGGCGCCTTCGCCGCCAACTTGCGCGCGTTCGAAACCATCCGCGACTTCATCGCCTCCGCCTCGATCACCGCGCTGATCGACCTGCCGTTCGTGCTGATTTTCCTGTTGGTGGTGTTGTGGATTTCGCCGCTGTTGGCGCTGCCGATCGTGATCGGCGCCGGCGTCATGCTGCTGTTCGCGCTCTTGATCCAGGAGAAAATGAAAACGTTGACCGAAGCCACGCTACGCGCCGCGGCGCAGCGCAACGCGCAACTGGTGGAAAATCTGGCGGCGTTGGAAACCATCAAGATCCTGGCGGCCGAGGGCCGGCAACAAGGCCGCTGGGAGCAAGCGACACAGTACCTGGCGCAGATCGGCGCCCGGCTCAAGCTCTTGGCCGCCTCGGCCTGCCATTTCGCCGGTTTTGCGCAGCAGCTCGCGGGCGTCGCCGTGCTGGTGATCGGCGTCTACCTCATCATGAGCGGCGACGTCACCCAAGGGGGCGTCATCGCCGCCGTCATGCTATGCGGCCGCGCCATGGCCCCCCTGGGACAGTCGGTCGCCCTCTTGACGCAATACCACAACGCCAAAATCTCACTCGGCTCGCTCGACACTTTCATGAAGCTGCCGGTCGAGCGCGAACCCGGCGCGCCGTTTTTTCACCGCACCCATTTCAAGGGCGACATCGCGTTCAGCCAAGTCAGTTTCAGTTATCCGGACAATCCGGCGCGGGCGCTGCAGCACGTGTCGCTCACGATCCGCGCCGGCGAGCGTGTCGCCATCATCGGCCGCGTCGGCTCGGGCAAATCCACGCTGCAGCGGCTGATGCTCGGACTGTACCGGCCAAGCGAGGGTGCGGTGCGCATCGACGGCATCGATCTGCAGCAAATCGACCCGACCGAGCTTCGGCGCCACATCGGCTATGTGCCGCAAGAAGCAATGCTGTTCTACGGCAGCTTGCGCCAGAACATCGCCATGGGCGCCCCCTTCAGTCACGACGCCAGCATCGAGGCGGCCGCGGAGCTGGCCGGCTTGACCGAGTTCGTCAACAGCCACCCGCAAGGCTTCGACATGCTCATCGGCGAACGCGGCGAATCGTTGTCAGGCGGCCAGCGCAAAGCGGTGACCATCGCCCGCGCGCTCCTCAACGCGCCGCCCATACTGCTGCTGGACGAACCGACGAGCGGCATGGACAGCGCCGCCGAAGCGCGCATCAAACAGAGTTTGCGTCAAATTCTGCCGGGAAAAACCTTGATCCTGACCACACACCACGCCGCGCTGTTGGAACTGGCCGAGCGCCTGATCGTGGTCGATAACGGCCGCGTGATGGCCGACGGGCCGCGCGACGAGGTGATTCATGCCTTGCAGCACGGCCAGGTCGGCCAGGGGCAGCCGACATGAGCCGGCACGCCCTACTTCCCTGGCGGACTTGGCTGACGCGCGGCCAGGCTAAAACCGCCCCGCTGTGGGACAGATTGATGGACTGGGCCGCCGCGCGCGACCTGCAGGAGCCGCTCGATTTCGCCGCCGACGCCGACTGGATCATCCTAGAGCAGCACCCGGCCCGGCCGCGCCTGTTCGTCTGGAGCATGGGCGCATTCGGCCTGGTCGCCTTCTTGTGGTCGGCACTGGCACAGATCGACGAGGTGACCAAGGGTCAAGGCAAGGTGGTGGCGTCGAGCCAAAACCAGCACATCCAAAGTCTGGACGGCGGCGTGGTGGCCACGATACGGGTACATGAAGGCCAAATCGTACAAAAAGGCCAATTACTGCTGAGCATCGACAATACCCGCTTCGTGTCGTCGTTGCAGGCGAGCCGGGCCGAATATCTGGCGCTATTGGGCAAGGCGGCGCGTTTGCGCGCCATCGCGCAAAACACCGCGTTCGAGATGCCCGCCGAAGTCTTGCAACAGGCGCCGGACATCGCCGAACAGGAAACCGGCCTGTATCGCGCCAAGAAACAGGAATACGACGAAACAGTGCAAATCGCCCGCCAGGAGTTGAGCCAACGCGCACAGGAGCTGGACGAAATGCGCGCCCGGCGCCAGCAGGCGGAACAAAGCTACCAGCTGACCAACCGCGAACTGGAACAGACGCGCCCCTTGCTTGACAGCGGCGCGGTCTCGGCGGTCGATCTGTTGCGGCTGCAACGCGACGTCGCGCGCTTCCAAGGCGACCGCAATATGGCCGATGCGCAGATCGCCCGGCTGCAGGCCGCGGTGGTCGAAGCCAATCGCAAGATCCGCGAAGTCGATCTGAGCTTCCGCAATCTGGCCAGCGCGGAGCTGTCCGACACCCTGGCCAAGCTCGACAGTCTATCGGCCGACAGCAAGGGACTGGCCAACAAGGTCAAGCTATCCGAGTTGCGCTCGCCGGTGCGCGGCGAGATCAAGCAACTCTACGCCAACACCGTCGGCGGCGTGGTACAGCCTGGCAAGGATGTGATGGAAATCGTGCCGATCGGCGATTCGCTCCTGGTCGAGACACGCGTCTCGCCGCGCGACATCGCTTTTCTGCGCCCCGGCCAGACCGCCAAGGTGAAATTCACTGCCTACGACTACACCATCTACGGCGGCATGGACGGCGTGGTCGAAACGCTCGGCGCCGACACCGAAGCCGACGAGCGAGGCAACACGTTCTACATCGTCAAGGTCCGCACCCGGCAAGGATCACTGGGCGACAAACATCTACCGATCATTCCCGGCATGGTGGCGCAGGTCGACATTATGACCGGCAAGAAAAGCATCCTGTCCTACTTGCTCAAGCCTGTTTTGCGGGCCAAGGCGGAAGCATTGAGCGAGCGTTAGTTTTTACAATTTAAATCGCATAATTTCAAAACACGTACTATGCGATATCTATACTTAACACAGTTGTAGCCGATTATTTAATTTCATCTCTTTCCTCCCAGGAGCCGACCATGGCAACCACCGCTTTCTCCGGGCAAATCGTCACTCTCCAAGGGGTGGCCCATGCCATTGATGCACAAGGGCACGTGCGCGCGCTCAAGGTCGGCGATACCCTCCGTCCCGACGAACAACTCCAGCTCGACCCCAGCGCCGCGCTGACGCTGCGGCAGGACGACGGCAGCACCATCGCGCTGTTCGGCGATCAAGGCCGCGTCGGCGCCCCGGCGCGCGCCGACGCGGTCGCGCATGACGGCGCCACGCTGGCGGCGCCGGCCGAGCAGAACGCCAACGACAATGCCATCATTCAGCAAGTACTGAGCAACATGGCACAGGGTCAAGACCCCACCGCCCAATTGGCGCCGGCCGGCGCCGGCCTCGCGGCGGGCGGCAACGGCGCCGAGAATCAGTATCACACCTTCGTCACGCTGCCCGGCAATTCACTCGATCAGCTCGGCGCCGTCAACGGCGCGGGCCTGGCCGGGCTCGACAACGGCGGCCAACTGCCGGACAACGGTCTGACGACCACGCCGGCCACGGCCCCAGCGCCCATCAGCATCAGCATCGCCGGCATCGCCTTGACCAACAATACCGAACCCACGCTGTCGGGCACCGGCGAGCCGGGCTTGACCGTGGTGGTCACCAACAGCGCCGGCACGGTGCTCGGCGCCACCACCGTCGCCGGCGACGGCACATGGCACCTGACGCCGACAGTGCCGCTCGCGCAAGGCAGCAACACCCTGACCGCCACGTCCACCAATGCCACCGGGCAAACCGCGCATGCCAGCGCCACGGTGACGGTCGACTCCATCCCACCCGACACCCCAGCGGTTTCCATCACCGACCACCACGGCGAGATCGGCGCCAACGACGAAACCAACGGTAAGGTTCAGGTGCAGGTCGCTTTCGACGGCACGGTGCAAGCCGGCGACGTCATTACCTTGACCAGCGGCGGCATCACGCTGACGCACACGGTGCTCGCCAGCGATCTCACCGCCGGACACGTCGCCTTCAATGTGACCGCGCCGCCCAACGGCCAGACCATGACCGTGTCCGCCACCATCACCGACCTGGCCGGCAACGTCTCCGGCCCCGGCAGCGCCAGCGCGCTGGTCGTCCTCACCCCGCCCGACACGCCGGCGGTCACGATCGTCGACCACAACGGCGAGATCGGCCCGGCCAACGAAAACAACGGCCAGGTGCAAGTCCTGGTCGCGCTCGACAGCTCGGTCAAGGCCGGGGATATTCTGACCCTGACGAGCACGACCGGCGCACCGGTCAGCTACACCGTGCGGGCGGCCGATCTGACCGCCGGCCACGTCGGCTTTAGCGTCGCCGCGCCCCCCGACGGCCAGACACTCACCGTGACCGCCACGGTCGCCGACGCGGCCGGCAATATATCGAGCCCCGGCAGCGCCAGCGCCTTGGTCAACCTCAGCGTCCCCAACCCCCCGACGGTCAGCATCGCCGATCATAACGGCCTGATCGGCCAATCGGACGAGCGCAACGGACAGGTTCAGGTGCAAGTCGCGCTGGACGGCTCGGTGCATGCCGGCGACACCCTCACGTTAACCAGCAGTAACGGCAGCCCGATCAATTACACCGTTCAAGCGGCCGACCTCGCCGCCGGCCATGTGACCCTCGGCGTCACCGCGCCGCCCGACGGTCAGACGCTGACGGTATCCGCCACCATCACCAACGCCGCCGGCACGCCCTCCGGCGCCGGCAGCGCCAGCGCGCTGGTGGATCTCACTCCGCCCGACACGCCGGTGATCGGCATCGCCGATCATGGCGGCACCATCAGCACACCGGACGAGCACAATGGCCAAGTAGCCGTCGTCGTCGCGCTGGACGGCTCGGTCAAAGCCGGCGACGTGCTGACCGTGCAGAGCAACACCGGACTCAATCTGACGCACACCGTCACCGCCGGCGATCTTCAGGCGGGTCAGGTCAGCCTCAACGTCACCGCGCCGCCCAACGGCCAGAGCCTAACCGTTACCGCAGCCCTGACCGACGCCGCCGGCAACACATCCTCCACCGGTACCGCCTCCGCGCTGGTCAACACCACGCCGCCTACGACGCCGACAGTCACCCTTGTCGACCATGGCGGCATCATCAGCTCGCCGGACGAGCACAACGGCCAGGTACAAGTGCAGATTTCACTGGATGGCTCGGTGCACGCCGGCGACAGACTCACCCTGACGACCAGCACCGGCGGCACGGTCAGCTACACGGTGCAGGCGGGCGATTTAACCGCCGGCCACGCCTCCTTCAACGTCGCAGCACCCGCCAACGGCCAGACGCTGACCATCTCGGCCACCGTCACCAACCAGCTTGGCAACGTCTCGCAGCCGGGATCCGGCACAGGCGTGGTCAACACCACACCGCCGACCACGCCCACGGTCACCATCGCCGATCACGCCGGCGTCATCAGCTCGCCCGACGAACATAATGGCCAGGTGCAGGTACAGGTTTCGCTGGATAGCTCGGTGCATGCCGGCGATACCCTCACCCTGACGAGCAGTACCGGCAGTCCGGTCAACTACACCGTACAGGCGTCCGACCTCGCCGCCGGACAGGCGACCTTCAATGTCGCCGCGCCGGCCAACGGCCAGACGCTGACCGTATCGGCCACCGTCACCAACCAACTTGGCAACGTCTCGCTACCAGGCGGCGCCACCGCCGTGGTCAACACCACGCCGCCCGACACGCCGACGCTGACGCTGGTCGACCACAACGGCATCATCAGCGCCGCGGACGAGCACAACGGCCAGGTGCAACTGCAGGCCTCGCTGGATAGCACGGTGCGCGCCGGCGATGTGCTGACGGTGACGAGCTCCAGCGGGGACGTGTTCAGCCATGTCATCACGGCAGCCGAGATCGGTGCCGGTCTCGCCACCGTCGCCGTCACCGCGCCGCTCAACGGCCAAACGCTGACCGTGTCGGCCTCGCTGACCGATGCGCTGGGCAATCAGTCGCAGTCTGGCGCTGCCTCGGGGGTGGTCAACACCACCGCGCCCAACCTGCCGGACGTCAGCATCGTCGATCACCATGGCGAAATCGGCCTCGGCAACGAACACAATGGCCAAGTTCGGGTACTGGTGGCGCTGGATGGGTCGGTGGTGGCCGGCGACGTCCTCACGCTCGCCAGCGGCAACGGCGCGCCGGTCACCTATGTCGTCCAGGCCGCCGACATCGCCGCGGGCGAGGTGATCATGCAGGTCGCCGCCCCGCCCTCCGGGCAGACGCTGACGGTCACCGCCACGCTGACCAATGCGCTGGGCAACACCTCGGCGCCCGGCGTCGATAGCGCGCTGGTGAACACCGTACCGCCCAACGCGCCCAGCGTGACCATCGTCGACCATAACGGCGCCATCAGCGCGGCGGATGAGCATAACGGGCAGGTCGTGGTGCAGGTGGCGCTGGACAATTCGGTTCAGGCCGGCGACATCGTCACCTTGTCGGCCAGCACCGGCGTCCCCGTCAGCTATGCCGTGCAAGCGGCCGATCTGGTTGCCGGGCACATCGCGTTCAACGTCACCGCCCCCGCCAACGGCCAAACGCTGGCCGTCTCCGCCACCATCACCGACGCCGCCGGCAACACGTCGCAACCCGGCGCGGCAAGTGCGCTGGTCGAGACGCTGCCGCCGAACACGCCCGACGTGATCATCCTCGATCATCCTGGCGGCATCGGCAGCGGCGATGAGCATAACGGGCAGGTGCAAGTGCAGGTCGGGCTCGACGGCTCGGTCCGGGCGGGCGACGTCGTCACCCTGGCCAATAGCGGCGGCGTCCCGCTCAGCGTCACCGTCCAGGCAGCCGATCTGACCGCCGGCCACGTCACATTCAACGTCGCCGCGCCGGCCACCGGCCAGACGCTAACGGTTTCCGCCACCGTGACCGACGCGGCGGGCAACGTTTCGACGCCAGCCGCCGCCAGCGCGCTGGTCAATACGGTGGCGCCGGATGCGCCGCTACTGACCATCGTCGACCATGGCGGCACCATCGGGACGCCGGACGAGCATAACGGCCTGGCGCAGGTCAACGTTGGGCTGGACGCCAGCGTCGTTGCCGGCGACACCTTGACGCTGACCTCCAGCGCGGGCGGCACGATCGCACACGCGGTGTCGGCTACGGAAATCCTGGCGGGACTGGTAACGGTCAGTGTCGCCGCGCCAGCAAGCGGCGGCACGCTGACCGTCACCGGCACACTGACCGATACGGCGGGCAACACCTCGGTGACGGCATCGACCTCGGCGCAGGTGGACACCCAGGCGCCGCACACGCCTCAGGTGGTCATCGTCGATCACAATGGCGTCATCCAACCATCCGACGCGCCCAATGGCCACGTCACCGTGCAGGTCGCGCTGGATGCGAGCGTGCAAGCGGGCGACACCGTCACGCTGACGAGCAATACCGGCCAGCCGGTCAGTCATGTCGTCACCAGCGGCGACCTCGGCGCCGGCTTGGCGGATTTCTCCGTGACAGCCCCTGCCAACGGCGCCCCCCTGACGGTCGGCGCCACCATTACCGACCTCTATGGCAATACGTCGGGCAACGGCAGCAGCACCGCGGTGGCCAGCTTGCCGCCCATAGGGGCGCTGGCGCAGCACAGTGCGTTGACGCTTGGAGAGGTGCTCGGTCCGAGCGCAGGCGGCGCAACAACGCCGGCGGCATCCCACGCCGATCTCGCTCAACTCGGCGCGATGACGTTGAGCGATCATGCCTTGCTGCAGCAGATGCTCGGTCATGACACACTGACAGTACATTAGGGCCTGTCTGCAAACTCTTTGCGGCTGCGGCCGTCGCGCTCAGCGCACGGCCGGTCCCGTCAGGCAATGCACGCCGATCGCCACCAAGGCTTCAAGGTCGGCATTGCTGTCGACGCCTTTGGCCTCGATTTCCATCGCCATGAGCGACGCCATCTGCAGGAGCCCGCGCACCAGCGCCGCGCGCCCCTCGTCGGCGTGAATGCCTTGCGTCAGCGCGTTATCCAGCACCAGATAGGCAATGCCGGCCTCATGCGTCTTGGCCACGAGTCCCATGTCGTGTCCCAGAATTTCCACCGCGACGCGATGGCCCGCCGGGCGGACGGCGAGACAAAAATGGACGAAAGCGTCCCAATGCTCTTCCAAGCCGGTCTCATGGAATTCGAAGTGGATTTGCCGCGCCGGGTGCGCGCGCAACAACGCCAGCACGCCAGGCAGAAAATCGTCGTGCGCGAGCGAGGCGGGCGACACGTTGATGGCGAGACGTCCGTGCGGGCCGAGGCTCAAGGCCAATTCCAGCGTGTGAAGGTCAATCTGGTACACCCGCCCCAGCCGCAGGGCATGCGAGACGATGCGCAACGCCGAGAGCTGTGGCAAAGCGCCGCGCGCGGGCCGATACAGCATCCCCTCCTGCCACTTGAGGCCGCCGTCGGGATGGCACACCGGATACCAGCGCAGCTGCAACGAGCCGTCGCAGCAGATCAGATCCAGCAATTGCTGCCAATCGTGGTCGTTGGCCACGGCATCGGGCGCGTTCGAACGGGTATCCGCGCGCCAGCTGTCGAGCGCGCCGGCCTCGGCCAGCGTCAGCGCTTGACTGGCGCGTTGCAGCGTCTGCGCCGGATCGTCGCCGCTTTGAAAGTCGACCAGGCCGATATGTCCCACCCCAGGCTGATCGGTCAGGCCCATGTCCGGATAGATATTCCAGGCCGCGCACAATTCGTCGGCCAGTCCGCACGCCGCGCCGTAAGCCAACTCGGGGCAGAGGATGGCGAAGTCGGCGCCGCGCAGCCGCGTGGCCAGCCATCCCTGGTGCGTTTGACAACACGCCTGCAGGTCGTCGGCGACACGCTTGAGCAGCGCGTCGACCCGGCGGCCGCCTAGCCGCTGATTGAGCTCGGCAAGACCGGCCACGCGCAAGAGCAGCAAAGACCCGTTCACCGGATCCTCGCTGCCGGCGAGCAACGCCTTGAAGGCCTGCTCGAACGCCTCGCGGTTAGGCAGCCCCGTGCTACGGTCGGTCAACACGCTTTGCCGCAGCCGGTCCAATTCGTCGCGCAGACCTTCCAGGTACGATTGCAGACGGTCGACCATCTGATTCATGGCGTCGGCCACTTGGGCCAATTCGGGAATGCCGGGCATGGGAATCTTGTAGAAGCGCTGCTCGCTGATGGCGCTCGCCTGTGCCACCACGGCGGCCAGCTGCCGCCGCACGCGGCGGATGTCGACGGCGCCGAGGCCGGCGGCCAAGAGGCCGACGACGGCGAGCCACAGCACCGTTTGCGTGGCGCCCTGCCACAGAGACAGGTACGCATAGGTCGGTTGGGCCACCACGACGATGTGGCCGGCTTGCAGCCAGCCGCGCAACACCTGCGCGCTACCCGGCGTCGGCGAGATCGGCAAGAGCCGAATGAACCAGCCCGGCACCCTGACGGCCGGCGCCGGCGTTCGCAGACGGATGGCGTCGTGGCCGTCGACCGCCTCCCAACGCACCTCGGCGAAATGCCCAAGGTCGAAGGTGGCATTGAGCAGCGCCTGCGCCATCACCGGGTCGGCGTGGTATTGGGTCAACGTCAGCGCCAGCGAATGCGCGGTATCGGCGCTTTGCGCGCTCAGCTGCTGTTCCAGGTACTGGCGCGCGTTGAGCAGATTGGCAACCAGCGCCCCGCCGATCGACAGGGTCGCCACCAACAGCAGCAAGATCCACAAGCGTTGGATCAGGGAAAATTTCGTCGTGCTCACGGCCCGCTTTCTCAGAATGAAAAACCTTCCGCTTTCAGTTTATCCAACAACTGTTTCCACCGGGCCAATTGATTGACGTTCTCGCTCTGCACATTGCCGACACGGATGTTTTCCATATTGAAACTGAACACCGGCGTCAGATCGGGACGTTGCGAGGCCGGCAGAATACTGTCGACCAGATTGTCGAGCACCAGCGGCTCGGCGGTCGGCGCCGGGTAGTACGTCAATACCATATGCGCCTCGAACAGGCCGCTGGCCGGTCCGCCCATTTCCGCCTTGACGTAGACGAGCCGCAGCTTCTCCGGCGCCATGCCCAACAGGCGCAAAGACACGTATTTGCCGATGGCGTAGCTTTTGCAGTCGCCGGCCCCCTTACCGAAGGTTTCCAGCGGCGTGGCCCAATAATCGGCCTGGTTCCAGATATTGCTGTTTTCCGCGAACAGAATGCGGCGATTAAAGAACAGATTGACGCGTTTGAGCGCCTCGCCCTCGGGCCGGCCGGCCAGCGTGGCGAGCAGATCGCGCCACTGTACAAACAGCCGCTCCGCCTGGGGGCCGAAGCGCGCCACGGTCGCCGCGGACGGCAAGGTGCTGGCCATCGCCGCCAGGCAGAGCCCGCCGCATAGCAGCAGCGACACGGCCACCAGGCGCGGCAGCCGGTAGCGGCCGCGCCATGCGGTGCGCGGGGGCGACGAAAACTCCGGCCAGCTGGTCATTGGGATGGATCCGCAGCGAAAGGGTCAACAGGGTGCTACTCCAGTATTAGCGCATATCATGCGCAACCATAAATGACATTTAGATACGGAGAGAATCGCTTATGACTACCCTGCCCCGACGCTTGACGCTATCCCTCTCCGTGGGGCTCGCGCTCTCGGCGCCGTTCGCCCACGCGGCGACTGTGAACGATGCGGTGGAAAGCACGATTGCCCATAATCCGGAAGTGCTGCAGAAACTGCACGAATTTCGCAGTACGGAACACGACACCGACGTCGGCCGCGCCGACTTTTATCCCAGCGTGGATCTCAGCTATCAGTCCAATCGGCAAAAATACGATTACTCGTCAGAATCCGGCATCGTGCCGCAGCATTACACCACGCGGGGCTGGACGGCGAGTGTGACGCAGAACCTGTTCCAGGGGCTGCAAACGGTCAATCAAGTGCGCCAACTCGACGCTGACAGCCAGGCGCGCTATTTCAGCGTGCTAGACACCAGCGAGAGTCTGGCGCTGCAGGCCGTGCAAGCCTATCAGGACGTGCTGCTCTACCGGCAATTGGTACAAATCGCCAAGAACAACTACGCGATCCATAAAGGGATACTCGGGCAGATCGTGGAGCGGGTTCGGGCCGGCGTCGGTCGCCGCGTCGATCTGGAGCAGGCCGCCGGTCGGTTGGCGCTGGCCGAGACCAATTTGATCACCGACAACACCAATCTGCAGGACGTCACGGCGCGCTATACCCGGATCACCGGATCGGCGCCGCCGGACGACATGGCCACCGTGCCGGACATGACCGCCATGATGCCGACGGAAGACGCCTTGATGCGCACCGCCGTGTATCACAATCCGTCCTATCTGGGCGCGATCGCTACGCTGCACTCGGCGCAGGCCGAGGTCGACGTGCGCCGCGGCGCCTTCGCGCCGACCGTCAACCTGCAGTTGTCCAAGGCCCCCACCGACAATTACGACGGCTATGCCGGACGCACCAACATCTCCTCGGCGGCGGTGATCTTCGCCGTCAATCTCTTTCGCGGCGGGGCCGACAAAGCGCGCCTCGGCTCGGCGGCGGAAAAGCGCAACGCCGCATTCGACCTGCGCGATCAGGCTTGCCGCAATCTGCGCCAAAACATCAGTCAAGCCTGGGACAGCGTACTCAAGTACAAGGCGCAGATGACATCGCTGTTGCAACACCAGCTATCGACGGAGAAAGCCCGCAATGCCTACCGTAAGCAGTTCGACATCGGTCAACGCACGCTGCTGGACGTACTCGACAGTGAAAACGAGCTCTTTAGCGCGCAGCGAGACTATTTAATCGCGCAGTCCGCCTACGCGACGGCACAGGCAACCGTGCTGAGCGACGGCGGCCTGTTGCTCTCGGCGCTGAAACTACAGCCGTTGGATGACGCCATGCCGGGCAAGGCGGCGACGGCGGCGGACATCGACGCCTGCGCCAGCGACTTTCACACGCCGGCCATGGTTGACGTGCGCACCATCCCGGCGCGGCTGATCACCTCGGATGAGCTGGACGATACGTTACCGTCCAACGTTCCGACAGTTCCCTTACCCCGGTAAATATCCCCCGCTGGCCATAAGGACAGTTCGGACCGAAAATCCATGGCCAGCAGAAATCTATTACCAGGCGCGCGAGTCCCACGTCGGACAATCCGTCGAGGAGTGCCTCATGCGTCGCCTGCAATCCCATTTGGCTCTACCGGTTTCCTTGGGGCTGGTGCTGATGTCGCCGGCCAGCCCCCCGGTCAGAGCCATGCACCTCAACCGCCCGGTCTCGCACTTGAGCGTGCAGGAGCCGAACATGCCAGACAGCGACGCACCGCCCGCCGCCGCCCCGGCCGTCACGCTCATCTGCTCGTTTCATGTGCAAAGCACTGTCAAAATGGTGTCGAAACTGCGGACAGTCTGGCGCATCAAGAAGAAGCTTCAGGACAACACGCAACAGGATAAATCGTCCGCCGCGCCAGCCAGGCAGGACCCCATTTGGCTCGGCCCCTCCATCGATCCTTATTAGGGACTAGGGCCTGTCCGCGAACATTTGGTGGACAGACCCTAGAGATGTTGCGCCAAAAACTGCAGCGTCCGGCCTTGCGCCAGCGCCGCCTCGCGCTGCCGATAGGCGGGGCGCCCCCAGCAATTGAACCCATGCTCGCCTTCGGCGTAATCGAAGAACTGGGCATTGCTTTTGCCGGCGAAGGCGGCCTTGATGGCGGCGACCTGCTCGGGCGTGATATGCGCGTCGCGGCTGCCATGATGGAACAGCGCGGGCTGAGCGATGCTGGCGGCAATGTCCAAATGCTCGGCGATGCCGCCACCATAATAGGAGACGATGGCGTCTGCGCCGCCCTCTGCGCCGCCGCGATAGGCGAGCTGCCCTCCCAGGCAGAAACCGAGCGTCGCCACCTTGCCGTCAAGCTCAGGCATGGCATGCAAATGCGCGATGGTTGCCGCCACATCCGCCGCCGCCAACGCGGTGTCGACCTGGCCGTACAACTCGAAGGCCCGGGCCGATCCGGCCTGGTCATAATTCAATTCGATATGCGGCTCGATGCGCCAGAAGATATCCGGCGCCAGCACGACGTAGCCCGCCAAAGCGTACTGCTGCGCCACGGCGCGAATATGCGCGTTCACTCCCCAGATTTCCTGCACCAGCACGATGCCGGGTCCCCGGCCCAGCGGCGGCAAAGCCAAGTGGGCGGAAAAGGTATCGCCGTGCGCGGCGCGGATGTCGATCCAATTGCTGTTCATAGACGCTCCTTGATGGGTCAAGCCGGCATACAATAGGCTCAACGATGGATATTCTCATTTTGTACTCGACCACTGACGGTCATACTAAAGCTATTTGTCATTATGTGAGCCAGATTCTGACCGGCAAGGGTTACAGGGTCGTGATGGCAGATCTGACGGCGCCGCCGGCGCTCACCACGCAGTCAGCGGTGCTGATCGGCGCCAGCATTCGTTATGGCCGTCACCGGCCTGAAGTGGCCGCCTTTCTACGCCAGCACCAGCACTGGCTGCAGCAACGGCCCTGCGGGCTATTCTCCGTCAATCTGACCGCGCGGAAACCGGAGCGCGCCGACGCCGCGCGCAACCCCTATCTGCGCCGCCTGCTCGATGACATCGGTTGGCGCCCCGATCAGGTGACGGCTTTCGCCGGCAAGTTGGATTACCCGCGTTGCCGCTGGCTCGACCGCCAAGTCATCCGCCTTATCATGGCGCTGACCGGCGGGCCGACCCACCCCGACACGGTACGCGACTACACCGACTGGCAAGCGGTCACGGCATTCGCGCTGGCACTTGCGCAGCGCGTGCCAAATACGGAAAACGGCGCCGCCTCCGTGACGGAGGCGGCGCCGTGAGCGCAAAACCGAAAAATCAGGCGCGGCCCAACTGCTCCGACAACACCTCGACGATCATGTTGTGATCGTCGCGTTCCTGCATGCCCGACACCACGATCGACCCCAGATAGCCGGTATGGGATACCGTGATCGGAAAACCGCCGCCGTGGCAAGCGTAGTCGCGCGTCGGCAAACCCATTTTTTGCTCCAAGGTCTGGCCGGAGATACGGCATTGCAGACCGACCGCATACGAACTACGGTGCATCATCTCGACCACGTTGCGCTTGCGGCGAGCCCAATCGGCGTTGGCCGGCGTGGTGCCGGGCATCGCGTGGTAGAACAAAATCTCATCGCCACGGCGAATATCGATCACCACGGCGGCGCCGCGCTTTTGCGCAGCCGACCGCAACGCCACGCCCAATTCCCACGCGGCGGCGGCGTCAAAACGCGGAAAAACCAGTTCGACTTCCTGCCGCAAAATCTGCTGTAGTTCTTGATCCAGTCCCATTTCACTCTCCGGGCACGCGTGCGCGCCACATGCGCTTGCAAATGCAAAAAGAATATCATGCACGTCTAATAGACAGCAATAACGTGCCGCGATGACGCGCCCGCGCGCCATCTCACGCTAGGCGAAAAACAGCGCGCGAATATCCACGCTGGACGATTGACCGACTTTCACGCCATGTCGGACAAGCCAAGCCTGCGCGCGGCCGCGACCAGCATCGCGCAACCAATGCAAAAAAGGCGCATGCGCCAGCGCTTGGCTCGATGCGTCGAGCTCGGAGAGCAAGTCCTCCGCCTCGATCATATGAAAGCGGGTGGCAAGCAGACGCCGCTCCAGCCGGCCGCGCAAGAAACGAGACTCGCCGGCCATATCGCGCAAGAGCGCGAATAAGCGCATCTCGCGCAAGAAAGCGCTGTTGAAACTGAGATTAAGCACGCGCTGGCGGATATCCTCGGCACTCCTCGGCGTTTCGCCATGCTCCATGGGGGCAAGCAGCACCAGCAGGATATCCTTGGTCCGGCAAAAACGGATCAAAGGAAAAATGGCCGGGTTGGCGGAAAATCCGCCGTCCCAATAATCCTCGCCGTCAATGGTCACCGCCTGTTGCAGGCTGGGCAAGCAGGCGGAGGCCAACAACGCGTCGGCCGACAAAGTGCGATTGTCGAATAGGCGAAGCCGTCCGCTGTTGGCGCGCGTGGCGGCGACGAAGACCTTCACCGGGGAGCTGGCCCGGATGCGCTCGAAATCGAACAGATCGTCGATGATGGCGCGCAATGGATTGTAGTCGAGGGGATTGAGCTGGTAAGGCGAAAACCAGCGGGTGAACTGCAGCGCCAATTGCAACCCAGGCGGCATCGACACATCGTCCGGCGCGCGCAGCGGTTGCACCATCTCCGGCGGCAGGCTGACGCCGACACGCTGCCAAAAATCCGCCAGGGTGGCGCGGGCCTGGTCCGGCCCGCCACAGGCGAGTCCATGCGCCACCGCCACTGCGTTCATGGCGCCGGCACTGGAGCCGCTTAACCCGTCAAAATGAAAACACCCCGCTTCGAGCAGGGCGTCGAGGACCCCCCAAGTGAAGGCGCCATGAGCGCCCCCGCCTTGCAGGGCCAAACTGAGCAACGGGGGTGAGGCGGATCGTCCAAACATGGGCAGCTCCAAATTGTTGCACCGCAACAAGCATGGCACATCATCCGCCGCCTCACAACCTTCCGCTTAAGAGCGGGCGAGCGCCACCTCGCCTTGCACCGCCGTGCTCTCTTCCGCCAGCGTGTCGCGTTCCAGATAGAAGTTGAGCGCCGCCACGCCGATCGCGCCGCCGACGATGTTGCCGAGCGTCGCCGGAATCAGGTTATGCAGCGTCGCCGCCCAATCGGGAGTCACGCCGGACGAGGCAAACCAGCTCAGGCTAAAGAAGGCCATATTGGCAATACTGTGTTCGTAGCCGCTAAAGAAGAATACGAACACCAGCAGCATGGTCATCGCCAGCTTGGCCATGTCGTTGGAGAGGCGCAGCGGCACCCAAACAGCCAGGCAGATGATCCAGTTGCACAGCGCCCCTTTCCAGAAGATCGCCCAGCTGTCGGCATGGGTCTTATGCGCGATCACGTCGAACAGCAGGTGATCGGCGGGCAGGTGCGCCAAGGCGCCGGTCTGCGCGTACATCAAGGCCAACAGCAGTGCGCCGATGAAGTTGCCGGCGTACACCAAGAGCCAGCTCTTGCCCAGTTCTTTCCAGCTCACGCGGCGCGACAACACCCCCACGGCCATATACATGACGTTACTGGTAAAGAGCTCCGTCTTGCTGACGATAATCGTGCACAGCGCCGTGCCGAAGAAGCCCGCGCTCGCGGCGTAATACATCGGCGAACCCGCCAGATGCAGCGCCTGCCCCAATAGCAGGCTGACGACCAACACCACGGCAATCAGGCCGCCGGCCATGACCGCGCTCAGGAAATAGCGCAGCGGCGCGGTATTCATGATGTGGCGCTTGCGCGCGGATTCCGAGACAACATAGGGAAGAGGATTGCTGGCAGCCATGATCACCCGTTTAACGTGAAGATCCAACGAAGCGTGCTCGCGAAAGAGCGGAAACGAAAAAATAGCTCGATGAGCACGCTCGATGAACAAAAATGTCGAACCGCAGGCAAAACGGCCTGCACACAAGATTTTAAGATGCAAGATTAACGGAGAGCGGACGCTGTCAGTTTGACATTCGACAAAAATGACGTTCGTTTTCAAACATTTTTTTCGTATAAGAACATCCGTTTGCGCGAATGCACGCGGTCAGGGAGGCGCGTCGACAAAGGGGGGAGGTATGGCAATCGGCCCGGCAGATCAGGATCGGTAGACAATCCTGGGTTTGCCGGGCACGGGAGGAAGCGGCGCGCGCGCCGCGGCGGCTCACACTTGCTGAAGCGTCAAGGCATAGCCAATGTTTTTCCATTGGCTGACTTCCTGGCGCAAGGCGCTGGCGGTCAGCGGATTGGCGCCGAGCCAACCGCTGTTGACCGTCAGTGTAAAGCCGTGCGCCTGAGCCGCCAGGTCGAGCGCGGGCGGCAGCGTCACGTCGTTGCGGCTGCGATAGAACAACACGGCGATACGCAGGCAAACGATGGCGCGCCACAGCGCCTGCTCCGCCACATAAGGCAGCAGCTTGGCCATGTCGCCGCGATGGCCGAGCACGATCTGCCCCAGCGCGGCTTGCTCGCGCTTGGAAAAGCCCGGCATGTCGGCGTACTGCAGAATATAGGCCGAGTGCTTGTGGTAGGCGGTATGCGCGATGGACAGGCCGATTTCGTGCAGGCGCGCGCTCCAGATCAACAGCTTGAGCCAATCCTGGTCCAAGTCTTCGCCGCAGGCCTTGCGAAACAGGCTTTCCGCCAGCACGGTCACCCGCTTGGTCTGGTCGAGGTCGACATGGTAGCGGCGGCAGAACTGGCTGACGGTGGTTTCGCGCATATCGTGCTCGCGTTGACGGCCAAGCAGGTCGTACAACACCCCGTCGCGCAGCGCGCCCTCCGCCACGGTCATTTTGGAAACTTCCAGCTCCTCGAAAATGCCGATCATGATGGCGAGTCCGCCCGGCAGCACCGGCGCGCGGTCCGTCTTGAGGCCGTTGAGCGCCACGTTTTTCACGTGGCCGCGGCGCACCATCTCCTGCCGCAGTTGCATCATGCCCTCAAGCGTAATGTCCGCCGCCGAATAGTCGTTGATCTCCAGGATGTCGCGCAGCGAGCGCGCGGTGCCGGAAGTGCCGACCGCCAATTGCCACTCCTCCGGCCGGAATGCCGTGCGGATGCGCTGAATTTCGTTGCGCGCGGCCAGCGTGGCGTCGCGGAACTGGTTCTTGCCCAGCTTGCCGTCGGGGAAAAAGCGCAGACTGTAGCTGACACAGCCGAGCGGCAGGCTTTCCGTCACCAGCGCGCGGTACTGGCTGCCGATGATGAATTCGGTGGATCCGCCGCCGATATCGACCACCAAGCGGCGCTCGCGCGTGGCCGGCAACGAATGCGCCGCCCCCAAATAGATCAAACGGGCTTCTTCACGGCCGGCGATGATTTCGATCGGAAAACCCAGCAGCGATTCGGCGCGCTCGATGAACGCCGGCGCGTTTTTGGCCACGCGCAGCGTGTTGGTGCCGACCACCCGCACCTGCGCCGGCGAAAAGCCGCGCAACCGCTCGCCAAAGCGCGCGAGACACGCCAATGCGCGTTCCTGGGTATCGGTATCGAGCACTTTCTCTACGCCGAGCCCCGCGCCAAGCCGCACGGTCTCCTTCAAGGCATCGAGGGTATAGAGCTGATCGTCGACCAGGCGGGAAATCTGTAGCCGGAAACTGTTGGACCCTAGGTCGACAGTGGCCAGAACGTCATAGGACAAGGATTCGGTCGTCAATATCGTCTCTTTGGCGGCGGAGAAGGCCGGCGCCGATGTGGCGGGCATGGTCATCGAAATCGAATAAGCATAAAAAAAGCGGCAACAGAATGTTACCGCTCTTTGGCCGGGGACGTCATCTCCCGGCTTATCGGCCAGCCGGCTCAGGAACCGCTGGCGGCGCTCATCTTCGCTTCAGGCGTCAGATGGCGGATATCCGTCCCTTTGACCAGATACACCACATACTCCGAAATATTGGTGGCATGATCGCCGATACGCTCGATGGCCTTGGCCATCAACAGCGTGTCGATCGACATGCTGATGGTGCGCGGGTCTTCCATCATGAAGGTGATCAGCTGGCGCAATTCGGCATTGAAGTCGTCGTCCAGGCGGCGGTCCTCCCGCTCCAGCTCCTCGGCGGCGGAAACGTCCAGCCGCGCGAACGCGTCGAGCGCGCGCCGCACCATGCCGAGCGCCACCTCGGCCATCTTGCGGATTTCACGGAAGCGCGGCACCTGATAGCGCTCGGTCTGATAGATGGTCTTGCCCATGCGCGCGATCTTCTGCGCCTCGTCGCCGATGCGCTCCAAGTCGGTGATGGTCTTGATGACCGCCATGATCATGCGCAGGTCGCCCGCCGCCGGCTGGCGGCGCGCGATGATATGAGTGCAGTCGTCGTCGATGGACACTTCCATGGCATTGACCTGAGCATCCTGATCCACCACCTTCTGCAGTCTCTCGATATCGCCCGCCATCAGCGCCTCGGTGGCGGAGCGGATTTGCTGCTCAACCAGGCCGCCCATCTGCAGCACGCGCGTGCGGATGCCTTCGAGTTCGAGATCAAACTGCTTGGAAGTATGTTCTGCCATTTACGCCTCTTGCACGGTAAAACGGGAAAAGTCGCATGTTAAACCGGCCAGATGACAGTCCGATGACAAGTCATCCTGGCCGGCACGCGTTCACTTCAGCACATCGACGCCGTTTTGACGGCCCAGCAGCAGCACGTCCGCGCGGCGCTTGGCGAACAAGCCGTTGGTCACCACGCCGGCGATCTGATTGAGCGTCTCCTCCAATTCGACCGGCTTGGCGATCTTCAGACCATGCACGTCCAGGATGATGTTGCCGTTGTCGGTGACAAATCCCTCGCGCAGTTCCGGATGGCCGCCGAGACGCACGAGCTCGCGCGCGACGAAACTGCGCGCCATCGGCACGACCTCGATCGGCAGCGGAAACTCGCCCAGCATCTCGACATATTTGTTTTCATCGGCGATGCAGACGTATTGGTCGGCCGCCGCGGCCACGATCTTCTCGCGCGTCAGCGCGCCGCCGCCGCCTTTGACCATGTGCAGGTAATGATTGATTTCGTCGGCGCCATCGATGTACACCGGCAGTAGGTCGACGGTATTGAGGTCGAACACCGGAATACCGATCGCCTTAAGGCGCTCGGTGCTGGCGTTGGAGCTGGACACGGCGCCCTTGACGCGCCCCTTGATGGTCGCCAGCTCCTCGATGAACAAATTGACGGTGCTGCCGGTGCCGACGCCGATGATGGCATCGTCCGGAACGAATTCGAGGGCCTTCTTGGCCACTGCCCGCTTGAGCTGGTCTTGCGTCAACATACGACAATCTCCCCTGTTGCGATCATAGTGTGTAGAGCCTGATTTCATTATCCCATATAGATGAAATAAGGCCCAGAACTCTTCGGGACCGACCGAGCCCGTATTAGAGCCTGGTCAACAGGCAAACCGCCTGCGTTTCGATGGCTTCCTGCCGCCCCAGATAACCCAGCTTTTCGTTGGTTTTGCCCTTGATGTTCACGCAATCGGGATCGAGCGCCAAAATCTCGGCGATGCGCCGGCGCATGGCGTCGATGTGTCCGGCCAGCTTCGGCGCTTGCGCGATCACCGTGGCATCGACATTGACCAGTTGCCAACCGGCGGCGCGCACGCTCGCATAGGCCTGGGCCAACAACACCGCGCTGTCGGCGCCATGAAAGCGCGCGTCGGTATCGGGAAAATGCCGACCGATGTCGCCTAGGCCAGCCGCGCCCAGCACCGCGTCGGTGATGGCGTGCAACAGCGCGTCGGCATCGGAATGCCCCAATAGGCCCAAGGGATGCGCGATGTGTACGCCGCCAAGGATCAACGGACGGCCCTCGACCAATCGATGCACGTCGTAACCTTGGCCTACCCGCCATTGCGTCATGATTGTCTTGCCTCCAGAATCGCCCGCGCCAGCGGCAGATCGCGCGGCCAGGTCACCTTGAAATTGCTGGCGTCGCCCTCGACCAGCCGCGGCTTGAGGCCAAGCCGTTCAATGGCGGAGGCCTCATCGGTGACGCCGTCGGTCAAATCGCCAGCCAGCGCCTGAGACAGCACGCCGGCACGGAACATCTGCGGCGTCTGCGCCAGCCACATGCCCTGGCGCGGCAAGGTGATCGAGACGCGGCCGTCGCGGTCGGCGCGCTTGACGGTATCCGGCACCGGCAGGGCCAGCAGGCCGCCGACCGGATCGTCGGCCACCTCGGTCAGCAAACGCTCGACCATGGCCACCGACAAACAGCAGCGCGCCGCGTCGTGCACCAGCAACCAGTCCTCGGACGAGAGCCCCAACGCGGCAATGCCGTTCTTCACCGTTTCCGCCCGCGTCGCGCCGCCGACCCGGTGCACCGTCAGCTTGGGCAGCGTCCAGTCATAATCGTCAAACCACTCGTCGCCCGGCGACAAAACCAGTGCCACTTCGTCGATGGCCGCCACCTGGCACAAGGTCGACAGCGTATGCCACATCAACGGCCGGCCGGACAGCTGCAGATATTGCTTGGGGCAGGCGGCGCCGAAACGCGCGCCGCTGCCGGCGGCGGGAACCAGCGCGACATGACGCGTCATGCCACACCCTCCTCGCTCTCCAGGCTGCGCCACAGGCAGGTTCCCTTGACGGCCTTGTCCAGATCGTCCAGGTAGTGCTGATGCGCGTCCAGATCAGCGTCGCTGGCCGCGAGCACGGTCAGCGGCTTGCGCTCGAAACCCGCGCTCTGCTGCAGGTCGACCGGGCCGTCGTCCAAGTCGATGTCCATGGCCAGGCTTTCCTGGCCGCGCGTCATCGACAGATACACTTCCGCCAGCAGTTCGCAGTCGATCAGCGCGCCGTGCAGCGTACGATTGGAACGGTCGATGTCGAAGCGGTCGCACAAAGCGTCCAAATTATTGCGTTTGCCGGGGAACTGGTCGCGCGCCATCGCCAGCGTGTCGATGACGCCGTCGCACAGCCGCGCCACCGGCTCGGCGCCGATACGCTCGAATTCGGCATTGAGGAAGCCGACGTCGAAGGGCGCGTTGTGGATGATCAGCTCGGCGCCGCGGATGAACTCGATCAGCTCGTGCCCGGCGGAGGCGAAGCGCGGCTTGTCGGCCAGAAAATCGAGGGAGATGCCATGCACCCGTTCGGCATCCGGGTCGATGGCGCGATCGGGATGGAAATACAGGTGGAGGTGTCGACCGGTCAGCTTGCGGTTGATCATCTCCAAGCCGGCGAATTCGATGATGCGGTGACCCTGCGAGGGCTCGAGACCGGTGGTTTCGGTATCGAGGATAATGGATCGGTTAGCCATGAAGTGTCGTTTCCCGTGAATCTCTAAGCGGTGGCACGGCGGACATTCTACCACCGCAACGCCTCAATCCTCAGAACGGGTTTGCATGGCTGGCCGACAACCGGGGCACTATTGACGCAGCACGAAGGCCGCCAAAGCCTGTACGTCTTCGTTGCTGAGCTGGGGAAACGGCGGCATGGGCACCTCGCCCCATTTGCCGCTGCCGCCCAGGCGGATGCTGGCCATGACCTTCGACAACCCTTCCGCGTCATGCGCGTATTTGCCCGCCACATCGCGATACGCGGGCCCCACCACCTTCTTGTCTATCGCGTGACAGGCCAGACAGCCATGGGTATTGAGCAACGCCATGACGTCCGCCCCCTGCGCAGCAACGACGGGGCCGGCGGCCAGCACATCCGCATCCGTGGCTTGAGCGCTGCCATAGGCCACTGCCAGGTAAGCGCCGATGACCTTCACATCCTGATCGGTAATGGGCGCGCCATAAGCGTGCTGCATCTTCGCCGCCTCCGACGTCCATTGCGCCTGGTTCATGCCCGGCGGTTGGTAGTTGATATAGTCGGCCGAATGGCAGGTCGCGCATTTTTGTGCCGCCACCTGATATCCCGGCAAC
Source organism: Paludibacterium sp. (assembly GCF_019232825.1). Lineage (GTDB taxonomy): Bacteria > Pseudomonadota > Gammaproteobacteria > Burkholderiales > Chromobacteriaceae > Paludibacterium. The sequence continues at coordinate 9,873 of NZ_JAFAND010000122.1, read as the reverse complement.
GGCGACGGCCGCAGCGCCGCCGTCTCGGGCGGCAACGCGATCGCCACCTGCGCGGCCTGAGACAGCATGGCCATGCCCGCCAGCGCACCGCCGCACCACAGCGTCGTCAGAGGCTTCATGGCGCACTCCTCAGGCAATGGTCACACGGTAGGATTCGACAGCATGGCGGCGATAACCGCCCGGGTTCCACAACGCGCGCATCGGCTGCGTCTCCCCCGCCCGGTTGCTCGCGCGCACCAGCAACAAGGCCGGCCCCTTGGCGGCGAAGCGCACCGGCAACGTCCACTCGCGAAACGCGTAACGCCCCAGGTTCTGCCCCAATACCGCGCCACGCCAGCTTTGCCCGCCGTCGAGCGAAACCTCTACCCGGCTCACGCCGGCGCCGTCATCAAAGGCGATGCCTTTGAGCATGATGGTGCGCGCAATAGGCAGCACGTCGCCGTCGCGAGGGCTGGTGATGAAACTGCGCACCGGCAAGGAAGAAATCGGGCGGGACTGGGCCATGGTCGAGCCCGGCTCGACGCAGAAGCAATCGTTGTCCGGCACCCGGTACGCCGTGGACATGAAGTAACCGTCAAAGGTGTGGTCGATCACCTCGATCTCGCTCAAGTGCTTGACCCAATAAGTGCCGAAATAGCCCGGCACGATCAGCTTGAGCGGATAGCCATTCAAAAACGGCAGATCGGCGCCGTTCATCGACCAGGCAAGCAGCGGTTCCGGGCTCAGCGCGTGCGCGATATCCAACGCCTTGATGAACGGCGGGGTCGCCGGCAGGACGGGTTGATCCAGACCGCGGAACGTGACTTGCTTGGCGCCCGCCTTCACTCCCGCGCGCGCCAGCACCGCGCTGAGCGGCACCCCGACCCAGCGCGCGTTGCCCATGGCGCCGTTGGCCAGCTGCGCGCCGAACACGCGCGGCGTCGAAAACCCGCGGCTATTGCCGGAACATTGATTGACGGCCACGATGTCGGCCGGCTCGGCCATCGACTTCAACGCCGACAATGACAAGGACAGTGGGGTATTCACCAGCCCCTTCACCGTCAGCCGATACGTCTCGGGATCGATGGCGGTCGGCAGGCCGGCCAGGTGGTAGCGAACGAAAAAAGCGTCGTTCGGCGTGATCGGGCCCTCGTTGAACACCGAGAAAGGCGTTTCCAAATGCGGGGGACGCGTGGTCACCAGATAAAGCGGCCGCTTTTGCGGGTACTGCACCAACGGCCTGGGCCCGGCCGCGAAGGTCACGCCTTCACCGGCATCCTCCGCGCCGGACTCGGCCGCGCCAGCCCATCTCGCCAGGGGGGAAACGGCCAGCGCAGCCAGCGCGGCGTCTCGCAGGAAACGCCGTCGGCTTGGAATGGCATCGTCACGCATCGTGGATCTCCTGCAATGAACAGGCCGGCTGGCGGCGCATTTCATGTTTATTGCATAAAAACCAAGATAGTCAATGACTTACGTAGTAAAACGTAGACCTAAAGGACTACAAGGAGGCCACCCCGCGGTTGGCCAACTGGTCGGCGCGCTCATTGAACTCATGTCCGGCGTGCCCCTTGACCCAACGCCATTCGACTTCGTGCATTTCGCGGCATTGATCGAGCTGTTGCCATAAATCGGCGTTCTTCACCGGTTCTTTGCTGGCGGTTTTCCAGCCACGCTTCTTCCAATTGTGAATCCACTCGCTGATGCCGTTCTTCACGTACTGCGAGTCGGTATAGACGACGACGCGGCAAGGCCGATTCAGCGCCTGCAAGCCGGCGATGACCGCCTGCAGCTCCATGCGGTTGTTGGTGGTGTCGGCGGCGCCGCCGAACAGTTCTTTTTCTTTGCCGTTGTAACGCAACAGCGCGCCCCATCCGCCCGGCCCTGGGTTTCCCTTGCAGGCGCCGTCGGTGTAAATCTCCACTACTAGATGTTCAGTCATGCGGTCTTGTCAGATTGCTTGGATACCGGCTGATGGTGGTCCTTATTGCCCACGATCAGCCCCGCCTTGGCTTTGCGCCACTTTGGCATGATCAGGCGCATGCCGCGCCGCCGCTTGACGGCCTCGATGCCGTAAACGCCGGCGGCCAGCGGCCACCAGCGATCGCCGGCCGCTTCCATGAAGCGGCAATTTTCCAGCCAATCGCTGCGCTCGAACGGTGGCGCATAAGCCAGAAAGGCCCCGCCGTCCGGCTCAAGCTCCAGCAACGCCAACCAATCCTTGATCCGCGGCAACGGCAGAAAATTGCCGCTCCACGGCGCCCGGAAACGCCCTTGGACCATGCGCCGCACACCCCACAGCGATACCGGGTTGAACCCGGTCAACACGAGCCGTCCCTCCGGCATCAGCACCCGCTCCGCCTCGCGCAGCACCACGTGCGGATGCTCGGTGAAATCAAGCACATGCGGCAGCGCCAACAGATCGAGGCTGGCGCTGGCGAACGGCAATTGCCGGGGGTCGCAGTAAACCTGCGCGCCGGGACCTCGGCCGGCATGGCATTGCCAAGGGATGCGATTTTCGCGTAAAAAATCGATTTGAGGCATCCCGACCTGAACGGCATGATAGCCGAACACGTCGGCCACGGCGCGATCGAAATACGCCTGTTCGCGCACCAGCAGATACTGCCCCAGCGCGCTCTGCGTCAGCCACTGGGAAAAAGACTCGATCATCTTGGAAGGTCTCTCGACACCATGCTCACGCTCACTCCTATCCCGGCATTTTCTGATAATTATATCTGGGTTTTGCACGATCAGTCGGATGCGCTCGCAGTCGACCCGGGCGACGCCGCGCCGCTTCTCGCGTATCTCGATGCTCATCGGCTGCGCTTGCGCGCGGTGCTGATTACCCACTGCCATGCCGACCACGTCGGCGGTCTGCCCGCCTTGTTGCAGCAGCAGCCGCATCTACGCATCGTCGGCCCGAGCACGCTGGAGATCGCCACCGAACCGGTCGGCAACGGTCAGACCGTCTCGGCGCTTGGGCTCGACTTCGCGGTCTCGGCCGTGCCCGGTCACACGCTCGACCATCTAGCTTACTACGCCACGCCGTGGCTGTTCTGCGGCGATACCTTGTTCGGCGCCGGCTGCGGGCGGTTGTTCGAAGGCACCCCGGCACAAATGCTGGCTTCGCTACAAGCGCTTGCCACCTTGCCGCCGGACACGCAAGTTTGCCCAGCGCATGAATATACGCTGGCTAATTTGCAATTCGCTCAGCAAGCTGAGCCATTCAATCACGATATAAAACAACGATTTGAACACGACAAAACCCGGCGGGCTCATCATTACCCGACGCTGCCTTGCAAACTTTCATTGGAATTGGCCACCAATCCCTTTTTGCGCTGCAATCAACCGGCTATCCGCCAAGTCATTGAGCAAAAAGAGAAAAGGATTTTTTCCAGCGAGGTGGAAATATTCGCTGCCCTGCGTCGTTGGAAAGATGGTTTCAAAGCGCAAGATATTTGATCTCCCCGCCGGGCCAGCACAAGCCGGCGTGGTTGACATTGCCGCCGCCATCGCCGCAAAGCCGCGCTAGGCAAGGCCCACCTCCCGCAGAACCTCGCACTCGGCACTGAGCGCGCCCGTTTTGTGTGCCGAGCGGCAACGGACAAATTAATGGCATATCCCCCTTCCGCATTCGCTAACCGTAAATTACCCCTCTTACGGAATAATTCTCGCTACGCGTCATCGAATTAGCGCCGCGCGCAACGACCTGATTGACCATTTAATACACAAATATTTCAGTCAGGAGGCCCGCCTAGCTTGCTATTGCGCCGGTAGATGCTAAAACCTTATGAAATTGTTTGTGTTTTTTGGGTTGACACACCCTATTTCGGTGGTTAGCATCGGCCGAAAATCAGAATTCTGGGCCCGCCAAATGAAAAGATTCAAACCATTGGCACTTGCGCTGTCATTGCTCTTCGCCGCCTCCGGTGCGGCGAAGGCGTCTAATGACGCGCCGACGTTTGTTGCCAATGCCGATCAAGGGCTCGCCGCCGGGCTGGAAATGATGCTGCAGAACGCCAATCTGCTGCGTAATGGCGACAATGTCTGGGAGCGTTTGCGCCAGGGCTTCCAAATGTCGAACGTCAATGACGATCTGGTGCAGCGCCAGACCCGCTATTACGCCAGCCACCCCGATGTCTTCAAGCGTACGCTCTCCCGTGGCCACAAATACCTGTTCTATATCTTGAATGAAGTAGAGCGCCGTGGCATGCCGACCGAAATCGCGCTACTGCCGATGGTCGAAAGCGCTTTCGTTCCGACGGCCACCTCGCCGGTGGGCGCCGCCGGCTTGTGGCAATTCATGCCGACGACCGGCCGGCAATACGGCCTGGAGCAGACCTGGTGGTATGACGGCCGTCGCGACGTCACCGCCGCCACTAACGCGGCGCTGGATTATCTGCAAACCCTGTACGCCCAATTCGGCGACTGGAGCCTGGCGCTCGCCGCCTACAATTGGGGCGAGGGCAACCTGTCGCGCTCGATCGCCCGCACCCAGGCGGCCGGATTGCCGGTCACCTATGAAAACGTGCGCATGCCGGCGGAGACGCGCAGCTATGTGCCGAAGCTTCTCGCCATCCGCGACCTGCTGGCCGATCCGGCAAACTTCGGCGTGCGGCTCGACAAATTCCCCAACCGGCCTTATTTCGTCTCGGTCTCGCCGGGACGGCACATGGATATCGCGCTGGCCGCCAAGCTCGCCGGCATCTCGGTGGATGAGTTCACCGCGCTCAATCCTGCCTACAACCTGCCCGTCTACGCCTATAAAGCCGGTCGCCAGATGCTGCTGCCGGTCAAATCGGTTGACCGCTTCCAGGCCAACCTGGCGAAATGGGACAAGCCGTTGTTGACTTGGCAGGTCTATACGCCGAACGGAGAAGAAACGGTCGACGACTTGGCGAACCGGACCGGCATGTCGCGCACGCAACTACTCGCCGTCAATCACATCAACAGCAGCATGCTGCCGGCCGGACGGCCGGTGCTGGTGGCGATGAAGAATGGCGTTGACGACGTCAAGCCGTTGACCACGGCAGACACCCAGGTGGTGGCGGCCGACGCGCCCGATACCGGCAAGGCCGTACTGCAGGTAGCAGCGAACGCCGTTCCGGCCCAGGCCGTCGACGTCCAGCCTGCATCGCCGGCGGAAATCGACCCGATCGCCTCGCTCGCCGCGCAGCAGCCCCGACCGGCCGGCAATGACGATACCGTCAAAGCGAGCGCCGCGCCGGCGGTGGTCAAGGTCGCCATGGCCGATCCGGTGCCGCAGATGGCGCAAGCGTCGGCCACACAGCACGTGGTCGCCCAGGGCGATACGCTGTACAACATCGCCCGCCGCTATAATCTCTCGGTGTCCGAGCTTAAACAGCTCAACGGCCTGACCGGCAACAACGTGCGCGTTGGCCAAGTCTTGCTGCTTAAAGCCCGCGCCACGCAGCAAGTCAGCGATGCCGGCGGCGATGCGCCCGCCGTTGTCGCCACGCCGGCGCCCGCCGCGACTCTGCCGGCGCAATACGTGGTGCAGCGCGGCGATACGGTCTTCAGCATCGCGCGTCGCTTCGGCATCGATCGCAGCCAAATCCAGCGGCTTAACAGCCCCGAGCAATTGGCCTCGCTGCACCCGGGACAAGTGGTGGTGATCAACAATCTATAAGCGTTTCGGCGCGCGCCAACGAGGACTGCCACGGCAGTCCTCAGGCTGTTGATTTAGTGGTTTGCGGCGGTTGCGGAGGGCCCGGCAAAGCCGGGCCTCAGTGGCAACTGACTGATTTCGCAGCCTGCCCATCGATTCCCTCTCCCCCTGAGAGGGGGCGCTCGCTTCGCGAGCAAGAGTTTGTCAACACCCTCAAACCGGCGAATATCGCCGGTTTTTTATATCTTGCGAGGCTCATTACCGTATTGGCCGCATCAGCGAGGAATGATGATATAGGCCATGCCCGTCAGGCCAAGGAATGAGAGCGGACGGAAATAGAGCACAGCAGAGAGACCACCAGCAGCGCCAGGATCATGTAGAAAGTGGTAAGAAACCCGCCGAATACCGACGAAACGATCGAACCAATCACGCTGCCGAATCCGAAGCCCAGATAGATCAAGCCGTAGTTGCGCGCAAGATTGCTCAGCCCGAAGAAATCGCTGACCAGTGCCGGGTATACCGTGATCGATCCGCCGAAGCTGAATGCAATGCAAGCGACCGCAGCGAAAAACAACGTGGCGTTGAGCGGAACGAACAACAGAATGGCGATACCGACAAGCGCACAGAGTAAGGCGAGGCTGATCACGCGGCCACGTGGCAGTTTGTCGGAAAGCAGGCCCAATACGAGCCGACCAAGCAGATTGGCGACTGCGATGACGGCAACGGCATTGGCGGCTACCATGATCGGCAGATGTGCATACCGTTCTCCAATGTCCTTGGCTACGCCAATTACGTACAAACCGCTCATGCAGGCAGTGAGGAACATCAGTGCCAGTCCCCAATATTGCGGTTTGCGCACGGCTTCGGCGAGCGTGTAGTCTTTGCGGCTGGCGCCTCTCGTTGTCGAGGGCGACTGGGCTGGCGCATCGGCAAGGAATATGGCGCCGATAAGCACCATCGCCATGATGATGGCCGCAAGAGCGCAAAAGGTTCCCTCCAGGCTGAGTCGGGACAACAGTGCCAGGTCAATGAACTTGAAACCGAGACTGCCCAGGCCGTAGCAGCCTAAAGACAAGGCGGAGGCCATCCCCTTACGCTCCGGAAACCACCTAACGCAATTTGACAGTGTCAATAAATAGCCCGCGCCGTCTGCCACGCCAATGATCAAACCGGCGGACAGATACAGCGTGACCAGGTTGTTAGCCATTGAAGTCAGTAAAAAGCCGATACCGAGACCGATGCCCGCGCCGATCGCCACGCGCCGGACGCCAAAACGTTCCTGCATCTTGCCGGAGAGCGAGGAGGCAATGGCCAACGCCAGGCTCAGCAGGCCAAAAGTCAGCGCGACTTTCGTCACGGGCTCGGCCAATTTGTGGGACAGTGGCGCATTGAACAGGCTCCAGGTATAAACCGATCCCAGACCAAACTGGCAAATCATCGTGCCTACCAGTGTCCGGAAACGTATTGGATCAAGGGGAGAGTCGGTAGCCATCAAACACCTCGCAACACATTATAAAAAAAGAAAATTTATGCGATGTGCCGACGGATGTGTTTATCGAAAGCGTGAGATGCAGTGGCGGTGGAATGAGTTGCCGTCAAAACTTCATCAACTGCCTGAATGCTCTGGCGTGTGAACGGCTGACGGGGATCTCTACTTTCAGATCGTGAAGCTTGATCAGGTAGGTGCCATTGAGCCACGGGGCGATTTCGCGGATCTTGTCGAGATTGACGCACCAGGAGCGATGGCAGCGGAAGAAGTGCGTCGCTGGCAACCGGGCAATAAATTCACTCAGCGTCATCGACATGATGAACCGCTCGCTCTCGGTATACACGCAAGTCACTTTTTCATCTGCCTCAGCGTAATAAATCCGGTCGCAAGGCATGACGATCAAGCTTTCGCCCTTGACGAGATTGACCGTGCGTGGGCTGACCCGAGCCTCAGGCGCTGCCGGGGCGTTCACGGCAAGACTGTGTTCTATTTTGTGTAGAACATTCAGGATACGCTGCTCGTTATAGGGCTTGAGGATGTAGTCGAATACCTCCAGTTCGAATGCTTCCGCGGCAAATTCCTTGTAAGCGGTCACGAACACGATACGCGGCGGGGACGATTGCTTGGCCAAGCTTTTGGCTAGCAGCATGCCGTTGATCGATGGAATATTGATGTCTAAAAATATGACATCGATTTCCTCTCGCTGTAGGAACTCGAGCGCAGCGAGTCCATCATCCACCGTGGCCACGACATCGATCTGGCTATGGGTCTGGATCAGCCAGACAAGCTCGTCCCGTGCCAGGTATTCATCCTCGACAATCAATGCCCTCATGTTGACGGCTCCGTTAAAGGGAGTTCAAAACTGACCAATGTTCCCGGATTGAGTCGTTGAATTTTCAATCCTTGTCCGAACAACAGCTTCAATCGTTCGTGGACGTTTGCAAGGCCGATGCCCGTTGTGGCCAGGTGATTGCTGCCGATCTGGTCGATAATCTCTTGATCTATTCCGCGGCCGCTGTCTCGAACGCAGACATATATCCGGTCAGCCATACGTTTGACCTCTATATGGACTTCGCCGGGACCCGGCTGGGGCTGAATGCCGTGAATGATGGCGTTTTCTACCAGAGGCTGCAGCAACAGGCTGGGAATGCGGATGTTCACCTTGTCGATTTCATAGGTGACGGTCAGCTTTTTGCCGAAGCGCGCCTGCTCGATGGCGATATAGTCCTGAACTTGGTTCAGTTCATCCTGCATATCGATCATTCCGTCATGCAACGATAGGTTGTAGCGTAGATAGTCCGCCAGCCGTGCTATCAACTGGCGGGCTTCCGAGGGGTTGTGGCGGATCAATGATGAAATCGCATTGAGCGCATTGAACAAAAAATGGGGATTGATTTTGCTTTGCAGAGCGCTGAATTCGGCTTTGCGCGCCATTTCCTGCAAGTGCTTGACTCGGGAAACTTCCATCTGGGTCGAAATCAGGTGCGACAGGCCAACCGCCAGTTCCCGCATGGAGCTGCTGATACCCTCGCGGCGGCAGAAGAAGATCTTCAGCGTGCCGCTGACACGCCCATGTTCGAGTAGCGGGATAATGGCGACTGAACGGAAGTCTGCGGTATGGTAGTGCGGCAAGTCGTTCTCTACGATGATCTGCTCGTTTTCGATGGCGCTGGCCGTCAGTGCGCCGATTTTGTAATGTCCTTCTTTTTCGAAATACTCCAAACCCTTGCCGACATAGGCCAACACATCTTGACGGTCCGTGATGGCCACCGCATCCGCTCCGAGAAACTCCCGGATAACCCCGCAGGCTTTGCTTAACCCATCGTGTTTGATGTCCTGAAAATAGGGCAGTGTGCGATAGGCGATGATGAGCGCAAGACGCGCCTGTTTTGCTGCGATCAGCTCTTTCTCGTCGTCGAGATCCTGTACCCGCTTGATGATCAAACCGGTGCACACCGAGCCGGCAATCATCGGCCAGGCGATCTGTGACACGATATCCCAGCCAACTCCCGCGGGCGTCAGGAGCAGGATGAGCCCCATGGTAAGCGTTTCGCAAAACATGCCCGCCAGGATGCCATAGAGCCAAAGCAGTTTTTTGCCGCCACGATATTTGCCGCCATGAAGGTAAATGTATGAGGACAAGAGCCCGGCGCATATGCTGGAAATCAGGCAAGGTATGGCTGTGTTGCCATGCACGTCTATCAGGTAGCGGTGGAGGCCCGACGTGATCCCCGCGAGGATGCCGACCCATGGGCCGAACAGGATGCCGCCCGACATGATGGCGATCGTACGGACGTTTACCAGCGATCCGGCAACGGGGATCCCCGTATAGGTGCTGAAAATGGCAAACAGGCAGAACAACAGGGAAACCCCTGCCAGCTCCACGGCACTATGCTCATGTTTGCTGAGCAGATTCCTGAATGGACGGAGGCGTGTAAGAAAAAACAGCACCATCAACATGAGCGCCGCTCGTTCGAATACGGCAAGCAGCAGTAGATTTGAGGACTTCATGACGGTGCTCCACTGACTGAAAACGAGAAACAGGATGGGGCTATCCATAACAAGGATAGCCCCATGTGACTGCAATTTATCTTTACATCCGTCGAGCCCGAGGGCCCTGCAGACAGCTCAATGACGGCGCTTGCGGAGGTAGTCCAGCGCCTTGAGCTCGGCAATCGCGGTCGCCAGCGCGGCGTGTGCGCGCGCGGTGTCCTGATCGTCGCTGGCTTTTTTCAGCGCGTCCTCGGCGTTGCGCTTGGCCTCGTTGGCGCGCGCTTCA
>NZ_JAFAND010000107.1 GCF_019232825.1 Paludibacterium sp. | reverse complement strand
TCGCGGATGCCAATCAGGCGCTGGCGCGGGCGGTCCACCACGAAGTCGGCGAAACGCTGCTTGCCCGGCCTGGTCAGCGCCACCGGCGCCGCATCCTCGTCGAGGCGATACACCATATTGTCGGCAAAGTGCGAGAACCACACCGTGCCGCCGTCCACCGCATACGCGCCGCCGCCGTATTCGTGCACCCGGGTGCGCACATTGAAGGGCATCGGCGTCAGTTCCGCGCTCTGGTTGCCGTGCAGGCGCATCAGGGTATTGCGTCCCGCCTCCGCCGCACGCCCCGCCAGCCAGTACAGATCGTGGCCGTCGATGGCCACGCCGCTCAGCGGCACAGAGCCGGCCGCCACGCGCGCGGCGCTGATCGGCGAAGGCCAGGCGCCAAAGGGCGCGGTAATGGTCGGGGTAGTCATGAAAGCTCCAGGAGTCGCAGGCAAGCTAGGCATCATAGAGAAAAACAGGCTTAAAAAATAGTGCTGCTTGACGTAGCGATATGGCTCAAACCGCAGGGGATGCGATAATAAACCTTTATTCCGCCACTTATTGTCTTCCATGCCACAATTCGCCCCGCTCCAGAACGATACCTTCTTGCGCGCGTTGCTGCGCCAGCCGACCGACTACACCCCGGTGTGGCTGATGCGCCAGGCGGGCCGATATCTGCCGGAATACCGCGCCACGCGCCAGAAGGCCGGTTCCTTCATGGGCCTGGCCACCAATCCCGACTACGCCACCGAAGTCACCCTGCAGCCGCTGGACCGCTATCCGCTGGACGCAGCCATCCTGTTCTCCGACATCCTGACCGTGCCGGACGCCATGGGTCTGGGCCTGCATTTCGTCGAAGGCGAGGGCCCCAAGTTCGAGCGTCCGCTGAAAACGGAGGCTGACGTGCTGGCCCTGCGCGAGCCTGCGCTGGAATCGCTCGACTACGTGTTCAAGGCCGTCACCCAGATCCGCACCGCGCTGAATGGCCGCGCCCCGCTGATCGGCTTTTCCGGCAGCCCCTGGACCCTGGCCTGCTACATGGTCGAAGGCGAAGGCTCGCGCGAGTTCCATACCATCAAAAAGATGCTGTACAACCGCCCGGACCTGATGCATCACATCCTCAAGATCAACGCCAAGTCGGTGGCCGACTACCTGAACGCCCAGATCGACGCTGGCGCGCAGGCCGTGATGATCTTCGACTCCTGGGGCGGCGCGCTGGCCGACGGCGCCTACCAGCAGTTCTCGCTCAAGTACATGCAGGACGTGGTGTCCCAGCTCAAGCGTGAAAAAGATGGCGTCAAGATCCCCGCCATTGTCTTCACCAAGGGCGGCGGCCATTGGATTGAGCAGATCGCCGCGATCGGCGCCGACGCGGTGGGCCTGGACTGGACCGCCAACCTGGGCCAGGCACGCGCCCTGGTGGGCGATAAAGTGGCTTTGCAGGGCAATCTGGATCCAGCCATCCTGTTTGCCAGCCCGGACCAGATCCGCGCGGAAGTCCACAAGGTGCTGGACGCCTACGGCAAGCCAAGCGCCGGCAATGGCCACGTATTCAACCTGGGCCACGGTATTTCGCAGTTCACTCCGCCGGAGAACGTGGCAGCCATGGTCGATGCAGTGCACAGCTACAGCAAGGCCCAGCGCGCCTGAGTTAAATCGCCTGTAGTATGACGACAAAGGGTAGGTTTCAGCCGAAACCTGCCCTTTTTTCATAGTGCCCGCTAGTCACCATATGCGACTTATGCACAATTTTATTTACTGCGGAAATAACAGGCAGTGATTTTCAGGCAGCTAAGTAGTCAGTAGTAACTAACTGATTTAAAAGGTTTTATTTTTTGATCTGTACGGCAACATTTAGCAAGCGGTAAACCTTATCCCCGCTGGGTAACAAGCTTGTTTTCTCATTGTTCACAAAGTTGTCCACAGAATCTGTGGATAAAAAATAAAAGTACTTAGTAAACCGTAACTTAGCCATAATGTTGCTGTTTTGGCCGAGGTTTATGTTGCGCTGCGCAATTTTTGGGCAGATTTTGAGTGGTGGTCACTTCGTTGTTGGCGGACAAACCTTGCAGATAAGGCATGTTTAGAATTTCAGCCCTGGCTGGTCTGTTTGTGCTTCGCAGTATCCACCGATAAGCCATCAAAAGTGGCTCGAAATCGTTAAAAATGGCTCCTGAATACTTCACTTATGCACAGCGGAGGGAAAACAGGTCCCATTTTGTCCCCTCTGGGAAGCATTTTCCAAGTGACTGATTTTAAAGAACAAAATTTGTGAATTTTTACCCGTTTTTTGAGGATTGCATGCTGGATGTGACTGGTTTCTGGACATTAAGATTCCTTTTTCCACAAAGTTATCCACAAAAACTGTGGATACTTTAAATAGGCCTTGATATGACGGGTCTTTTTCCACACTGCATCCTTCAG
>NZ_JAFAND010000051.1 GCF_019232825.1 Paludibacterium sp. | reverse complement strand
CCCGCCGCGTCAACCGCAAACACTTCACCCTGTAGGCGCAACACTTGACTGGCCAACTTCATGCCCGGCAGCTCCTTATGGCAATCGAACGGCTTTAGCGCTCGCTGAGGGACTCCGCTTTAGCGCGCAACACCGGCTTAAGCAGATAGGACAAAATCGATTTTTTCCCGGTCAGAATGTCGACCTGCGCCACCATGCCGGGGATGATGCGCCAGGCACGCCCCTTCTCACCGGTGGGCGGCCGGGTGCGCACCTTGACCAGGTAATAGGGCTGACCCTTCTCGTCGCTCAGGCTATCGGCGCTGATGTCCTGCACCTCGCCTGCCAACGCGCCGTAAACGGTGTGATCGTAGGCGGTGACCCGCAGCCGGGCGGCTTGTCCCGGATGAATGAAGGCGATGTCGCGCGGGGAGAGACGCGCCTCGACCAGCAAGGTGTCCTCGGCCGGCACCAGTTCCAGGATGTCCTTGCCCGGCTGCACCACGCTGCCGAGGGTATTCAGGTGCAGCCGTTTGATCTCGCCCGCCACCGGCGCGCGCACCTCGGTCACCCGCACCCGGTCCTTGAGCGCGATGCTGCCGGCGGACAAGCTGTCGATCCGCGCCATCACCTCGGACAGTTCGTTGCTGGCGGCATTGCGGAAGCTCAGCTCGACCTCCTGAATCTTGCGTTCGGCCTCGCTGACGCCGGCCTGCAGGCGGCCAACCTGCGCCCGGGCGGCGTCGCGCTCGCCCAACGCGCGCGCCAGTTCGCGCTGCAAGCGCATCAGATCCACCTCGGAAACCGCGCCGGCGGCCTTCAGCGGCGCGGTGACGTCGAGTTCCCGCTGCGCCAACGACAGATGGTGCTCCGCCTGAGTCAGCCGCGCCCGCGCCTCCGACAGCTCCTGCTGCCGCTGGCCGCGTTGCGCCCGGGCGATCGACAATGACGCCTCCAGCTCGCTTTGGCGCGATCGAAACAGCGCCAGCGCCTGCTGCGCCGCCTCCGGCGCCTGCTGCCGCACGTCCTCCGGCATCGCCAGCGGCTGGCCGGCGGCCAGCGCGCGCAAGCGCGCGGCCTTGGCTTGCAAAGCCAGGTGCTGGGCACGGTTTTCCTGCAGCGAGGATTGCGCCCGCGTGCTGTCGATGCGCAGCAGCAATTGGTCCTGCACCACTTTCTGCCCTTCCCGCACCAGAATCTGCTCGACCACGCCGCCATCCAGGCTCTGGATATGCTGGTTTTGGAAAGACGGCACGACTTTGCCTTCACCGCGCGCCACTTCGTCGACTTGGGCCAGCGCGGCCCATAAGAGCGCGCATGCGAGCAAGCCGCCGCTACTCCAGATGAACAGGCGCGGCCGCGCCGGGTGCTGCTGCAGACGGGCCCATTCGGCGTCGGCGGCGAAGTCGGCGCGCTCGGCCAGCTCGCGTCCCGCCGCCCAGCGCGTCAACCGGTCGAATAAGGGTCCCAAGTGATGCCGCGCCGCTTTCAGCGCGACATGGCTGCGATGAATGAGGCGCATCATATCGATGCCTCCGGCTGCCGCGGCGGCTGCCCCAACGCCGCCAGAATCTGATCGCGCGGGCCGTCGGCCACAATCCGGCCGTGCTCCAGCACGATGACGCGTTCGACCAGATCGAGCACGTCGGCCTGGTGCGTCACCAACAGCAGCGTCTTGCCGGCGAGCACGCCGGATAAGGCGCGCACGATGCGGCGGGCCTGGCCCGGATCCATATTGCTGGTCGGCTCGTCCATCAGCATGATCGCCGACTCGCCGACCCAGGCGCGGGCGATGCACAGCGCGCGCCGCTGGCCGCCGGACAGGGTCTCGCCGCGCTCGCCGATCAGCATGTCGTACCCGTCCGGATGCTGGTCGACGAACCGGCCGAGACCGGCGATATGCAACGCGCGCTGCAAACGGGCCACGGGCACGTCGGCGACGCCCAGCGTCAGGTTGTAACCCAATGAACCATAAAACAGCAGGCTCTCCTGCGGCACATAGCCGATATGGCGCCGCAGCTCGTCCGGATCGATCTGCCGCAGGTCGATGCCGTCGATCAGCACCGTGCCTTCGGTCGGCTGATACAACCCCATGACCAGTTTTTGCACCGAACTCTTGCCCGAGCCAATGGCGCCCAGGATCGCCACCCGCTCGCCCGCGCGGATGCGCAGCGACACATCGGACAGCGCCGGCTGTTTGGCGCCGGGATAGCGGAAATGGACATTTTTCAATTCGATGGCGCCGCCGAAGGGCGAGCGCGGCGTATAGCGCGCTTCATCGTCGCGCTCGGTGGGCAGCTTCATCACCGACTCGACCGAGGTAAGCGACGCCCGCGCCTGGTGATACTGCGTCAGCAAGGCCACCAGTTGCCCCAAGGGCGCGGTGGCCCGCCCCGCCAGCATGCCGGCGGCGATGATGCCGCCCGGGCTGGTTTTCCCATCCAGGATCAAATAGACGCCGAGCACCAGCGTGGCCACGTAGGCGCCTTGCTGCACCAAGCCGGCAAAGTGGCTGGTCAGCGCAGAAAGAATCTTCAGCCGCGCGCCGGTCTGCGCCAGGTATTGCGTGCTGCGCTCCCAGCGCGCTTGTTGCACGCCCTGCGCGGACTGCGACTTGATGGTTTCCAGCCCGGACAGGCTCTCGATCAGCAAGGCGTTGCGCTCCGCCGCGGCGCGCAGGGTCGACTCGGACAGCGTCCGCATGCGGCCGGCGGCAAGCCAGGCCTGACACAGCATCAGCGCCGCCGCCACGATCACCGGCAAGGCGAACCACGGCGACAGCCATAGCAGAATCAGCATGAACAGCAGCACGAAGGGCAGATCGACCAGCGTCACCACCGAACTCGAGGCGATGAAGTCGCGCACCGATTCGAAAGCGCGCAGATTGGCGGCGAAGGCGCCGACCGACGGCGGCCTGAACTCCAGTCTCAGTCCCAGCACCCGTTCCATGATGCGCGCCGACAGGTCGATGTCGATGCGCTTGCCCGCCAGGTCCAGCAGATGCGAACGGGCGAGCTTGAGCAAGAAATCGAACACCAGCACCAGGCCGGCGCCGATGGCCAGCACCCACAGCGTGGACAGCGCCAGGTTCGGCACGACCCGGTCGTAGACGTTCATCGTGACGAGCGGCACCGCCAGCGCGCATAGGTTGATCAATAACGCCGCGCACAGCGCGTCGCGGTAAAGCGGCCAGCCGTCGCGCACGGCGCGCCAGAACCAGTGCGCCTGCCGCGCCTGCTCGTCAGCCAGGGCGGCGCGGCGCTCTGACCGGTAGCGCGGCTTGACCAGAATGCACAGCCCACAGTAGCGCGGCGACAGCTCGACCAATGGCATCCGGCTTTCGCCATCGATCAGCGCCACGAGGCGCACCCGCGCAACCCCCTGTTCGTCGCAACCGTCGAACAGGCAAGCCTGATCGCCCTGCAACAACAGCACCGCCGGCAGCATCTCCGCCGGCCAGTCGGCCAACGGCCGCCGCACGATCCGCGCGGCCAACCCCAGGCGGGCCGCGGCGCGCACGAACACCGACGGCGTCAAGCTCCCTTCCGCGCCGGGCAAGCCGGTAAAAATGGTTTCTGGCGGCGTTGGCACACCGTATTCCCGCGCCAGCGCCAATAGGCAGACCCGCAGCGGATCCTGCTCGGACACGACGGCATGCCTCGCCCCGGGTGGTGTAGCCGAATCGATCACTTCCATGGCTTCTTCTTGTAAACGTTATCAAATACAGAGTTAACTGATTGACCGAAATAATAACCATACGCTTACAAGCGATGCAATAGCGCGTGAAATCGATACCGCGCTTTACTGAACATTCTGCCAGCCTAAAAGGCCTATAATAACGGCATCCTACAGAATGACCACGCTAAAACCGCCAAAAACATCACACAATAAACTTTAAATAAAAACTAATAGATAAACTAAAGACAGCACGTCAGCGGCCGGAATAAAAAAAGCCCGCTGCGGCGCAGCGGGCGGGGGCGTTAACCAGTGACGCTTATTCGAATACGATCTGTTCGCCGCGGGCGTCGATCAGCACCGTGTCCTTCGGGGCATATTTGCCGCCGAGGATGGCCTTGGCCAACGGGTTTTCGATCTGATTCTGAATCGCCCGCTTCAGCGGCCGTGCACCGTAGACCGGGTCGAAGCCGGCCTCGGCCAGCACCGCCAGCGCGCTGTCGCTGATTTGCAGATTGAGATCGATCTTGGCCAGACGCGCTTCCAGCGCCTTGAGCTGAATACGGGCGATCGCCTGGATATGCCGCTCGTCCAAGCCATGGAACACCACCACGTCGTCGATGCGGTTGACGAACTCCGGCCGGAAGTAATTCTTCACCTCCGCCATGACCGCGAGCTTGATCACCTGGTAATCGTCGGTGGACATCGTCTGGATTTGCTGACTGCCGATATTGGAGGTCATCACCACCACGGTATTCTTGAAGTCCACCGTGCGGCCCTGGCCATCGGTCAATCGGCCGTCGTCCAGCACCTGCAGCAGCACGTTGAACACATCCGGGTGCGCCTTTTCCACTTCGTCGAGCAGGATCACACTATAGGGCTTGCGCCGCACCTGCTCGGTCAGATAACCGCCCTCTTCATAGCCGACGTATCCCGGCGGCGCGCCGATCAAACGGGCCACCGAGTGCTTTTCCATGTACTCGGACATGTCGATACGGATCAGATGCTCCTCCGAATCGAACAGGAAGCCGGCCAGCGCCTTGCACAGCTCGGTCTTGCCCACGCCGGTCGGGCCGAGGAACAGGAAGCTGCCGTAAGGCCGGCTCGGATCGCCCAGGCCGGAACGCGAGCGGCGGATGGCGTCGGATACCGCGCTGACCGCCTCGTCCTGGCCGATCACGCGCTGGTGCAGCGATTGCTCCATGTGCAACAGCTTCTCGCGTTCGCCAGTCAGCATCTTCGATACCGGGATGCCGGTCATGCGGCTGACCACCTCGGCGATCTCCTCTGTGCCGACCTCGGTCCGCAACAGCCGGTTTTCGCGCGCGTCCTTGCCGTCGCCCGTCGCCTCGGCATCCTTGAGCTGAGCCTCCAGCTGCGGCAAACGGCCATATTGCATCTCCGCCAGTTTCTGCCAATCGCCTTTGCGCTTGAGCTCCTCCATGTCGCTCTTCAAGCGATCGATTTCCTCCTTGATGCTCTGGCTGCCCTGGGCGCTGGCCTTTTCAGCCTTCCAGATCTCCTCCAGATCGGAATACTCCTGGGTCAAGCGGCCGATTTCATCCTCGATCAGCGCCAAACGCTTGGCCGACGCCTCGTCGGTTTCCTTGCGCACCGCCTCGCGCTCGATCTTCAGCTGAATCAGCCGGCGGTCGAGTTTGTCCATTTCCTCCGGTTTGGAGTCGAGTTCCATCTTGATGCGGCTCGCCGCCTCGTCGACCAAGTCAATCGCCTTGTCGGGCAGGAAGCGGTCGGTGATGTAGCGGTGCGACAGCTCGGCGGCGGCGACGATAGCCGGGTCGGTAATGTCGACGCCGTGGTGGATTTCGTATTTTTCCTTCAGCCCGCGCAAGATCGCGATGGTGTCCTCGACGGTCGGCTCGCCCACCAGCACCTTTTGGAAACGGCGCTCCAGCGCGGCATCCTTTTCGATGTATTTGCGATATTCGTCGAGCGTCGTGGCGCCCAAACAATGCAGCTCGCCGCGCGCGAGCGCGGGTTTGAGCATGTTGCCGGCGTCGATCGCGCCCTCGGCCTTGCCCGCGCCTACCAGCGTATGGATTTCGTCGATGAAGATCAGCGAGTTGCCTTCGTCCTGCGACAGATCGTTGAGCACGGCCTTGAGCCGCTCCTCGAATTCGCCGCGGTACTTGGCGCCGGCCAACAGCGCGGCCAGGTCGAGCACCAACAGGCGCTTGTGCTTGAGCCCCTCCGGCACCTCGCCGTTGACGATGCGCTGCGCCAAGCCTTCGACGATGGCGGTCTTGCCCACGCCGGGCTCGCCGATCAATACCGGGTTGTTCTTGGTGCGGCGCTGCAGCACCTGAATGGCGCGGCGGATTTCGTCATCGCGGCCGATCACCGGGTCGAGCTTGCCCTGGCGGGCGCGCTCGGTCAGATCGAGGGTGTATTTCTTCAGCGCCTCGCGCTGGCTTTCGGCATCGGCCGAGGCCACGCTTTGGCCGCCACGCACCGCGTCGATCGCGGCTTCGAGCGCTCCGGCGCTGGCGCCATGCTCGCGCATGAGCCGGCCAAGTTCGCCTTTGTCCTGGGTCAGCGCCAGCATGAACATCTCGCTGGCAATGAATTCGTCGCCGCGTTTCATCGCGGCCTTGTCGGCCAGATTGAGCAGATTGGCCAAATCCCGCGACACGGTGATGTCGCCGCCGTTACCCTGAACCTTGGGCAATCGGTCGACCAGCCCCTTCGTCGCGGTCTTCAGACCCGGCACATTGACGCCGGCCCGGGCCAAGAGCCCGCTCATGCCGCTATCGGCGTCTTCCAGCATGCTCAGCAGCACGTGAGCCGGTTCGATAAACCCGCTCTCGCGCGCAACCGCCAGGCTCTGGGCATCGCCCAGCGCCTGCTGCAATTTGGTTGTCAGTTTGTCGTAGCGCATCACGCACTCCTGTCATTCGTTGATACCCCCTAACTTTGGGCGGTGCTCAACACATTTCAAGAGTGCCGAAAATGAAACCCAATCTTAGACCGAGAAGCGGCTGACTTCCTTCTGCAGGTCCTGCGCCAAACGCGCCAATTGCATGGCCGCCTCGGACGCCATGTCGACCACGCCGACGTTTTCCTCGGCGGCGTGGGCGATGCGCTCGACGCTGGCGGACACTTCATGGCTGGCGATGCTTTGCTCCGACAGCGCATGGTGAATTTGGCTCACCCCTTGGATCAGCTGCTCGGCGCCGTCGTTGATATCCTGCACCGACTGGACCGCCTGGCCCGCGCGCTCCGAACCGGCCTTGACCAGCGCCGCCGTCCCCTCCATACCCTGCACGGCGGCGTCGGCGCCGCTTTGGATCTTTTCCGCCATCTGCGAGATTTCCACCGTCGACTCGGCGGTGCGCTCCGCCAGCTTTCTCACCTCGTCGGCCACCACGGCGAAACCGCGGCCCTGCTCGCCCGCGCGCGCCGCCTCGATGGCGGCGTTGAGCGCCAGCAGATTGGTCTGCTCGGCGATATCGCGCACCGTCATCAC
Organism: Paludibacterium sp.; assembly: GCF_019232825.1. GTDB lineage: Bacteria > Pseudomonadota > Gammaproteobacteria > Burkholderiales > Chromobacteriaceae > Paludibacterium. The sequence goes on along the minus strand of NZ_JAFAND010000051.1, from coordinate 15,390 downwards.
GATGTGCTGAATCTGCTGCGATTGCGTGCCCAGTTCGCGAATCTTCTCTTGCGCGACCAGCACCGACTCGGACAGCGACTGCATATCGGCCACCATGGCGCGCATCGCACCGCTCTCGCCGGACAGCGATTTCATCTTCTCGGAGACTTCGCGCACATCACGCGCGCTATCGGACACGTTCTCGATGCTGGCCGTCATCTGCTCGATCGCGGCGGCTACGCTCGAGGCCGACTCGGATTGCTGATGCGAGCTCGTCGACACTTGCGAGGACACGCGCGTCTGCTGTTCGGCCGCAGCCGCGAGGCCCTCGGACACCGCGCGCACATTGCCGACGATCTGGCGCAAGCCTTGGCGCATGGTTTCCATCGACGCCATCAGGCTCGCGTCGCCACGGCTGGCGATCGCCTGCGCCAAGTTGCCCGAGGCCATGGCGCGCGCCACCCGCGCGCCTTCGCTGGGCTCGCCGCCCAACTGCGCCAGAATCGCCCGCGTCGCCGCCACGGCGATCAACAGCACCGCCACCACCACCGCCACCAACGCGATGCCGAACACGATCAGCGACTGATTGAAGGCCGAGGCCAGCACGGCGACCTCGTCATCGGACGATTGCAATGAGGCTTTTTCGATTTTCTGGGCATACGCGCTCAAAGCGTCGGTCATCGGCCGGTCCATGCCGGCGACCATCTTGTCGACCACGTGCGCGGCATTGGGATCGGCCTTGTCGTAGTGGCTCAACGCGTCGCGGTATTTCTGGCCGAATTCCTTATGGGTCTGCAGCAGGCCGTCGATCTCGCCCGCCAGCGCGTCCTGGCCCAACGCCTTCAGGCCATCCTGGGCCTTGTGCAGGTGATCGTCCATGGCCGCTTCGCGCGTCTGGAAGTTGCCGAAGTATTTATCGAATTTGGCCGGATCGTTGCCGCGCAGCAACGTATCCTTCCACTCCTGCACCTGCTTTTTGAATTCCAGGTTAGCGGATTCGATCTCCAGCAACACATGCATGTCGTGGCCTTCGCGATCGAAGGCCGCCACCGCCCGGCCCTGCTGCCCGCCGAGTTGATACACGCCGAAGCCGGCCACCAGCAGCATGCCGACAATGCCGACCGCGGCAATCAATAGCAACACCTGTCGAACCGTCAGGTTCTTCATTTCTTAAGCTCCCCGTGAGATCGTTCACTCATTCATGAAGTAATGTAGTTATGTTTTTTAAGTAAATACTTTTTATATATTGCACACCATTTAACTAACTGCCACTCGTGCCGCCCCAGCCGTCAACCGCCCCACCACCGCGGCCTCGGCAAAACCGGCGGCATGGAACCGGCTTAGCACCTCTTCCGCCAGCGACGGCGCCACACTCGCCAGCAGGCCCCCGCTGGTTTGCGGATCGGCCAACAGCCTGATTTGCCAGTCTGCGAGCCCAGGGGCCACATCCAGCGCGTCGGCGAAACTCTGTAGATTGCGTTCGATGGCGCCAGGGCCGATGCCTTGCTCGGCAAAGGCGCGCGCGGCGGCGATGACCGGCAGCGCCGCCATGTCGAGCCGCGCGCCGAGCGATGCGCCCCGGCACAGCTCCAGCAAATGGCCCAACAAGCCGAATCCGGTGACGTCGGTCAGCGCGTGCACGCCATCAAGCCGCGCCAACTCGCTGCCCACGCGGTTGAGCCGCGTGGTCACGTCGATCAGCGCGCGATAGCCGGCGTCGTCAAGCAGCCCCTTCTTCATCGCTTGCGCCAGAATGCCGATGCCCAGCGGCTTACCCAAAATCAGCACGTCGCCTTCACGCGCCGCGCTATTGCGCTTGAGCTGATCCGGATGCACCACGCCAAGCGCGACCAAGCCGTAGATCGGCTCCGGCGCGTCGATCGAATGCCCGCCGGCGAGCGGGATACCGGCCTCCATGCACACCGACTCGCCGCCGGCCAGGATGGCGCGGATCGTCTCGAGCGGCAGCGTGTTGACCGGCATGCCGACGATGGCCAGCGCCATGATCGGCGTCGCGCCCATGGCGTAGATGTCGGATAACGCATTGGTGGCGGCGATGCGGCCGAAATCGCGCGCGTCGTCGACGATCGGCATGAAGAAATCGGTGGTGGCGACGATGGCTTGTTGATCGTTGAGGCGGTACACCGCGGCGTCGTCGCTAGTCTCCGCGCCGACGAGCAGGTCAGGAAAGGGCGTCCGGTCACGCGCGCCAGCCAAAATCGACTGCAGGACGGCGGGGGCGATTTTGCACCCGCAGCCGCCGCCGTGCGACAATTGCGTCAATTTGATGTCGGCCATGTCCCTATCCTTTCAAAACCATGTTTTTCAAGGTCGCGACCCTAGCACAGCTTAACGCCTTTGACGAGATTATCGACGTGCGCTCGCCAAGCGAATTTGCTGTCGATCACCTCCCCGGCGCCATCTCCTGCCCGGTGCTGGACGACGCGGAACGCGCGCGCGTCGGCACGCTGTATTGTCAGCAATCGCCCTTCGCCGCGCGCCGGGTCGGCGCGGCGCTCGTCGCGCGCAACATCGCCCTGCACATCGAGGAGCGCTTCCACGACCGGCCGAAATCCTGGCGGCCGCTGGTCTACTGCTGGCGCGGCGGGCAACGTTCCGGCGCCATGGCCCTGGTGCTGGCGCAGGTCGGCTGGGCCGCGCATCAGTTGGAGCACGGCTATAAAGGCTATCGGCAGCAGGTGCTGGCCGACCTGGAACAATTGCCGGCCGGCATCGATTGGCGCGTGCTCACCGGCCCGACCGGATCCGGCAAAAGCCGCCTCCTGGCCGCGCTGGCGCGCCATGGCCGGCAAGTGCTCGATCTGGAGGGGCTTGCCAGCCACCGCGGCTCGGTGCTGGGACTCGTGCCCGGCCAAACGCAGCCGAGCCAGAAAGCGTTCGAGAGCGCATTGCGCCAGGCGCTTATCGCCTGCGACGGGCGCGAGCCGGTATACATCGAGGCCGAAAGCCGCCACATCGGCCGGCTGACCCTGCCCAACGCGCTGTTGGCCGCGATGCAAAGCGCGCCGGCGATCCGGCTCGAAGTGCCGCTGGCGGAGCGGGTGCGCTTTCTGCTGGAGGACTATGCGTTCCTGACCGAGCAGCCGGCATTGCTGACCGCCCAGCTCGACCGTCTCAAGACGCTGTATGCGCGCGAACAATGGGACGCCTGGCAACGGCTGATTCAGTCGGCGCAATACGCCGAGCTGGTGCAAGCGCTGCTGGAAGCGCATTACGATCCGCTCTACCGCCGTTCCACCGCCAAGCACTTCGCCGCCGAAACATGCACGCTGACCTTGGCCGGCGTCACCGACGACGCGCTCGAACAGGCGTCATCTGTGCTATGACCAATAACAGGGGATCGATTTTCCGCCTGTCTTTTTCCGGACTCCCATGACGCATACCGCTCAACTCGACTGGCCCGAGGGGCTGCCCTTTTCCACCGCGTTCGGCGATGTGTATTTCTCGCGCGACAGCGGCCTGGAGGAGACCCGCCACGTCTTCATCGACGGCAACCGCTTGCCCGAGCGCTTCGCCGCCCTGGCCCCTCAACAAGTATTCACCATCGGCGAAACCGGCTTCGGCACGGGGTTGAATTTTCTCTGCGCTTGGCAGTGCTTTCGCCGCCACGCGCCGCCCAACGCCCGCTTGTCGTTCGTCTCGGTGGAGAAATTTCCCCTTGCCGCGGCCGACCTGCGGCGCGCCTTGGCGCTTTGGCCGGAACTCGCGGCAGAGGCCGACGCGCTGTGCGCGCGCTACGTCGCCCCGCCGCCGGGCTGGCACCGTTTCGTGTTCGATCAGGGGCGCGTGACCCTGACATTGATCGTGGGCGAGGCGGTACCGTGCTGGCAGATGGCGGAGGCGCGCGTCGACGCCTGGTTTCTCGACGGCTTCGCGCCATCGAAAAACCCCGACATGTGGCATGACACCTTGTTTCAGACCATGGCGCGCCTTGCCCGGCCGGGCGCGAGTTTCGCCACATTCACCAGCGCCGGCTTCGTACGCCGCGGCCTGCAGGCCGCGGGGTTCGTGGTGGAGAAAGTGCCCGGATACGGCAGCAAGCGCGAAATGAGCCGCGGCCACTATGCCGGCGGCGGCGCGCAGCCGGAGTGGGAAGCGCCGTGGTTCGCGCATGCGCCGTTGCCGGCGGGCGCCGAACGCCGCGCCGTGATCGTGGGCGGCGGCGTGGCCGGCGCGGCCAGCGCCTGGAGCCTGGCCAACCGCGGCTGGCAGGTCGCCTTGATCGAGCGTCACCCGACACTGGCACGCGAAGGATCGGGCAACGATCAAGGCGTGCTCTACGCGCGCCTGTCGGCGCACGACACGCCGCTCACCCAGCTGGTGCTCGCCGGTTACCGCTACTCTCTCGCCCTGTTGCAGCAGCTGCTCACCGACCGTCCGGACGACTGGCGGCAAACCGGCGTGCTGCAACTGCCGGTCGACGACAACGATCTGCTCAAGCAGCAGGCGCTGCTCGCCAGCGGCCTGGCGGACGGCTGGGTCGAATGGCTCGACCGGCACGCCGCCAGTGAACGCGCCGGCATCGAACTGCCGCAAGGCGGCCTGTTCTTTCCCCAGGGCGGCTGGCTGCACCCGCCGGCGCTGGCGCGCGCGCTGTGCGACCATCCCGGCATCGACGTCATCACCAATACCTCGGTGCTGGAACTGTCGCAAAACGCCGCGGACGGGCAATGGGTGGTCAGCGGCGAGCAGGGCGCCATTGCGTTCGGCAGCGTGGTGGTGCTGGCCGGCGGCGCCGACAGCGCCGCATTCGACTGCACGAGCCACTTGCCGCTCAAGCGCATCCGCGGCCAGATCACGCACCTGCCGGCCACGGCCGACAGCCAAGCCTTGCGCATCGTGCTATGCCACGAAGGCTATGTCGCGCCGGCGCGCCAAGGCATTCACACGCTGGGCGCCAGCTTCAAATTCAATGCCGAGCATTTGCTGCTGACTGCCGAGGAGCATCAGGACAACCTGGCCATGCTCGCCGCCATGGCGCCCGCGCTCCATGCCGCGTGCCAGGCGGACATGCTCGACGTCGCGCATCTCGACGGCCGCGCGGGCTGGCGCTGCACGAGCCCCGACTATCTGCCGCTGATCGGTCCGGTGGCGCCGATGCGCGACTTCGTCCGCGCCTACGCACCGCTGGCGCTGGACGCCTCGCTCAAGCTGACCGAGCCCGCGCCCTGGGCCACGGGTCTGTACGTCAATACCGCCCACGGCTCGCGCGGCATGATCACCGCGCCGTTGTCCGGCGAAATTCTCGCCGCGCAAATCGACAACGAGCCCGCGCCGCTTTCCGCTGCGTTGATGCAGGCGTTGCATCCGAACCGCTTCATGCTGCGCCATCTGATGCGCGGCAAAATCGATCCGGCGGAATATCTCTAACGCCGGTGCTAGCGGTGTTTGGTGCAATGCCGCGCACTGCGCGGCGATTGCACCCTACGCCCCCGGACACTTGTTTGTGTAGGGAGCACTCGCCGAAGGCAGTGCGCCACGGAAACGCCGTTACGTCGCTTAGCCCCGCTGCGGCACCATCAGCTCCTCGTCGTCGTCCTCGCAGAGGAAACCGCCGCTCTGGTGCGACCACAGCCGCGCATACAGGCCGCCACGGGCCAGCAGCTGCTGGTGCGAGCCCTCCTCGACCACCTGGCCGCGATCGAGCACGATCAGCCGGTCCATGGCGGCAATGGTCGACAGCCGATGCGCGATCGCCACCACGGTTTTGCCTTCCATCAAGCGGTAAAGGCTGTCCTGAATCGCCGCTTCGACTTCTGAATCGAGCGCGCTGGTGGCTTCGTCCAACAGCAGGATCGGCGCGTCTTTCAACATGACGCGCGCGATGGCGATACGTTGGCGCTGACCGCCGGACAGCTTCACGCCGCGCTCGCCCACATGCGCGTCGTAGCCGGTGCGGCCCTTGGGATCGGTCAAGGCGAGAATGAAGTCGTGCGCCTCGGCGCGCCGCGCCGCCGCGACCATGGCCGCGTCATCGGCATCCGGACGGCCATAGAGCAGGTTTTCGCGCACCGAGCGATGCAACAGCGACGTGTCCTGCGTCACCATGCCAACCTGGGCGCGCAAACTGTCTTGCTTGACGGCGCGCACGTCCTGGCCGTCGATCAGAATGCGGCCGCCGTCGGCATCGTAAAAGCGCAGCAGCAGATTGACGATGGTCGACTTGCCGGCGCCGGAACGGCCCACCAGGCCGATTTTCTCACCGGGCCGGATCGTCAGGTTGAGCCCGCTGATCACCATTTTGTCGCTGCCGTAGCCGAAGTCGACGTTGTCGAAACGGACCTCGCCGCGCGTGACCTTGAGTGGCGCCGCTGCCGGCGCGTCGGTCACCGCCACCTGACGCGACAAGGTGCGAATGCCGTCTTGCACGGTGCCGATGTTCTCGAACAGGCTCGACATTTCCCACATGATCCAATGCGAGATGCCGTTCAAGCGCAATGCCATGGCGGTGGCGGCGGCCACCGCGCCCACGCCGACCTGGCCATGCATCCACAGCCATAGCGCCACCCCCGTCGTCGCCGCCACCAGCAGCATGCTGCTGATCTGGTTGGTGATTTCAAACCCGCTGACCAGGCGCATCTGGCGATACGCCGTCGCCATGAACTCCTGCATGGCGTTGCGGGCGAAGCGCGCCTCGCGCTGGCCGTGGGAGAACAGCTTGACCGTGGCGATGTTGGTGTAGGCGTCGGTGATGCGGCCGGTCATGAGGCTGCGCGCATCGGCCTGCAAGGTGGCGGCCTGCCCCAGACGCGGCACGAAAAAGGCGAGCGTCAGCACGTACGCCAGCAGCCAGCCCATGAACGGCCAGAGCAGCAAGGTATCGAAATGGCCGACTACGCCGACCATGGTGATGAAGTAGATCAGCACGAACACCAGAATATCGGTGATGATCATCACCGTGTCGCGCACGGCCAGCGCGGTCTGCATGACCTTGGTCGAGACCCGGCCGGCGAACTCGTCCTGATAGAAGCTCATGCTCTGGCCGAGCAAATGGCGATGGAAATTCCAGCGCAAACGCATGGGGAAATTGCTGAACAGACCCTGGTACTTGCAAAGCGCTTGCAGCGCGACCACCAGGGGGCTTGCCAGCAAAATGCCGGCAAGCAGCAGCAGATTGCCGCGCTCCTGCTGCCACAGCGCCTGGGGCGGCACTTTGGACAACCAGTCGACCACCGAGCCGAGCATGGCGAACAGCAACGCCTCGAACGCGCCGATGGCGGCCGTCAGCAGCGTCATGCCGAGAATCAGGCCGCGCATGCTGCGCGTACAAAACCAGATGAAGGAAAAGAAGCCGTGCGGCGGCTGTGCGGGGGGAGACTCCGGATAGGGATCCACCCGGCGTTCAAACCAGGAAAACATAAAGATCGCTCCTGTCGCGGGCGCCTTGTGGGCGCCGGACCTGGGGTTAAAGGGACGATGACATTAGCGTATCCGCTCGCCCCGTGCAAGCGGCCGAGCTCGGCGACCGCTTTATTTCAGCTTTTTCAGATCACGCCGACATCTGAGCCAACGCCGCCGCCTGCGGCGCCAACAGCGCGCGCAAATCGTCCGGCAAGGGCACCGCTTGCCCGCTTTGATAGTCGACCCACACCAAGGTCACGTCGCCATAGGCATAGAGGGTGTCCGGATCGCCGGCGACGAAGAAGTGATGGCGCAGCGTGACGCTGCTTTTACCCAGACGCTCCAGCTCCAGCGTGATCTCCACCGTCGCCGGATAACTGAGCTGACGGCGGAAGGTGCACGAGGTGGCCGCGATCACCGGCCCGGTGGCGCCGGGGCGGATGCCATGGCCGACGCTATCGAGCCATTCCACCCGCACCTGCTCCAGATAACGGAAATAGTAGGTGTTGTTCAGATGACCGATGGCGTCCATGTCGCCCCAACGCATTTGCACCGTGCGGCGGCCAATTTCCGGATAACGTTTTTCCATGTTTCTCCCTGCAAAGATTTAGTCACATTCCGTCAAACAAACACCATCAAACGCCTATAGAGCTTTGCCGACGCCCAGCGCATACTCAGCGCAGGTCAAGTGGCGCTAGCGTCACTTTGATATGACTGGGGGTCGCTACTCCCAGTCTCCTGAGCGAAGGTGCAATTCAGAGCCCCCACAAGGGGCTCTTTTTTTATCTCCCCATTTGGCATCGAGACAAAAGCCTGCTAACTGTAAAGTGATGCAGTCCCACTGTTCGAATGCCCTGCCGTTACCCGCGCCGTTGTCATCGCAGTGTCTTACATCAAGACTATCATCGATATATTAATCATGATATTGGAGTAAACGACGTCACGAACACAACATTTGCCATCCGGACAGAAATTCCTGCTTTACAAACGAGAAAAAACGAGTCACTTTAGCGCTTGACTGATCGGTTTTCCCACGCAAGGCACGATTCGCCACGTGAACGAAACCGGTTTCCGACGCGGGAGCGTCGGCGTTTGGGGCTGTAGTTGCAATCAACCGACAGTGAGGTACAAGGATGATTTCGCGTATCCCCCTCAGCGTGCGCCGCAAGCAGGCGCGCGACCAGCACGAAAGCTTTTTGTATGCTGTGGCCAAGCCGCAGCTCAACGAAACGGAAAGATCCAGGCAACAAAAAGTTCGACAGCGCGCCCACGACCGCGATGACGCGCGCTTCCTCGCGGAACGGTGCGAAGACGACTTCTGACCTCCCTCTTCATGAAGGAGTGGCCATCGGCCACTCCTTCGCATTCCCCTTCCCCTCTATGCCATTGACATCATCCACTCGTATAGACGATGTCATGGGCATCGCTTTAACTGGCTATAGCGCATTTGCAACATCCGCTAAGCAATATCCGTAAAACATAATTACTTATCGTATTAACTCGATGTAGGATATGCACCGAGCGAAACGACGCCCGCGGGAGCCCACAATAGAAACCAAGCCCCAGCGGGTGGATAACCATTACAAAAGTTGTACATCCAGAATGAGGTCTACCCATGAGCACGGAAAATAACGTCTCTTTCGACCCACGGGCGCTACGCGTCCAGTTGGACTTGAACCAGCAGGAATTTTGGAGCGCGATCGGCGTCACCCAATCGGGCGGCTCCCGCTACGAGAACGATCGCCGCATCCCGAAGCCCGTCATGGAGTTGTTGCGCCTGCGCTATCAGCTGGGCATCAAGCTTGACGGCATCACCGAAGACAATGCGCCCGTCGTCAAGGCCATCGCCAGCGGTGAACTCGACACCGAATCGATGCGTTCCAACGTGGAACGCATCCAGACGCTGTTGCGCGCCAGCGAGAACCTGGCCCGCGAGGCCGCGACCCTGTCCGCGGCCGCCGAGGCGCTGCTGCAGCGCCCGAATTGAAGGTGTTCTGCTGATCCCGTTCTGGCGTCGCCAGCCGGCGACCGCCAGCTCCCTTATTGACTGATTCAACCCGGCGCGGTCACCTCGCGGTGACCGCTGAGTTTTTGCATTGGCATGATCAACCCGACACCCCACCCCGACCGACTCGACGCCGAAGCCCTTTCGGCGCTGCGTTCGCTGCTATCCGGTTTTCCGTCGCTGCAGCGCGCGCATGACACCACCCGGCGCTATACGCAGCCGGCATCGCCCGACGCGGCATTGGCGCCCGCCACGCGCGCGCGCCACTACCTGCTGGCGGCACTGCACCCGGTACTGGCGCAGTTCATGGCGCTCGGCATCCCCGCCGGCACCATGCTGCACGACGTGCCGCTGCTGCTTGCCAGCATACGGCACGCGGATAAACAGATCCGTGACGGGCACGGCTTCGCGGGATTCTGAAACGAGGATCTCAGTGACGGAAATGGACGCCCTGGACTTCCATGACGGCGTCAAAGGCTTCATCACTGAGACGCCAGCCATTCCGGCTAGCGACAAAAAAACAACGGTACCGATCGGGGATGCATATTTCCGGATTGGACCCCGCCTCCAAAGACAGCCTGAGCAGTTCCTGGGCGGTTTCCGGATTAATTTGCGACAGTTGCATAACGGCCTCCTGAAACGCTTCCGTCACAGCTTATGCCCATGGCGAGCGCCAGTTTCTGCGTCCGGTCAAACCGCGTGCAGATGATTCGCCGTGCCGCCATCCCATGCGATGCCCTACAGGCCGGAATCCCCGGCATAGGGAACTACACCGCAACTCACAAGACAAACCTTGCCCCACAGATCCCTATTGACCGACAGCGCTAAGGCCAACTTCCAACAAATCTGAAGGTATAGCCCTACATACGCGAATGAAGCTGCGGTGAGAGCCTTAATCGGCAGTCATCGGTGTTGATGACTGATCTTAGGGCCTGTCTGCAGACAGGCCCTAGCAACATGTCACTGAGCGGAGGATCAAATGCACACTTTGATGAAAGAGCATTTTGGACAGGTCACAGGTGGGCAATGCACAGGGGGAGGTAATAGCAACGGTGCCAGCATGAGTTGCACAACCACGGTGTATGAGAACAAAAACACCACCGTTAAATTAAATCTCTCAGGCGATACGCGAAGGGGAGTAACGGGAGGAGGCCTTACCTGGCAAACGAAATGGTAAGGGCACGCAAAAATAAAGAAATACTCAGGTAATTGGCCGAGAGAGGCCGTGAATTAGCCATTTTTCCACAGCCTCTGTGGCCGAATTATTAAATTCCATCATCAATGGACAATGCATGATGAAAAATAATATCGTGCTGTTTTTCTTCGCCTCAATAGGTTATTCGCAGCTCTCATTCTCAGAGGAGGTAAAATATATGTCTATTGAGAAAATAACAATAGACAAAGAGCACGGGTACCCAATGGTTTCGGCGGAAGTGGCCGGGGCGAAAACGAAGTTGCGCCTTGACACCACCAGCTCTCATCCCTTGCTGCTGGAGGCGTTTGCCCAGAATATCGGAATATATCAAGTGGACAACCCGCTGTCCCTCGAAGATATTGTTCCGCTGGCATCACAAACCATTCCTTTTCGTCTCGGTCCGGTTGAGATGCTGCTGGGGCGAACGGCAGTTATTAAGAAAATCCAAAATAACGACCAGCACCGTATTGGCATGGTATTTAACCCGCACTCTATCGAGTGTCAGCATTGCCTTATTGTGATGGATTTCATTAACGGTGAACTTTATGTCATACAAGCCGATAGCGATGAAGCGGCAAAAGCCGCTGTGGACCGCCGCTATCCGAATTTAACATATGCATCCGCGCCCTATGCTGGCGATGGTAGTGACGCGCTTTATGTCTCAGGCGTGAGTATTAATCAAGGAAAGCAGGGAGTGGCAGCGGTTGTCACCGGCCACGATTACAGCCTTTTTCTACGCTCCAGCGTAAAAACCGATATCAAAATTGTAAAAAAATCGTTTGTGAACGTGAAAGACAAAAATGTGGAAACGGAGGTCTCCGCGCCGGTTCCCATTTCGTTCAATGGGCAGACGATAGCCAAGATACCGATCTTGCTCGAAGCGGCCCCCTCATTTGCCAGCCATTTGATAACGTTGAACAATCCAGAGTATGTACAGCACCAAGGCAATATTGGCATGGACATATTGAAAAACTGCGCACTCGCCCTGGAAACGCGTAAAGCCGTTCACCTCTATTGCAAGCCGTCCCTTTAGCGTCGGCGTGAGAAGCGGCACGCCATCAACGCGCCAGACGCAAGGGCTCACCCTCGTCCCACAGGCGCTGCCATTCCCGCGCGTAGTCTTTGGCGAGCGCGGGCACATTCCATAGCAGCAGTACATTCTCGGCGTTGGATTTGACCGCTGCCTGGCTGTAGTTGAACGAGCCCGTTTCCACCGTCTGGGCGTCAATGACCATGAATTTATGGTGGTGGATGGCGTAGCGGCCGTTGAGCCGCACGGCAATGCCCTGCTGGGCCAGATAGGCCAAGGCGGTGAACTTGCCGTTCTCGGCCGGCAGATTGGATTTACGATCCGCGATCACGGCCACGCGCACCCCGCGCCGCGCCGCGGTCACCAGCGCCTCGGCGATGGGGCGGCTGGTAAAGCCGTAGGCGGCCACCAGAATCTCTCGCTTGGCGCTGGCGATGCCGCTTTGCACCATAGTCAGAGAGGTACCGCCCGGAGAGAAACCCAGATCGTAGCGAGCGTCCGGAATCGGCGTGGACGCGAAGGCGGCCTGGGCAAGAAAAACAAATAGCAGCAGCGTGCGTTTCATGGCGGCTCCAACGGGAAAGCGGCCATGATAGCGGCTAGCGCCGCCCTGCTACCAGTGATCGACGGCGACCGAGATGATCAGCACGTGGGCCGCAAGCCCGACCAGCACCAATACCCAAAAACCGCTCATACGTTGTCGCATACCCTGCTCCTTGGGAGAACACGGTTCATGCTAGGCGGCGCGCCATCAAAACGGCATAAAAAAACACATACGAAAAAAGGGTTAGACCGGTTCGGTCTAACCCTTTGATCTTAATGGTGCCGGTAAGAGGAGTCGAACCCCCGACCTTCGCATTACGAATGCGCTGCTCTACCAACTGAGCTATACCGGCAAACCAACTTGATAAAAAAGCCTTGAACCCGCGTTGGCTTGATCAAGGCTTTTTTGAATCCTGGTCGGGGTGAGAGGATTCGAACCTCCGGCCTCTACGTCCCGAACGTAGCGCTCTACCAGGCTAAGCTACACCCCGTTTATTGCTTCAAACAAGAGACACGCAATTTACAGTATTTCGCGTCTTTTCACAAGTCTTTTTTGGTCGGGGTGAGAGGATTCGAACCTCCGGCCTCTACGTCCCGAACGTAGCGCTCTACCAGGCTAAGCTACACCCCGCCGCCGAAAAAGACTTTCTCAGAAAGCTGCCGTGCATCGCGATTTCTGCGGTACAATCCAGCTCCCAGAGGACGCGCATTATGAAACAATTATGTGGTTTAAGCAACTCTCATTTTATCGTTTAAACGAGCAATCCACCCCGGATATGCCGCAACTGTCCGCGGCATTAGAGAAAACCCCTTTTCAACCCTGTAGCGGGCTCGATTGGTTCAGCGAGGGCTGGGTCAACCCCGGCAGCGCCGACACACCGGTCTATAGCGCGCACGGTCACCTGCTGGTTTCGCTCAAACGCGAGGACAAGGTGCTGCCTAGCGCGGTGATTCGCGACTTCGTCGAAATCAAAGCCAGCGAAATCGAGGCCGCCGAGCACCGCAAGGTCGGCCGCAAGGAAAAGCAGGCGTTGAAAGAGCAGATCACCGACGACCTGTTGCCGCGTGCCTTCACCCGCGCAAGCCGCTTGTCCGCTTACCTGGATATCGGCCGGCGCTGGCTGATGGTCGATTCCGGCACCGCCAGCAAGGCCGAGGCACTGGTGAGCAAGCTGCGCGAGGCCCTGCCCCCGTTCCCGGCGGCGCTGCCACGCACGGCCATCGCCCCGCATACCGCCATGACCGACTGGCTGGCGGCGGGCGAAGCGCCGGCGGGCTTCGAGCTCGATGCCGACTGCGAGCTCAAGGACAGCAGCGAGAACGGCGCCGTGGTGCGCTGCGTGCGCATGGACCTGACCGCCGACGAGATCCGCCAGCACATCGCCACCGGCAAACAGGTGACGAAGCTCGGGTTGGTGTGGAAGGAGCGCGTGCGCTTCGTGCTGACCGACACGCTGCAGCTCAAGCGCATCCAGTTCCTCGACGTACTGCAGGACGAAGCGAGCCAAGCCGGCGACGACAGCGAAAGCCTGTTCGAAGCCACCTTTACCTTGATGAGCGAGGAGTTGGGCGAGCTGGTCGACGCGCTGATCTATGCGCTCGGCGGCTTGGAAGGCGAACAGGCGTAAAGATATGCGGTGATATTTCGTAGCGTGCATTCGCCGCAGGCAATGCACGGTTGTCTTCATCACGAGCACAACAAGGGCCAAACCCTCACGGGCTTGGCCCTTTCTTCACCCCCAACTAATCATCACTCATCCCAGCCCGAGCGGGGTGCGACTAGCAGCCAGATAACGGCTTGACTCGCTTCTCGAAGTTTCAATCCTCGCCATGAGTGGGACGCGGCCTGTTCGATAGCCGTCGACATACCCCCACCACCGGCGTTTCAATCCACGCGCCCGCACGGGGCACGACCAGGCGGCAGCCATCTGGCCGCGATGTTTCGCATGCGGTTTCAATCCACGCACCCGCATTGGGCGCGACATCGGCAAGCAGGTAACGAAGCTAGGTCTAATCTGGTTTCAATCCACGCGCCCACATGAGGCGCGACCCAGGACATATCCTTCAGCATCGTGATGTCGTCGTTTCAATCCACGCACTCGCGTGGAGTGCGACGTCGGACGCACGCTTGTCTTTGATGTACGCCGGCGTGTTTCAATCCACGCGCCCACGCGGGGCGCGACAATACAACCAAGCAGCGCAGTCCAAGCTCGACCTGTTTCAATCCATGCGCCCGCACAGGGCGCGACTGGTGCAGCCACTGCGGTGACTCATGCAGCAAAACGTTTCAATCCACGCGCCCGTGCCGGGCGCGACCGGCCATACCGGTTGAACTCAATGCCGTTGCGGATGTTTCAATCCACGCGCATCGAAGACATCATGGCCCGAGTCAATTGGGTTTCAATCCACGCGCCCGTGCCGGGCGCGACCGCAGCACTACGGTTAAACAAGTGGTACATCCTGGAGTTTCAATCCACGCGCCCGTGCCGGGCGCGACGGGCGATCAAGTTGCCGGCGTCGCCCCCCTCGGTGTTTCAATCCACGCGCCCGTGCCGGGCGCGACGGTTGCCATGCTGAAAGGCGGGCAGACCGTATGGGTTTCAATCCACGCGCCCGTGCCGGGCGCGACCCGGATGGCTGAAGGCAAGCTGCTGTCACCGCAGTTTCAATCCACGCGCCCGTGCCGGGCGCGACGAATCATCCATTAAGGAGATCGGCATGTATATCTTGTTTCAATCCACGCGCCCGTGCCGGGCGCGACCACGCCGGCTACGTCGAGCGCCTGCGCGCAACATTGTTTCAATCCACGCGCCCGTGCCGGGCGCGACCACATCAAGCATGTTCACCGTGAAGCCGGAGATGGGTTTCAATCCACGCGCCCGTGCCGGGCGCGACCCTCCTCAGTTTCATGTTCTTCGGCCGGGGCTTGCAGTTTCAATCCACGCGCCCGTGCCGGGCGCGACCGTCTGCCCGGCTGTGGTGAGCTGACCATGAAAGTTTCAATCCACGCGCCCGTGCCGGGCGCGACGCGAGGTGTGGTACTTGCCGCTGGCGGACGATCCGTTTCAATCCACGCGCCCGTGCCGGGCGCGACCTTGTGACGTCCGTCATGGTGGCCATCAAGCAGTCGTTTCAATCCACGCGCCCGTGCCGGGCGCGACGCTGGCGGCGCTACAGATTCCGCTTATTGGCGCGTTTCAATCCACGCGCCCGTGCCGGGCGCGACTTTCCTCCTGGCGTGGATGCGTAAGAATGCTGACGTTTCAATCCACGCGC
>NZ_JAFAND010000150.1 GCF_019232825.1 Paludibacterium sp. | reverse complement strand
CAGGCCACTAGTCTCTAAGATTCTGTAAAGCCTTTCATCCGACTTGTGGGGATTGACCCCCACAGATTCGTAATATGGCACTAACCAGCTATAAGCACCGTCAACTACAACCAATTCATTGACGCAGGCAGGCAGGCTTGCCAGCGTTTGCGGCAATATATCCCAATCATTAAACACCGACAGATAAGCGCTAACATTAGGGCGCTGACCTTGTACTTTCTTGAGTGGTCGTAGCGCCATAACGTAGCGGCGGCATTCATTTATAAGTCGTGCCGCCTTTCTCGGTATCATCTTTTGCGCTCCGCATAGTAGCGGATCGCCGCCAGAGTATATTCAAGTTGCTTGACCTTACGCCCCTGCTCTAACGACTCCTTTCTAATCTGTTCTTGCACAAACTCCCAATCTTCCGGCGTCAAATTGTTGTGGAATGTCATAAACTTCTTTTTAGGCTTGTGTGGCTGGCGACTTGGCCAACCTGTTTCATCGGCTAGTTTGTCAAGGCGGGCGCGTTGCCCCTTCTCTATCTGGCCGCTAACCTTCTTTTCAAACTTCGGAAATTCAGGCATAGCCACGGCTGGCGCAGGCGCTTCTACATCAAATGGATTTATGCGCGGTGTCCTAGTCATGCGGCCCCCTTATTAGTTTCGGTTTCTTCTGTTTCTGCGATAGTTGTCATTATTTCTTTTGCCAACTCATACGCATTGATTAGTGCCTTTTCGATACTCGGCACTTCTTCGCGTGTTAGCGCCTGTAGTGGTTTCATATATGAAACCACACTCTTAAAGGCCTCACGTTCATTCAGTTCGTTCTGCAATACAGGGATTCCGGCCTGTATTAATGACGCCTGAATATGTGTGAGGTTGCGGGCGCGAATTGTCGGACTTGTGCGCGTCAACAAAACAGCAAAGTTTGTTTTGCGCGCCGTCATCCTCTCTTGATCGCGCACCAACTTAACCGCCTTATTCGCTTCTATCGCGTCTAAAGCACTTCCCTGTGTTGGGATAATGACAAAATCAGCCTGCGAAATCGCCAACAACACAATCTTTGCTTTTGTGCCTTCGAGATCCACTATAACAATTTCAGATTGTTTTTGTGCGCCGTCTATTTTGTCCAGTATGTTTTCTTCGTCCACATCGGAAACGATTTGCATTTTATCAGGCACATTGCCGCCCTTCCCCCATACCGCAAACGGATGATTAGGGTCGGCGTCGATCACGGTGACGCTATAATGATCGACTAATGTAGTTGCAAGTATGAGCGCGGTTGTTGTTTTTCCCGCGCCGCCTTTCGGACTTTGTAGAACAATAACAGGCATGGTTTTTTATCCTCTTGTGTTGGTTATTTTGTTTTTGTTGGCGCGTATTGCGCAGCATCGAGTGCGGCCTGCACTAACTCAATTTGTCGTGGTGTGCCGTTCTGTTTTACGAAGTCGGCTATATCTTCCAGTGCCGCTTGCATTTGTTGGGCGGCGGCCTCAAGATTCTTTTTCCGCCGCGCCTCTAGTTGTTTTTCGGCCTGCTGTATTACGAAGGCTAGGGCTTTGCGTCGGGTTGTTTTTGCTTCGCCCCCATACATGTAACCAATGCTGTGCATTCTCTGCCCATGCATTTGATAATGCCCATATTCAACGCAGTAGGGTTTGCCCCCCGCATTGGTAGGTACGCCTTTGGAAAGTGTTAGGGTTACACCATGTTTTTCTAAAGCCGCCCTGAATTGCTCAAGGGTTAAATCGCGTTGCTTCATACACATACCCCCTTTGTTTGTAGACTTGTCTAGGTGTCTATTCGTATATCAGTATATATATAGACTTGTCTAGGTGTATATGCATAGACAAGTCTACACGTAGACATATTTAGGTGTCTATTTATAAACTTGTGACCAGATTACAACACGGTCTTACTTGTAGTTTTTTTATTTTCCTGTATATGATCCAGCACAGACAAGGGGGGCGCTATGCGTAGACACATCGGAAGGACCACGGAAGTTTTTAATGTGCGTGTAACGCCCAAATTCGCGCAAGAATTACGCATTGACTCCGTTACGGAAAACGTCAATCAAGGCGACATGATTGAGCTTGCGTACAACTTTGCGAAAGGTAGCAAGCAATTCAAAAAGTGGCTACAAAAGCAAAAAAGTGGGTTGGGTTCACAGGAACAAGCCCCTAAAAAATCGAATAAAACCAGCACTAAACCGACGACATAACACCAAGCGCCGCCGCACCAGCTGCCCCAACCGACAGCGGAGGGGGTATAAACCCACAGCATAACGCCAAAACAGCCGCATGGCCCTTGCTTGTAGCGTTCATTTTTTTGCAGGCGGCTTTTATGTAGCCTCTTACGGTTTCGATTGATAGGCCCAGAATATCACTAATCGCCTGTGCGTCTTTCCCTTGTGCTGTCAGGGCTAAAACGTGTTTTTCCCTGTCAGTCAAATGACCGTTGACGATATAGGTTGAGCCGTTGCGCGTTTCGATTAGAAGCATAGAAACCCCCGTTTTTATTGGTTCGCCGCGTATTCTGCGGGGCAGGGGGCTTGATTGCATTGATGAAAATAAGCGGATTCCGCTAAGGGTGTTTGCGCTTTACGCCACTTGCGCGGCGGTTTGTGGATTCCGTAAAACGCCGTCTTTCTTTCTGACGAAATCTAACCGCGCCATGTAGCGGGTCGTCAGGCCGCCCAACCCCTCCGGCAGCGCCTTGCCTTGCAAATAAGCGCTGGCTTGTAGCTGTGGTGATGGATAAACTTCTGCGGCGGGCATTTCCGCGCATTGCATGGCAAAGACGGCCAATTCTTCAAAAATATAGCGCTGGCTATGGGCCAGAAGTGAGCAGGGCGCGGACGCACCGCCCGCCGTTTTGCGTTGCAAAAATCCTTGGGCGTCGGCCTCAATAGTCTTTAACAGACCTAAGCCGGATTCCTCGGCGGCGAACCACACCAGCTTGCTATGAATGTCAGTAAAACAAGGGTTTTCTAGCCATTCATTCCAACGCCTGATTTTACAATCTGCCTTAATCCCCGATAACGTTTCATGGTTGCGGCCTACCCACAAAGCGCCCTCGGCCTGCGACACACGAAAGGCTTTTTCTTCGTTCATGCCGTAAGCAATCAGATTATGACGTTGCAACGTGTCAGCAACACTTACATGCACCGTTTTTATGTTTTCATTCCTATTGATCCACTCAACAGCGGCGGCAAGCTTTGCCCCTTCGTGATACTCACGGCCCACGGAAATCATGAGGCGTATAGAGTCGAATTTACGCCACCCCGCGCCGCCGCGCACCCTGACCGCGTAGCCCGTCATTTACTCACCCTTACGCGGGGCAGGGAGGCCCACAACAAATTGAAAATCTTTCTTTGGGCGTCGGCCACAGGGGCGCTTGCAATGATGATAGCGCCCGCTTTTTCGCCTTGTAGATCCGAAAACATGGAGGCGTAATAATCACCATAAACAACTGATACAGTGTTGTTAAACAGATCCGCAGGCGCACCGCGATAATCTCCAACTGGATAATGCAACACCTTGGGCTTTTCGTGGGTTATGTAGCGGCAGAGAATGCCTGCCGCACGAATTTTCTGCATAGTCTCAACCACAACAGGCGGGCTTTTCGCATTATCGACAAAAAAGAAATCGGCGGTTTGCCCTGGCTTGCCTTGGCATTTTTCTAGAATATCCAACTGGATTTTTAAGAACGTATCATTTCCCGCAATCGTGCGGATTTGTTCGATACGCTTGTTAACCCCTGTCGATCCGATGAACTCGACACCATATTGCCCCAACACATCGGCCAGACGATCAAGCGTTGAGGCGCGGGCGGTTTCCCCATCTTCTGCCCGTCTTATAGTTTGATCCGATAGATCCGCATGACGGGCTAGGTCGATAGCCGACCACCCTAAAAGCGCCCTTGCCGCTGATATTTGCCGCCCTGTTATCATGGTAACACCGTTTTTTATACAGTTATTGTTTTATAAACCATGTTTTGAATGTTTATCAAGCCCAATATTCTTAATAATAAAGACTAATGATATATTTTTATACAGTTATTGATAATAAAACGTTGTTTTGGATTGCTTTCAAGGTTTTGTGGCGGTTATCGTCCACAAATCGAAACAAACTTACGAGGGGCAGGCATGGTTAGCTACTTTGATTTCGTAAATCTCTACGGGGAGAAGTCGGCCAAGGATTTATGCAAAACGCTCGAAATTTTGGCCGCCAATAAGCCTAATTTTAATTCCGCTGTTATCCCCCTAAAAACATCCGACCGCTTCCAGCGGGCTTTTAATGCGGTTTGTGGGGTATGACCATGTTTTTGATAACAGCCCGTCAAATTAAAGCCGCCCGTGGCCTCTTGGATTGGTCGCAAGATGAGTTGGCCGCCGCGTCCGGCCTGTCAGGTGCTACCATCCGATCATTAGAGGCGGGGAGTATTTCACCGCAGAGCTTGCGCAAGGTTCAGGCCGCTTTAGAAGGCGGCGGGGTTGCCTTCTGTGATAATCAGGGCGTTACCCTTCGCCAACGAGGCACAGTTTGCCTTGAGGGCCGCGACGCAACAGCGCGTTTTCTGGCAGACTTGGAAGGCCGCACCGCTGGCGGCAGCACCGTTAGAATTGTCTCACAATCAACGGCGCACATTATGGCCGCGTTTGGCATTACAGCCGGCGACACCAAACCGCTAACGCGCCTTGCCGAGAAATTTGATTTTGAATGCGTGACAGGCAGCGCCCCCAGTGAGGGCTTGTTAGAAGATTTTTCAGTGCGATATCTGCCAAGGCAGATCATGAATCCGTCATCTGTTATCATCTACGGAGACAGCGCCGCGATTTTCAGACCATCAACAATCGGCACAATGGACTATTGTGTTTTTCACATTCTTTCTTTTGTTGGCGCGTGGCGCAGCGAGTTTGCCGCACTATGGAATAGTGCGATTCCGGTTGTTGTGCCAATAAAGGCGGGGATTAAATCTACAGCGTAGCGGCTGGCGGTTTGTTATCAGGCTTGAGGGTAGCTTTTGCAACTATGTCGATTAAGGCCGCAGCCTGTTGCAGCATATAATCAGCCTCTTTTTTTGTCGTACCACTGGCGTCCGTCTTGGCACCATAGTCATATCGTTCTTTCAAGGCAAGGCCCATTGTCAGGGCTTTTTTTACCGGATCAAAACGGCGATCATCTTTGATAATTTTATTGTATGCGCCCTCAATTCTTTTATGGCGCTTGTGTTTTATGTTGTGGTGTATCAACCACGCATTTGCAGCATGTAAGGCCGCTAAATAGCCGTCACGCGCCGCAACGGCGTGAAAGCCATACTCATAAATCTTTTGCGCTTCGCTTAAATGAAACTTCGCCAGACTTAGCGCGGCTTCTGCTTCCGGCTTCATATCTCCACACCCTCGCGGCGGATCTCGTACATAAGCGGGATTTTCTGGCTGTTGTATTCCTCGGCCAGAAACGCTTGCGGGGCGATCAACTCGCCAGTGTTTTCTAAAATACTCGTTGTTATGTCCGTTATCCGGTCTAATTCCACCAGCAGGCCGTCGAAGCTTTTAAGAAAAACTGCAACGTCCCAATCTGACCCCGCGCCACTGTCACCACGCGCCCGCGAGCCGTACAGAACCAGACGGGCTAGCTTATCACCGTAAGCCGCCTCAAGTCCTTTCCGCAGTTCGATTAAAATAGGCGCTGTTTTTTTCATAGGGCCATTATAGCCCCCTTTGCTTAATTTTTCTAAGGTTTCATATTTCATTGGATTATCGGAGCCTTTAGGAGGATGTCACGCGCAAAATACGACGGGCGGGCCAGCTCGGCGGCGCGGATTGGAAAAATGGAAAAACAGTGGCCTGTTTGCTCAATGATTTTCATAGTTATTTCTGCAAGCTGTTCGCATTCGGCTTGTAGATCCTCGAAGCTGTTAATGATAACAGCAACACAACTTATACCAGCAACCACACCGCGACGTTGTGCCGTGTAGTCGATAATTTGCACAAGGTTGTTGCCGTAAGCGGGGCGCAGAAGTCCGGCCAACAAATCAGCAGGGCGGGCAATCCTAGACATTACCACACCCGCCGTAGCCCGTAGAGCCAAAGCCACCCGCACCGCGTTGCGTGTCTGGCAGGGCTGAAACTTCACGCCACTTGATACGCGGAACAGGCATAACAAGCATTTGGGCTATACGTTGGCCGCGCTCAACAAAGTAAGGCTGGCCGGAGAAGTTAGCCAGAATAACCCCCAATTCACCGCGATAATCTGAATCTATCGTTGCCGGACTGTTGAGGACGCAAACCCCGTTTTTCATTGCAAGCCCTGATCGGCTTCTAATTTGCAGTTCGTAGCCAGCGGGCAGGGCCACAGCCAGCCCTGTAGGGATTAACGCCCGCAGGCCGTTATTGATTGCAACTAAGTCAGGAATAGCGGCGTATAAATCCATACAGGCCGCGCCTTCCGTTGCATAGGTTGGTAATGGTAAATCGCTCGCGTTGTCGAGGCGCTTAACGTCAATAATGATTTCAGTCATGTTTTTTGCCTTTCTTGTTGCAGTCGCTTGTTTTGGGAATGTAGGCCGCTGGCGGCTTGGCGCGTTTGATATGCGCCGAGAGCCGCTTAAACTCGTCTGTTCCCACTAAGAGCGCGATAGCGGCGGGCGGGGTCTGGCAAAGCATGGCGATAAAGTCATAAGTGCTAATCGGCATCCTAACCGTTACCATTCTCTCAGTTGTAAACCCCGCAACCATCATAATGCCCCTTACTCATCTATGTTATCCATGATTGCAAAAGCTTCGCCTTCGTCGTCCTCATCGAATGCCGCAGGCTGGCCGTTGTTTGTTTTTTTCTTTGTTCGACGCTCACGGATATAAACATCAACATCGACGGGCGGCGCGGCAAAGAAGCGTGTATTCACCCCGCCGCTTTGTGCATCGAAGGCAACACCTATCGGGTAATATCTAATTCGCTCTTGACCGCCTGCCGTGTATTTACGGGCAATCAATACATCATAGATTTTCTTTTTATCTTCGCTCATTTAAGCCCCCCGCATGTTGTTATAGGTTTCAAATCCACAACCGTTTTTCCTGATGAACTCTTGTTCACACAAAACTTTCAGGCGGTTGCTTGTTATGCCCGCCCTTCGGGCATATTCCTCGATTATGGGCGCGGCATGGGGCTGCGAGAGCGCCGCGCCGTGACGATTCACCATAGCGTTGACAATCAAAGGCAGGCGCAGATCACAAGACATAGGATGCCCTCGCGTTTTCCTCTGGGGTTGTCCTGTAGCGCCGGAAATATTCGGCCCTTATTTGTTCCTGTAACCACCCCATACGTAGACCCAAAAGCCTAGCGATGTTGTTAGCGTGTGGGCACTCTGAAAGATTGCCGACAACCTCGCCTTGCCGTTCGACGTAACCACGTATGACGCGGTTTATTAAGTTATCAAATTGGGTGATTACCGCCGCCATGCGTTACGGCTCCACGCCTTGCGTCTGTTGCTTTGGTGCAGCGCAACGGCGGGCTTGGTTTTCGGCAAACCTTTGCTGACGGTAAGCGCAATAACTTTCTACACCATGTTTTTTTGCGGCTTCTGGATTTTTATGTGCCCATTCTTCGTAATCCACCATAACGTCTATTTGCAACACGGGATCTAACACCGAGTAGCCGCCTTGCCTTGCGTACCATGGGACTATCTTGTTTTTTTCTAAATAAACATCCGTGTTAGCTATAACTGCCCGCCCGACCTCATCCCTGCGCTTACTTAGAAGGTAAACAATCGCCAAATTTTCACCACGGGCGACGTGATTGACTGGCGTAGCTTTTGCCGCGTCTATCATTTCATCACGCAGCGCATCGCAGGTTAAAGCACACTGCATTAAAACATCGAGAGGCGTTTCCTTGTCTATAGCCATATATGCAGCCGCCCAACGATCTTTTTTGATCGCGTCTATTGTCAGGCGTTCCGTCATTGGTTGTTCAAACAAGTTTTGCATGGCCGACCCCCTTACAGATGGAACCCGTAGCCGAAGCGGGCTAAACATGAATTTCTGATACGTTCACGCAACGGCGCGTTAGCGTCGTACTGAACAAGGGGAGCCGCTTCTAAAACGGTTTCATGGTGTCGCCGCCCGTAGAATGTCTCTGCATAAATACCGCCAGCGCCGTAAACGATACGGGGCGGGGCGCTGCGGGATGCTTCATTCTCACAGTAAGCGGGAACGTTTGTTGTGACCGCATACCCCGTTGGCGCAATTACAACAGGCAGGCCTTGTGTGTACACCACAGGCGCGGGGCCGCGTTCATAGACAACAGGGGCGCAGGCCACAGCAAGAAGCGCCAACAGCCCCACGGCAACCTTTTGCGCGGTTTGTTTGGCGGCGGTTAAAACCTTCCCTATAGCGTTGAATAATAGCTTTATACCCTTCATGTTCTCCCCCCTTCTAAACTCCGATTGCGAACCAGAAAAAGCTTTGAACTGTGCAGAGAGCGACAGCAAAATTAGTCAGGCTTGTGGTGTTGTAGGTTGCGGCGCATGTGCTGCTAATCCCGCTGTTGTTGCCGGACGCCAGAACCGCGATAACATATTTACTAAACGGCTTTGCGTAAGTGACGCCGCAATTTTGGACGCCACATCCCGCAGATTGGCCCCATTGCAGCGTTAAACCACCAGCAAGCGAGATCCACCCAGGATTTGTTAGGCTCATGTCTGTATGCACACACTGAACAGATAGATCGTTAGTAACGGAATCCTTATGCAACGTGAGCGTGTCACCATCTTGGCACTGATCCACATTTTGCGGCGGAAATACTTGCCCAGCCATTGCTGGCGCAGATATGAAAATAAGCAGGGCGGCCAAAATGATTTTATTCATGTTTCCCCCTCAACTACCGACAGCGAACCAGAAAAAGCTTTGTTGCGTACACAAAGCAGCGGCAAATCCTGTTTTGGCGGTGTTGTAGGCAGCGGCACAGTTGTTACTTGTGCCGCTGTTGTTGCCTGTCACCATCACCGCATAAACCGCCGAATTGAACGATTTTGGAAAAGTGACGCCGCAATTTTGCGCCCCACAAGCAGCGGCAAGCCCCCATTGAAACGTCAAGCCACCAGAAAATGAAACATAGCCATTAGTGCCTAAGCTAATCGCCGTAATTGTTGCCGCGTTCGTTATTGCTGTTGCAACAAAGCTATCTGTTGCAATGGCGGCTGACGTATCCCCCGCCGTTTGGGTGGGTGCTTTGGGCGTTCCTGTGAGTGTTGGGGAAACGCTTAAAACAATGGAGCCTGTGCCTGTTGTACCGTTCGACAGATTACTAGCGGCAATCTGTGCGCCGCTTACCTGATAAGTTCCTGTTGTGTTAAAGTTGCCTGCCGTAACGGTTCCGGTGACGTTTTCCGATCCTGTGTTAGTCAGGCTTGAAACTGTGGTTGCGCCTGTAAAGGTGCAATTAGTAGAACAACCGCCACCGCCCGTTACTGGTTGGCCGTTAACGGTGAGGGTTTGGAATGTTCCGGCGTTGGCCGTAACGGTTCCAGTGACGTTTTCTGATCCTACGTTAGTCAGGCTTGAAACTGTGGTTGCGCCTAGCGTGGCTGTACCCACTGAAATCGTTTGGAATGTACCTAAACCGCCTGCCGTCAGGTTGGCGGTTGTCTTAATCGACCCCACAACGTCAAGCGCCGCTGTCGGGTTGTTTGATCCAATCCCTACACCATTACCAGCCCACGCTGTCAGCATTTGGGTGCTGTTGGCCCATAACGCAACCTGATTTGTGCTTGGATTATTCATGCCGTTGCTCGGCACATCCGATGACTGCACCTGTACCTTACGCGCAGAAAGACCGCCGTTAACGGTAACCTGTTGGGCACCATCAATATTGATCGCCTGAACGCCGTTTGTGCTGAAATCTAGCCTATTCGTTCCCGCCGAATACATGCCAACAGTAGGCGGCGCAGAAGTAAGAGCCACCGCATAATTGTTAGCCGTCACAGCCCCCGTTGCGGCTAGCGTCGTTACAGACGCACCACCCCCATAAAAAGCAGATGAGGCCGTGATATTCGCAGCCGTTATATTACCATTTGCAATAATGCCGCCGCCTACCGTAATACTACCCGCCGCCGTAATATCGCCGGAAGGGTCAATAACAACCTTTGTTCCTGTGGCACCGTAACTAGCGTTGCTCGATGCATCCGTTTGCCAGACTGCCGCCCTGTTGATTAGAGTGGCAACCGACACGGTAGTTATGACATTATCAGCGGCGGCAGTTGTCGCGCCGCAGTTGGTTTGCAGATTGCCAGACGGTCCGGCGCTGATAATCATAAGCGCATTACTGGCTGGCATGCTGCGCACGTTTTCCCAACGGCAAATAATGTAATTATGGCCGTAAGGATCAAGCACCTTTGCGCCTGAATTAGCCGTTAGAACGCCGACTTCATAAGGACTGCCGCCAGCCGAAGCATTCGCCGCATTAGTCGGCAGGGTTGTGCCGACATAGCTTGCAAGTGTTGTAAGTGCTACAGGAGCATAACCGCACACACTGGACGCACTGGATGAGCGCGGGGGGCAGACCGTCGCCGCGTCCGTACCTAATACAGACTGCGCCGACAGGGTTATGACTGTTGCGTTTAGATCCGACTGTAACGCCAGATTTTTCTGGACGGAGTTGTTTACACCGAGTAGTTGCAACCCGCCCTGCGTTATGACCATTGCGCTTACCCCTGCAATGCCCAAAACAAAAAGCAGGGGTGCAACAATAAAGCCGCGTTGATTGAGCAGGCGGGCGCGTGTCATGCCTCGCCCCTCTCTGCCGCACGTCTACCCTGATTATGGTAAGCAACAGCCAACCCATAACTAGGGGCGGCAACGCTATGCGCGTTGCACGCCCAACACCATGCCGCGTGTAAATGAAAGTCGATTTCTTCAACAACAACACAAGCGCCGCAAGCGCAATCTAGGGGCTGTTCAAAAGCCCCACCAACCTTAACGACATAAATTTTTTCAGTAGAAAAAATACTGTCTAGGTTGTCGTTTGCGTAGGGCTTGCCGCGAACCTTCATGCGCGGCCCCCAACTGTAGCGTTACAAATCTGGCGCAAAAAACCTAAATCATGGTGACCATTCTTTGCACTATAAGCGAAGAATGTGAGCGCCTCGACATAATCGTTTTTGATCGTGGCGCAGCGTGTCGCGCGACGATAAAGAGAAAGACCACCATCATTCCATATTTTAGCTATACGTGAGCGCTGATGCGTATAGCCGGACTCATTGCGTAACACACTATCAATTTCAAAAACTACATTACGCGCCGCTGCAATAATTTCGCTTTGTGATCTTTCACTAGCTATGGTCATTTTTCCCCCTACGGTTGAGGCGGTTTTGTGAAAATAGCGGGGCGCAACTTCATCGCCCGCCCGTCCTGAAACTCAAAATTTTCGGGGCGCAACGGGTACTCTGGGGTTGCCCTAATCACTTTCTTTGCTTCCCTAATTGCGCGATCACTAGCCGGAACGGCAAAAATATTAGGGTCGGTAAATGTTGCGTCCATTGTCGTCGTGCCAACGATCCGCACAGCCTCATATTTGCCGCCACAACGAACAGGCAGGCGGCACAACAGGGCGTTTTCAGGCTTTTTGTCGCTCATTTAAGCCCCCGTTTATTTTTAATTGTGGCCGCTGCCGTTCTCGATCTTGTGGCCTCTTTCTTTGCGGCCAGAATTTCCTTTTCTATATTCGCCATGCGCAAATTAACCTGCGCAAGGCGTGTAGAAATTTCATGGTATGCCCATGCACAGTAAGCAAACAGTAGGGCTGTAATCGCCGCTTGGCAGGCAATGTCAGTCATCATTGTTCCCCCATCAAAACAGACAGGCTTGAAGCCACACGCACCAATGAAATACCAAGAAGAAAGCCAAAGCAGAGAACCGCCGCCGCAAACGGCAAAAGCGTGTTGATGCGTTGACGGAGTTCCGTTGCGCCGTTAGTCATGAGGCAACAGCACTGTAGATGCATGGGCCTGCCAAGCATAATCTTGCTTAGTCAGCGCTTTGCCGTTCCAAATCGCGGTGGCAGCCATTGCTAAAAGAACAACAGCAAAAAGAATATTTTTCATACCGATCATTTTAAGCTTCCCCGTTGCCTGATAGCCACAGACTAGCAAAGGGGGCTTAAAATTGTGTTACTTGTAGTTTAGTAGTCTTGTATTATTTTTCTGTTTTTTACGGTTAATTTTTACTTTATTTTTTCTAGCTTCCTTGCGGAAACGTGTTAGCAATTCAACATAACGCCCGATAGTTAACCCCGCCTTGGCGGCGTCTTTTTTAATGCCGCGGCGTGTGGCTTTGGAAACCTTAAAAGGCTTTATAATCGTTGCTTTGTTAACCATGGCGCACCCCATTTTTCCCTTGCTAGTCTGTGAAAACAACATGCACTTTTTTGGTACTCACTCACAACCCCCCGTTCTCGGGGGATCGGGATTTTGGGAATCTATAACATGGATTTTAAGGGCCGACCAGATAACTTTGTAGTTTTGTAGAATTGTCGTTTTTGTAAATATACCATTAACGCTGGCATGTTATTTTTAGGGGCATGGCAAAGAAAGAATTTTCTAAAGTGTCTAAAAAAATCGCAGGCCGCGCCCGGGATGGGGCGCGGGCTGATAACCCCGAAGAATCTAAAAAAATTTTGGGGGGCTTCGCGCAAGTTGTGGCAGAGCAATACCGTAATTCGGTTTGCTCGTCCTACTTGGCAGGGGCTACACCCCATGCACCCCGTAGAGGGCCGCGCCCGAAGGGCGATAGAATGAGTCCGGCAATGTGTAAAATGCCGCCACCTCTGCGGCGCGATTTTGAAAAGCTAGCAAGAGATTGCGGGCTTTCCGTTTCTGCCATGCTCCGCAAACTGGCCGAAGAGGCCCTAGGCAGGAAGCCGGAAGAATTGCCGTTTGCATACCCAAAATTTTTAATTACAGAGCTTCGGGCGCTATCCGTTGAGGTGTCCAGACAAGGCAATAATATTAATCAAATAGCAAGACACCTTAACGCGCATGGAACCGATGAAAGCAGCATGTATGCCCGACTAGTGATCCAGCACTTGCGGCGCGTCGAAGATGCCTTTGACAGGATGAAGGGGCCGCGCTAACCATGTTCATAAAAACAAAAAGGCGCGGCGGGTTTCCAGACATGGGCCGCTATTTGTTAGGCGCGGGCGAGTATAGAGAAGAAAACGAGTTTACAGAATTTTTATACTCAGAAAACTGCCAAGGCCGCAGAGATATGCGGGCAATTATGGCACATATGTTTGAAATTGCTTACCCGAAAATGACGCAGAAGATTAGGCCGCTGCAAAAGCCTATAGAGCATTTTTCGATCAGGACGAGAGAGGGCGACAAATTGACGCCGGAGCAGGCGTTAGAAACGGCCCGCCGTGTCATTCAAGAGGCAGGCTACGAAACTTGCCCTTGGGTTATGGCGGCGCATATCAAAGACGGACACAAACACTACCATGTTGCTGTTTGCCGCGTCGATTATAACGGGCAGTTATTTGACCCCCTCATGCGCCCTATATGCAAGCGCATAGCTGATGAACAGGCGGCGCGGTATGGATTCAACCCCGCAGATGGCGGAACCAAAAACAACAAGCGGTTTACAGCATCACATAAGCGCGTTTTTGACCTCTGGCGTGCCTGTGAACTGATGACGCCGGAACAACGGCTAAAAACCTTTATAGAAAACCGTTATTTGCCCGCCCGTGGTGATCGCGGCCAGCTCGTCTTTGTGGACATGAACGGCAAGGCAATAGCCCTTTGGCGCAACCCGAAATTAAAGGCCGAAGGTTATAGCGCGGGCGTATTTCCCGCACTTTTCGGCTTCACACCTGAAAAACTTGCGGCCTTACCTACAGTTAAGGAAGTGCAGGAACAACAGTTAATTATCACAAAACAGAAAAGAAAGGCGGGCGCGTATGACTTCTACACGCGATCAAGGCATAGAAACGGCGGGAACTTACGCCATGACCCACTGCGCAAATTGCGTCCATGGCTGGGTGCGAAAGTCAAAAGACAAGACATTCATAGTTTGTCAGGCCGACGGTGGGGAAGTTTGGCAAGAGATGGTTTATTGCAGCATGTACGAAACAAAGCCAATTTAGGGCAAACCGCCTATGACGCGGCCATGCTTGGGCTAGCCGAACAGATAGAGGCGATTGAGAAAGATAGCAGCCTTTCCCCCATGGAAAAACGCCTAAGAGTTGCCAGCCTTATCAGGTGGAAAAAACGGCAGGCACAGATTGCACGATTCCGCGCCATTGAAGCCGATAACCTAGAAGCAGAAAAACAGCGAAATGATGAGCGCCGACAGATCCAAGAAAGCCGTTTAACACGTTCCTAAAACCATAAAAACAGATTCATTTCTAAACCAGTAAGCGCGGCAAGGCGTATAGCCCGAAGGCAACTTATAGCGCCCGCGCCGCTTAAAGCGGCGCAGAAGGTGCGCAGACCAGACCGCGCCTTAGCGCGGTTCATTTTATGCTTTTACTGCTGTGTTGTGCGTGTTTGTCCAGTTATATATAAGAACGTTATTAGAGTTGTTGGCGGTTTGTGTCCTCTCGCTTTCCTAATGTTTTTCACGATCTGCGACAGCTAAAAACAGCTTGCCGAATTGCGCGGCCAATGGGTCTATATCCTCGGCCATACTGGCGGCAGCGGCGCTTGTCGTAGCATGTTCTTTTATGTCTACATCAAAACCGTAAGGGTATGTTTTGGCTCTCTCGCCGTAGTCCATGGCGGCGCCGGGCGCTTCTTTGTCGTTATATCCTGCCCGCCAGCATTCAGGCGGCAAGATGGTGTAAAGGTTGCTTAACTGGCGTAACAGGAAGCCGCCCCCTATCTGTGGCACTCTCAAGCAGCGGCGCAGTTTCGTTATAATTCCCAAAGCTGTAAGCGCATTAAGCGCCCGTTTAACGCACGTTGTACCAAGGCCACATTTGCGGGCTATGGTTGCAATCGTGGGGAATAAGCGCCCCGTGTGAATGTTTGGGAAGTCTGTGCAAAGGCTTTCTAGGACGCGCAATGCCCCCTGCGTCATGGTCTTGGGCTTCTCGGCCCGCCATTGTCGCGCCGCCCTGTAGATTTTCAGCAGCCTTTTACGCATGATTGCGGGCGGAATTTGTCGCCCTGTCGCCTTAACTTCCTCGTAGTTATCAACACGCATCGAGCCAGACCAGACGGCATGAGATGCATAGGTTTTTGGCAGGCTTGGGCTAAAGGCTAGTAAAGCTTGCATGTTTTGAGTTCCCTTCACAGTTGCGCCTGCGGGCATGGGAGGGGTTGCAAAAGACAAGGCTTTATCGTTGCGAAAAATATACTTTTCCGCTTGCGCCTTCTCTCGTTTTATGGGAAGATGCCTCTGTTCAGGATGCACCGACCCACTATTACAACCCCCGCCCGCCAAGGCGGGGTTTTGTTTTTCTGCACTGTCCAGCACTTTCTGAGCCGCTGATAATCTACTGATTCTAGTTTTTTGACCATACCCCCCAATTTAGGGGGCGACCTGTATTATCTTACAAAACTACAAGTAAGATAATTAAATTCATGTTAAGGCCGCGCGGCGCTTTTTCTGGTTCCTAGATGTTGATTTCATTGCGGAGTCGAAATAGGCGCATAATGGCGTATTATGTTAAGGGTTTTAGAATATCTACGAAGTATCAAAAGCCGACTTTTTCCACCGCGACGGTTTTACTTGATTTCCACAAGTAATAACTACCCCCTGCCCTGCCAGTTTTACTTGCCCCGCCATTCTGGCGCGGTATCCTTGAAGCTCTATATGTAGAGGCCAGACCTAGACGAAAACGCCGCGCATGTGTGGCTTATCGTCCTTATGCTGAATAGAAATTTCCAGAACGCGCCGGACACATCCCTGCCCCGCCGTGTCTTGGATATGCAGCGCGGCCGATTTTTCCTTGATGATTGGTTGCAGGATGATCGCCTCATAATGAGGGGCTTCCGGCCTGATCGTGTGAATTATTGCCCTTACCTGTGCGGGCCGATCGTCAAAGGCAATCTTTAGTTTGCGCTGACTAATCGAAGGCAATTCAAAATATACAGCTTCACCGCTGATAATTTCAAAACCGCCTGTTGGGCGCGGTGTGGCCTGTCTGAATTTTTCATACAGCGGCGCAAGGATCGCACGCTGTTCTTTCGATAGCGGCGCGGCCTGCAACTTCTCCGCAACATTTAACTTGTAGGTTCCGATCACAAAACGGCTGTTAGCCAGCGCGTTTTTGAATGCTGTCGGCTGGATCGCCTTAAAGTAGTCGCGCACCTTGTCGGTCCCCTTGCCGTTGGCGCGAACCCAATTTGTTATATAGAAAGCGGCGCGGGTGATCGCTGTTGCTGGCGTGCGCCAATGTGTCAGGTGTGCAGCAAATGCAACAGGTCGCCCGTAGGGGCGAAAACGCGGCCTTTGCAATGTCGGCAGCGCGTCAGTTGTTAAAACCAACTCCAAATAGTGATTATGGTCTGACGCTGTTATTTTTTCTTTGTCGAAAAGGAAGCATTGCCGCGACAATGGCCGCCTGTGACGTGTTATCATTGTTTTTTCGTCGTACATAATCGGCCATGTCATCTCCGCGACGGCTTCGACTCTGGCAAAAAAATCATCTAATACAGCGTCATCAAAAAAATATATCTCATCGGCATCGACCCGCAAAACATAGCGATTAGTGCAGGCCGTAAACCCTGCCACGCGCTTTTCTAATTCGTTTTTCCAGATTCCAGCAAGCACCCTGTAGCGCAGGCCACTAGTCTCTAAGATTCTGTAAAGCCTTTCATCCGACTTGTGGGGATTGACCCCCACAGATTCGTAATATGGCACTAACCAGCTATAAGCACCGTCAACTACAACCAATTCATTGACGCAGGCAGGCAGGCTTGCCAGCGT
>NZ_JAFAND010000101.1 GCF_019232825.1 Paludibacterium sp. | reverse complement strand
GTGCCAGACATGCTGTATCCCTATGCTTGTTCTTATCCAATGAGCGCATCGGCGCTGGTAACGCAGCCAGGGAGACGGAAATGAAGTGGTGGCCACTAGTGACACAGATTGGAGCCGAGCACGCCTGAAGCGCCGACGGACGACCTGAGTCAATACCCCCAAGTGCTCATCGAACTGATTTCCCCGATCGCCCGTCCCCCGAGCTAACGATGTCACTTTCCTTAAAATCTACTATAAAGCTGCATTTTATGTAACTCTTTGACGCAATTAATGGCATATTTTGTCCGGGGTCTTCTGGACTTATGAACCGCCAAAAATCCCGGCGTGAGGGACCCTCTGCATGTAGCATGAACGAGGCATGCGGTATTTCATGTAAGAGGAAGGGACTAACATGGCACACGTCATTTCACCAGTTCAAAAGCGCCGCGATGCCTTGCGCAAGGCCGGACTTCGCCCAGTACTAATCTGGGTACCCGATACGCGCCGCCCGGGCTTTGCAGAGGAATGTCGCCGACAATGCCTTCTTGTGGCTCAGGCTGATAGCACCGACATGGCCATGCAGCAGTTCATGGACGAAACCTTACCGGACGTAGAAAGCTGGACAGAATGATGCGCGGCGACTTCTTGAACAGCTCCTCAGAACCGGAGCGAGATATAGGCTGAAGTGATACTCTTATCTATTTACTTTTGTGCTTAGTCACTCGCTTTGACTTTGCATTAATAGAAAAACGAGCTAGCGGCTCCGACATGAGCCGTGTCTCATAATCTCGGCTTCCGAACTCTCTGCCGACTGGAATAATATTTTGCCAAAGCAGATCTTCAGCTAGCAATCCACAAGCGACGAGCTCGTTGATTCGCGCTCTTGGCAGCCCGAGGAGTGCCGCCACCGCTCTTAATGGAATGTAATCATCAATCAGGTCTCCAGCGTCAATTAGAGAACTTCGCTGTAGATTTGCATCGAAAACTGACCCACTTTGCTGGGATTTTTGCATCGAAAATTGACCCACGTTTGAGACACAATCCTACCTAAGCAATCAGGTGGGAGATTGGAGTGATCGACGTGGCATTACTAGGAATTATTCGGCGCTGGCACCTACGAGACCAGATATCGCTAAGAGAGATCGCCAAGCGACTTGGCATTTCAAGGAACACCGTTAGACGTCACCTGCGCTCTGAAACTGTAGAGCCAGCCTACGCAGACCGCCGTTCGGCCAGTGCTTTGGATCCATACGCATTCAAGCTTTCAACGTGGCTAAAAACGGAATCCACCAAATCTAGAAAGCAAAAACGCAGCCTCAAGCAGATGCATGCAGACCTACGCGTGCTCGGATTCGACGGCTCATATGATCGTGTTGCAGCGTTTGCTAGGCAGTGGAAAGTGGATCAGTTAGACCGGGTCAGTTCTGCGAGCAAAGGAACAAACTAGCCTCATCATTACTACTAACTTAGGCTTTTCCGAATGGGGAAATGTATTTGGAGATGCAAAGATGACAACTGCCTTATTGGACCGTCTCACCCACCACTGCCACATTGTTGAAACAGGCAATGACAGCTATCGTTTCAAAAATAGCTCGACACGTTCAACAGAACAGGAGAAATTGACCAGTATTACTTCCGAGAAAAGACGGAACGACTAATTTGGAGTGGGTCAAATTTCGATAAAAATAGTGGGTCACTATTCGGCGCAATTCAACAATGGGTGTGGTTCTGGCTGGCAATTTTTCCTCGCAAAAATGTCTTGCAAAGGAGGTGTAGCTCTCGCAAAAGCCAACCAGTCGTATACGACCGAAAATACTCGTGAGAAAATACCTGGAGGGCAGAGACAGGGGCTGAGTGGCGGCCGTGGGGGAAAGATGAACAGAGAGCCAGGCACGGGTGGTCTGCAGCCTCAATCTTATGAAGCTTGGGAGCAGACTGCGAAAGAGCTGATTGAAATAGAGATGATGAGACGCGGCATCCGGTACAAACAACTGTCCCGTCTGTTGGAGGGGCAAGGAATCTACGAGACGCCTGACCAAATAAACCGCAAGGTCAACCGAAAGCGCTTCAGCGCAGCGTTTTTGGTTGTCTGCTTGTGCGCCATGGGAGTAGAGACTCTCTCCCTCAAATAGGGACAGAGTGGCGCAACGCCATTGCGCTACGACCCATTCCGTCCAGTTCGACTCTAGCCAGACCTCTTCCATGCCAGCCTCCCGCTTTCGTACCCTCTCATAAATAGGGGGTACCACCGAACTTCCGGCGGGAAATACTAGTTCTGGCTCGTCATGGTGTTACTGCATGCCGGCGTTGCACCGGCAAAGGAAAGCCTAGACAGCGATTGGCTCCATTTCAAGTGGTCTTGCCCTGTTTTTTACCGAACCGCTGGTTAGCCAGTTCGGCACATTCACGAACCAATGCGCCCGCTTCTAACATCGTTAGAATGTTGTTAAGTTCGATGTCATCATCCCGCCGTCGGGACGGGAGGCCAAGCCCCCTCAGGCAGCCGCGCGCCCTCTGATTGTCTCCAGCACTTGGACAATTTGTGTGACTTTGGCCGGCGGAAACACACCCAGCGGACCTTGGGCGTTCAAGTCCGTGAAAGGGGACTGGAACAGTCGTTCCGGCTCCATCACTCCCGTCTGGGTAAGCTCCTGGACGATGAGATTGATGAACTCAATCTGGTTCGGGGTGGTGGTAGTCCCAGTGAGGAACTCGCTAAATGCATGCATGGCGGCCTCCCGGTCCAAACCCACCAGTGAGCGGATGAAGACACCAAGGCCATGGCTTTGCTCCTTAGCCTCGCTGATAAGTTGCGGTGAACCGCCTGCAGCTAGCAGCATTTTCTCTAGTTCATCGAGGTCAGAGGGAGTGAGCGGCTGATTACGGCGCAGGCGCTGGAGAGAGATGTGGGATTCGTGGGCCTTGAGGAACACTCGGGCCTTCTCCTTAAATTTGGCCATATTGAGGCCTGCGGTGACCTGGGGCAGGTCGATGGTTTGCGACTCGCCCAGCTCGTCCTCAAAATCGGTATACACAATCTTCTTCTGTCCCTTAGGAATCAGCTTCACCAAGGCACGTAATCTCCGCCGGACCGTTTCGACCATAGGCACAGTAACGTCGTCCCACCATTCGTCGCTGGCCACTGCTTGGATGAAGGGCATGGCCTCCTTGATGGCGGGGATGTTGGTTTGCTCCTCAAGGGCGCTGGCGATGACTTGAATCTTTTCCTTTAGGGTAACGAACTCAGGCTTGGCTTGGAGGATAGATAACTGAACTCGCAGACATAGCATGTCGAACCGCTTGGCCTCCTCGTCTTCGTCTGCCAGCTCTGTAGGCAGGTCAGCAACACGAGTCCGGAGTTCCAGTAAATCTTCCATCCCCAGCGCCACCCAGGCTTCGGCCTTGGCGAACTTCTCCACCGGTTGCCGATGGGGCCGAACAACGAAATTGTCCACCTTCATGGCAGCCACCCGCTCATGCAGAAGGGCGGCTACGTCGACCCGCAGCTGTTTTTCGCTCGGATGGTCGTCATTGGAAGCTTGCGATTCGCTAGTTTTCACCTGGTTGGCAAGCCTATCGTCCAAGGCGCTAATCACATCCAGCCGTGCCTTGAAGAGCCGCGTACTCAAGGACTCACTCATAGAGCCGTCCGAGGTTTCGGGATTCTGGCTAAAGAATTCCAGGTTCTGGCAAAAGTCGAAAATAAAGAAGTTCTTTTTGTCTTGATTAGGCCCAAACAGGTCCTTGCAAAGCCGAGTCCCCCGCCCCAGCATCTGCCAGAACTTGGTTTTTGACCGCACTACCTTGAAGAAAACCAGATTGACTACTTCCGGCACGTCGATGCCGGTGTCCAGCATGTCCACTGAAATGGCGATGTGGGGCGCCTTGTCCTGGTTGGAAAAATCGTCAATCAGGCTCTGGGCGTATTCCGTCTTGTAGGTCACCACCCGCGCGAAGTGCCCCTTGTAATGCGGGTAGTTGGCATCGAAGCGGCTGGCGATGAAGTCGGCATGGTCATTGTTCTTGGCGAAGATGATTGTCTTGCCGAGCCTGTCCCCGCCCGCCACCTTCTGACCCTTGGTCATGAGGGTTCCCAGGACCTTATCCACGGTGTCGGCGTTGAACAGCCATTTATTGACCGCCTCCGCGTTTACCTCGTCGGGGACGTTGCCTTCGTCGTCCCACTCCTTGGCGTCCCATTCCTCCTTCTCCTCTTCCGTGAGGTCGTCGTACTTGATGCCCTCCCGCTGGAACTTGAGGGGTACGGAGATGGGAACGGGCGGCACGAGGTGACCATCGGCCACGGCTTCGTCCAGCCCATAGGCGTCGGTTGGCACGCCGGTTTCCAGGTCGAAGAGTCCATAGGTGTTGTGGTCAATCTCGTCCTTCGGGGTGGCAGTCAGGCCGACCAGGAGGGAGTCGAAGTAATCGAAGATGGCGCGGTACTTCTGGTAGACGGAGCGGTGCGCTTCATCAATGACGATGAGGTCGAAGTGGCCGACACCGAAACGGCGCTGACCGTCGAATGCATCGTCAATCAAGCCCATCATGGTGGGATAGGTCGAGACATAGACCCGTCCTTCGGTTGCCTTGTCGGTGACCAAATTGACCGGGGCAGAATCCGGCAGGTGCGCCTTGAAGGCATTGACCGCCTGGTTGACCAAGGCCACGCGGTCAGCTAGGAAGAGGATGCGCTTCGCCCAATTGCAGCGCATCAGGACGTCGGCCAGGGCGATGACCGTGCGCGTCTTGCCGGCGCCCGTGGCCATGACGACCAGGGCCTTGCGTTGGTTCTCCACCTCGAACGTGTGGCCGATACGGCGGACTGCTCGGGTCTGGTAGTAACGCTCAATGATAGCGCTATTGATGACTACATCCGCAAGCGGCTTCCGGCTGCTGCGACGCTGGATGAAGAGTTCCAGTTCGGCTTTCTTGTAGAAGCCCTGGACGGGGCGGGGCGGATAGGAAACGTCGTCCCATATCCAGTGCTCATAACCGTTGGAGTAGAAAATGATGGGCCGCTGGCCGTACATCGTTTCCAGGCAGTCGGCGTAGAGCTTGGCTTGTTGCTGACCAACCATGGGGCTCTTGGTAGTGCGCTTGGCTTCAATCAGCGCCAACGGCTTGCCGTCGTCGCCCCAGAGCACGTAATCGACAAAGCCCTTACCCTCGGCATTCGGCATGCCGGCGACTTCCACCTCGAAGTTGATAGCCGGGTCGAGATTCCATCCGGCCTCCTTCAGCAGCACGTCGATGAAGGCCTTGCGAGTTTCTGCCTCCGAATAGTCGTGGGTGTCCGGCTGGGCGGCGTTCGCCTTCTTCGCTTTGGCCACCTCGTCCCGCAGCTTCGTGAGTTCATCGCTCAAGGCCGCCTTATCGGCCAGCAGGATGGAAAGCTTCTCGTCCCGCTCCCGCAGGATGCCTTCGAGCTTTTGCAGCTGCTCCTGGGACTGGATGGGGGTAACAGCGGCCTTTGGCAGCAGGCCCGCATCGAATGCCAGGCCAGGAGCAGGGCGCGAAGTGCGGCCGTAGGTGCGCACCAGCCAGTAGCAGAAATGGAATAACTCCCGCGCCGCATTCAGGGCGTCGGAGGGTGCAATCTTCCTGGAGCTATGCACCGCCAGATTACCCAGGTCCTTGATGAGCCGTGCCTTGGTGTACAGCGCATCCCCGGCCACTTGGCGGAAACTGGGCTCGTGAATCAAGGCACTCAGGTTGTCCTGGTAGGGCAGGCGCAGGGCGGAATCATGCTTGTACAGCCAGGCCAGTGCCAGTTCCAGGGTGCGGCGGGCATAGAAGCAGGCTCCACGCGCATCACTGTTCGCCAGTTCCTCCACCTTCGAGGCCGACTCGAACAAAAAGCCCCATTCAGGGGGGCGGAGGAAGGCGAAGTTGCTCATAGCTGGGCTTTCTCACGAATAAAGCTATTCATCCGTTCGGCCAAGGCCACCCGGCGCTGTTGCAGAAAATCTCGGTAGCACTCGATAGGCCAAAGGTCCGGATTCGTCGGCACACATTGGCTCAATAGCGCCTGCTCGCCTTGCTTTGCAACGATGTCGGCAAGGTAGCCCGTGGCCTCCTTGTTGCTAATGCGGCGGTTCGTCTGGCCGGTGATGAAGGCCATGTTGGCGATTTCGTTGATTTCGCCCGTTTCGTAGCCGCTCTGCTTCAGCAGAGACTTGGGGATGATGTGGTGCCACTGGATGAAGTGCAGTTTGCCCTGGTGGGTCAGCGACAGCCCCAGACCGCTATACCAATCCTTTGCCCCCGAGGCTTTGAGCGCCAGGTAAGCCAACGAAAATAGCGGACTGTTCACGCCGCGGCCGGCGAGGTCGCCAGGCTCGATATGCAATCGGCCAAACTGGCGTTTAACCGGCTCCATCAAGGCCCCAATATCCCCGGACTTGAAAATGATGTTCAAGTCTTCATTAAGCAGGGTTTCCGTCGAACCACGGGAATAGCGGCCGCGAGCATTGGCGACCAAGAGCCAATGCAGCAGTTTGTTCTGCTCATCGGCTGTCAGCTTGTTGTCCTTGATGCGGCTAATCGCAGCCAGGGAATGGATGAACATGGGCGAAGACAGCAGCGACTCGTCCTCGATACCGGCATTGGTGCGCAGGAAATTGATGGCGAAGCGCAGCCCTTCCTTGGCCTGCTCCCAGCCTTCCTTCAACGCATCAACCGGAGTGCTGGCCACGCTGCGGAACAAGCATTGCTTGGTGGCAAACACCACGATGGCGCGGACCAATTGCCCAAGGTCGATGGTGAACCAGCTTTGCTCACACTCGTCCTGAAATGCCTCAAGTTCCTTCAGCAAGTTCTGCCAGCGCGAGGTCATCTGGGCCAGGGCAAGGTCGGAGGAACGTAGTTTCGCCCCCAGAGAATTCACCCGGACGAAGATTTCGGTTACTTCCTCGTAGCTCATGCTGCGCTCAAGCACATGGACCACATAGTGGTAGTCCTTGATGGTACGGAGCTTCTTCAGCCGGTCGGAATACTTCTGGAAGCGCGGGTCCTTGAACGACTCGATGCCGGCCTTTTCCAGAATCTCGGCATCGTTGGCGGTCTTGAAGACTTCACTGACCGACACCCATTGCGGCTGAGATGCCAGGTTCTTGCTGGCAACGACAAAGGTTCGCCGATTCAGCTTTTCCTGAAGCCCGGCTTCGTTTTCATCGGCCTCGTCGCCGTTTTCATCCGTTACTTCGTCGTCGGCAATAACCGGGGAAACTTCATCGCTCTCAACCTCTATGATGTCGGTCGGTGGACCATCAGGGTGCTCAAGATTGAACAGGATGTCGATGGGTCGTTTGCGACCGCGCACCGAAACCGGCTCGCCACCCAACACAGCAGTCAGGGAGGTCAGGCGTTGCTGTCCATCCAGCAACAGCTTGCGGCCGGCGAACGCGTTTGTCTCCTGGGCAATGGCGAACTCCCGCGTTGGCACCGGCTCATCGGTCTCCCACATCAGGATGGAACCGCTCGGGTAGCCGCGATAAAGCGAATCCAACAAGTCCCGCACCCGCGTTCCCTGCCAGACGTAGTGACGCTGAATCTCAGGGAGACGCAGCTCGCCACGCTTGTACATGTCCACCAATGTAGCGATGGGGATGTTCTGCTGCTGCATGGTTAGAGTTCTCCTCGGAAGGCGCGGTGCTGGAGGGAAGAAAACAGGCTATCCAGTTCGGTAAGAGATGCTCTATAGCAGGCCTTCACCTGGAGCAGGGCGCCGATGCGCTGGCGATATTGGGTCTGGAGTTTCAATGGCGGCTTTGCAAGCTTGATGCTTTGAACCTCAGTTGCGTTGATGTTCGCCATCCCAATAATGCTCTTACACATACCTCGCAAAATGCGCTTTGCGTAAGCAGTATTCATGAAACCGCTCAGGTATTCGGGGTCGTTACTTTCATTCGTCCTCAGCCTGATGAGGTAGCCAGCATAGGCCATCGGTATTTTCTCTCGGAATATTGCGGTCTTCCCCACGAGCTCGGCACTATTGGTTCGATTGAATAACACGTCGCCAGTTTTCACGAGATAGCGTTCGTGTTCTGAATCCGCCAAATCCATGTATTTCAGGTCAGAAAGGTCAAACTCCCCTGTGCGTGTAATGTTGTTCATCCGAAGGACCGGAAACTCTCCGCTGGTGGCTGATTTCTCGCTAGTCCCGTAGGAAGCTGATTTCAGTAGGTCACCAACCGTTGTTATTGGCCACCCTTTGGGATTCGTGGCAGGGTCCCCAAACGTCTCAATGAAAATCGCCTGCTGAAGTTCATCCAGCTGCGCCAAGGCTTCCCGACGCTTGGCGCGTAGAGCATCGGCTTGGTCAAGGATGGCGGCAATGCGGCGTTGTTCGGGGAGAGGCGGAAGCCACAGAATCAAATTCAAACATCTCTCGATATTCAGATTAGATATGTTGGTTGTCTTCTGCCCGAAACTGCGAAGCAATGCTTGGGTTCGTTCTGAAGAAAACCAGCGATAGAGGAATCTCGGCTCTACTTTGTCAGGTGCTGCTCGAAGAACCGACACAAATCCACCAAAGCTCGACGGCCATGCAAGCTTTGGTATCCAACTACATTTGCCGACGAGATTCCAGCTATTTGCGCTAGAGACCAATATGTCGCCTTCAGCCAACAGCTGCTCCTCTCGACGCACGAACTCTCTTGATACAGCCCATACGTCTGAGCAGTCGAGTTCCTCCTGGACGTTCTTCGTCCGCATACAACCGACGCTACCTTCTGTTCCCAGCGGGACTACATCGTCTGGTTTGAAGTTGATGCCCCGAATGAACTCCGCGACATCGCCAAGCCTAACCTCCAAAGCGGATGTCACGTCAACATCCCCTCAAGCGCCATCATCCCCGCCTGAATCTCGTCTTCCAACTTGGCCAGCTTGGCGAGAATTTCCTGTGGCGGCAGATGCTCAACCATCTCATGCACCACTTCCTTATAGCGGTTGATGGAGAGGTCGTAGCCCTGAGTGGCAATATCGAGCTTGGTAACGCAGAAGCTCTGGGCAGTACGGGCGTTCTGAAGTTCGCTGGTAGTGCGCAGATTCCAACGGGTTAAGACATCAGGCAGATTGTTCTTGGCGTGGTCGGCTTCGGTTAACGCCGTGACTGGCGTGACGCCAAGCTTATCCTCGGCGAGCAACGGCTGGCGCTTGTCGTCCAAGCTCCAACCGTCGGCTTCCATATCGTAGAACCAGACATGGTCTGTACCACCGGAATTGGTCTTCGTGAAAATCAGGATGGCGGTTGATACGCCCGCATAGGGCTTGAAACAGCCGGCGGGCAGCGAGATAACCGCATCCAGCTTCTGCTCCTCGACTATCATCCGACGCAGTTCCTTGTGCGCCTTCGAGGAACCAAACAGCACACCGTCTGGCACGATGACCGCCGCCCGGCCACCGGGCTTGAGCAGCCGCAGGAAAAGCGCCAGGAACAGCAGTTCGGTCTTCTTCGTCTTGACCAGGGCCAGCAGGTCCTTGGCGGTGTTCTCGTAGTCCAAGGAGCCAGCGAAGGGCGGATTGGCGAGGATGAGGGAATACTTTTCCTCGTCCCCGGCATGGTCCTGAGCCAAGGAGTCCTTGTAGCGGATGTCCGGGTTCTCGACGCCATGCAGGGCCATGTTCATGCTGCCAATGCGCAGCATGGTGTTGTCAAAGTCGTAGCCATGGAACATGGCCTTGTGGAAATGCTCTCGCGCCGTAGCATCGTTGAACAGAGCCGCATGCTTGTCGCGCAGGTATTCGCCGGCTGCCACCAGGAAGCCACAAGTGCCGCTGGCTGGATCGCAGATGACATCCATAGGCGTGGGTGCGGTGAGTTCCACTATCAGCTTGATGATGTGGCGGGGCGTGCGGAACTGACCATTCTGACCGGCGCTGGCAATCTTGCCCAGCATGTATTCGTAGAGGTCGCCCTTGGTGTCACGGTCATCCATGGGCACGTGTTCAAGCATGTCCACCACCTTGGCCAGCAGCGCCGGGGTAGGAATGGTGAAACGGGCGTCCTTCATGTGCTGGCTGTATGTGGAGCCATCGCCCCCCATGCTGCGCAGGAAGGGGAAGACATGTTCCCCAACCACATTGTGCATTTCGGCAGGCGCGAAGTTTTTGAACCGCGACCAGCGAAGGTCGTTGTAGTCCCGCCCCTTGGCATCTTTACCCTGTGGGAATATTGGTTTGGCCATGGGCTTCTTGAGCATCAGGGCCTTGCTCTCTTCTAGGGTGTGGGAATCATCGAGTCTGCGAATGAACAGAAGGTAGGTGATTTGCTCCAAGACTTCTATCGGGTTCGAGATACCTCCCGACCAGAAGGCATCCCAAATTGCATTGACTTGGCTTTTTAGTTCACCGGTAAGCATAAATTTCCTATTCTGGCGCCTATGCCTGTTTTTGTTAAAGGTTGGCACGGACTCAACCTTGCATATTAACTACGCTCTAACTGTCGCGCAAACTGAAACATGCAGCCAGCACATCGTGCTTAATCTCGTTGCGCCGTTACTCAACGTAATGCACCCGAGCAAATGTTGAGCCTTGAACAGTGCTGGGGGCTGGTGACGCATGTCGCTAACCGAGTGCTAGTTCCTAATATGGAAAAACCGACCACCAGGTCGGTTTTTCAATTCCTTAAAATCCAATATCACACTTAGTGGGATACAAATAACCGTTAATTGCAGTGGTCTATTGGAAGCAAAGCGCCATCAGCCCAAACTATCAAGCTGCACCCATCAATAAATATCTCAATGGATGCCTCCCAAAATCTCGGGTTATGGCTCCCGCTACAGCGGCATCAAACATCAATATTCCCCGCCTGCAACGCATTAGATTCAATAAACGCCCGAAGCGGTTCCACATCATCGCCCATGAGCGTCATG
>NZ_JAFAND010000159.1 GCF_019232825.1 Paludibacterium sp. | reverse complement strand
TTCGTACTTTGGCACGCAAGGACTTCAAAGAAACCCGAAGGTTACTTTCTGTCTCTTGCAGTGCAAGTGTCGGGCTCCCCCGGCACTCACACCTATCGGTTGTTCTGTTCTGTTAAAGAGCGGTGCTGCGTTGTGTTGCTGCAGCGAGGAGGCGAACTATACCCACCCTGCTTAGGGGCGTCAACCCCTATTTGGCGACAAAATCGCTGCAAGAGCGCAAACCGTTGATCGGCAAGAAAATAAAAAAGGACGGGTTCACACCCATCCTTTTTTAGCGCGCAAATACGATCATCTCGGCGCGCGTCGGCCTTTCGATCGGGCCGGCGCTGGCTCATCCGCCTTCGGCTTTTCCCGCACCAACTGAAAGTCGACCTTGGCGCTTTCCAAGTCGGCGCGCACCACCTTGACCGTCAGCGGATCCCCCAGCTGATAACGCATGCCGCTCTTCTCACCGACAATCGCCTGAATATCCTTGCGGAAATGGAAGTAATCCTTGCCAAGCTCGGAGATGTGCACCAACCCCTCGACGTAAACATCGTTAAGCAGAACGAACACGCCGAAGCTGGTGACGGCATTGATCTTGCCGCTGAACACCTCGCCGATCTTGTCGCGCATGTAATACGTCTTGAGCCACGACTCGACGTCGCGGCTGGCGTCGTCGGCGCGGCGTTCGGTCATCGAGCAGTGCTCTCCCAATAGCGCCCACTTACCCGGCTT
This sequence comes from Paludibacterium sp., assembly GCF_019232825.1. Lineage (GTDB taxonomy): Bacteria > Pseudomonadota > Gammaproteobacteria > Burkholderiales > Chromobacteriaceae > Paludibacterium. The sequence continues at coordinate 46,896 of NZ_JAFAND010000159.1, read as the reverse complement.
ATAGGTTTCGCCAAGCAAAATCGCCTTGAGTGTGCGATGGACCAACAGGTCCGGATAACGGCGAATCGGCGAAGTAAAGTGCGTATACGCCTCATAGGACAGACCGAAGTGACCGGCATTGTCCGGCGTGTAGACCGCCTGCTGCATCGAGCGCAACAGCATGGTCTGCAACATCAGCGCATCCGGACGGGAACGGATCTTGTCGGCCAAGGCGGCGTAGTCCTTGGCGCCCGGCCGCTCGCCGCCGCCGAGCTGAAGCCCGGCCAGGCGTAGATAGGCGCGCAGATTTTCCAGCCGGTCGTCGGTCGGACCTTCGTGCACGCGATACAGACACTTGTGCTTGTGTTCCTCGATGAAGTTGGCGGCACAGACGTTGGCGGCCAACATGCACTCCTCGATCAGACGATGCGCATCGTTGCGCACCACCGGCACGATGCGGTCGATCTTACCGTCATCGTTGAAGATCATCTGGGTTTCAGTGGTGTCGAAATCGATAGCGCCGCGCTTCTCGCGCGCGGCCAGCAGCACCTTGAATAATTCGTACAACGTCTGCAACTGATCCATCAACGGCGTCTTGCCGCCTTTGCTCAGCCACTCCCACACCTGGGTATAAGTCAAACGCGCGCGCGAACGCATCACGGCGGGGTAGAAACGGTAACTCTTCACCTGCCCCTTGGCATTGATCTGCATATCGCACACCATGCACAGCCGCTCGACGTCCGGATTCAACGAGCAAATACCGTTGGACAGCGCCTCGGGCAGCATCGGAATTACACGCCGCGGGAAATAGACCGAGGTGCCGCGCTCGTAGGCATCCTGATCCAGCGCATCGCCCGGCTGGACATAATGGCTGACGTCGGCAATCGCCACCACCAAACGAAACCCCTTGCCGACGCGTTCGGCATAGACGGCATCGTCGAAGTCGCGCGCGGTTTCACCGTCAATCGTCACCAGCGGCACATCGCGCAGGTCGACGCGATCCTTCAAGTCGATCTTGCGTACCTTGGCGGGCGTCTTTTGGGCCTGCGCCTCGGCGGCTTGGCTGAAGCGGTGCGGCAGCGCATGTTTGCGCAGCGCGATCTCAATCTCCATGCCGGGGTCGGCGTAATCGCCCAGGATCTCCAACACCCGACCGATGGCCTGGCGATGGCTATCCGGCTGCACCAGGATTTCCACCATCACCACCTGGCCATGCCGCGCCTTGCGCTCGCCGCCCTGCTCGATCAGGATGTCCTGGTTGATGCGACGGTCCTCGGCCACGAAGAACCAGACGCCGCGCTCTTGATAGATGCGGCCGACCACCTGGTTGACCGCGCGTTCCAGCACTTCGGCGATGCTGCCTTCCTGTCGGCCGCGCCGGTCGGTGCCGGTGATGCGCACCATGACGCGGTCGCCATGCAGCACCTTGTGCATTTCGCGCTCTGGCAGAAAGATGTCCTCGCCCTCGCCGTCTTCCGGCACGGCGAAACCGTAACCGTCGCGATGACCAAGCACCTTGCATTTGACCAGATCGAGCTTATGGGAAACACAGACCGCGCCCTTGCGGTTGATGATGATTTGCCCAGCGCGTTCCATCGCGCCCAGGCGCCGATCGAAAAACTCCCGCTCCGAGCGTTTAATGGACAGCATTTGGGCCAGCTCGTCGGGGAATAACGGCACGCCTTGCTCGGAGAGAATGGAAAGCAGAAACTCTCGGCTCGGCAAGGGATTGGGATATTTGAGTTTTTCGCGCTCAAGAAAAGGGTCTTGTTGGCGAAGCATCGGTGTTTTGGCTTTTTTTTGTTTGGCGACCATTGACATCCTCTGTAAGGTCAATATAATTCGCACTTCGCAGCGAGCAGTGCCGCTGCGATGATACAGCATAAGCAAGCCCAGGTGGCGGAATTGGTAGACGCACTAGGTTCAGGTCCTAGCGGTGGCAACACTGTGGAAGTTCGAGTCTTCTCCTGGGCACCAGCTGATTATAATGTCGCTGAGTGTCCTGCTGTATAAAATTTGAAGGTATGCCCAGGTGGCGGAATTGGTAGACGCACTAGGTTCAGGTCCTAGCGGTGGCAACACTGTGGAAGTTCGAGTCTTCTCCTGGGCACCAAATGAAAATAACCCGCGCAAGCGGGTTTTTTTATTGTCCGCCGCGGCCTGGCGCATTGCCTTTTCGCCTGTGCTGATCCATTCTCGTCGTTCATCCAACCGCGAGATACGTCATGTCCCCTACCCTGAATGTCGCCTTGTCGGGCTACGGCTATGCCGGCAAGACATTTCACGCACCGCTGATCGATGCGACCCCAGGACTGAAGCTTCACACCCTCGTTAGCCGGCGTGGCGACGAGATCCGCGCCGAGCGCCCAGACTGCCAGATCGTGCCGACGCTTGAGCAAGCCTTGGCCGATCCCGCCATCGATCTGGTGGTGATCGCAAGCCCGAACGAATTACACTTTAGCCAGGCGCGCGATGCGCTATTGGCCGGCAAACATGTCGTGATCGACAAACCGTTTACCACCACGCTGGACGAGGCGCTGCGCCTGCACGCGCTCGCAAATCAAGTCCACCGCGTGCTATCGGCGTTCCACAACCGCCGCTGGGATTCCGATTTCTTGACCTTGCGCGCGCTACTGGCGGACGGCACGCTCGGCCGCATCAGCCGTTTCGAATCGCGCTTTGACCGCTACCGGCCGCAAATCCGCCAGCGCTGGCGCGAGGAAGACCGGCCAGGCGCCGGCTTGTGGTTCGACCTGGGCGCTCATTTGGTGGATCAGGCGCTATTGCTGTTCGGCATGCCGCAAGCGGTGCACGGCATCCTGCAGCGCCAGCGCGACGGCTCGCAGGTGGATGATTTCTTCGACGTGCGCTTGCGTTATCCGAACTTCGTCGCCGATCTGCAGGCCAGCTGCCTGGTCGTGGGCGGCTCGCCGCGGCTGACCGTGCACGGCAGCAAAGCAAGCTTCATCAAGCATGGGCTGGACACGCAGGAAGGCGCGCTCAAGCAAGGCATCTTGCCCACGGCGCCCGATTTCGGCATCGACACACAGCCGGCCGAGCTGTGGCTGGCCGGCGAGGAGCCGCCGCAATCGGCGCGTCCCGTCATCGCCACCGGGAACTACGTCGCCTATTACGCCGCGGTACGCGACGCGATTCACGGCACCGGCGCCAACCCGGTCACCGCGCTGGAAGCCGCCCGCGTGATTCAGGTCATCGAGGCCGTGGTGCAAAGCCAGTGCGAGGGCTGCGAGGTCGCACTGCCCCCCAGCGAGGCATTGAGCTAGCGTCTACAGCCACTAAACCCCAGGAGGCGCCGGGTGGTTAAACACCTGGCGCAGATACGCAAGGAAGGTCTCGTCGCTGCACAGCGTCTTACCGGGCGAATCGGACAATTTGGCCACCGGCTGATCATTGCAGTTCACCAGCTTCATCACGATGTTCAGCGGCGCGGGTCCCAAGTCGTTGGTCAGATGCGTGCCAATGCCGAAGCCGACCTGGATGCGCCCGGCAAAATACTCGTAGAGCGCCAAGGCGCGCTCTACGGTCAAGCCGTCGGAAAACACCAAACGCTTGGTCAACGGATTGATGCGCAGCGAACGGTAGTGAGCGATGGCCTTTTCGCCCCAGACGTACGGATCGCCCGAATCATGGCGCAAACCGTCGAACAGTTTGGCGAAGTACAAATCGAAGTCGTTCAAGAAGGCATCCATGCCGACCACGTCGGTCAATGCGATACCCAAGTCGCCGCGGAATTCATGTACCCAGCTCTCCAGCGACGCGGTTTGAAAATCGCGCAGCCGCGTGCCGAAGGCTTGATGCGCTTGCATGTACTCATGTGCCATGGTGCCGATCGGCAGCAGGTTGTAACGCATCGCCTGGTAAACATTGGACGTGCCGGGGAACGCGTCCGGCAGCGCCCGCTGCAGCGTGCCGATCACCTCATCGTGCCAAACGCCGCTGTAACGCCGGCGCAGGCCGAAATCCGAGAAAGCAAAGCGGCTGATGCCATCGACCGGTTCGGGGGCCGCGCGCATGGCGGCGATTTTGCGCACCAATCGACGACGCCCCTCCTCCAAAATCTCCTCCTCCCGCCCGGCGGACAAACGGCGGAAGTACAGCTCATTGACGATGTAGAGCACGAAGATCTCGAAGCCCATCACGTGCACCAGCGGCCCTTTGGCCGTGATGGTCAGCGTTTCGCCCTCCACCCCGACCTTGATGAAGCGGCGCTGAAATCGAAAGACATTGAGAAAGTCGACGAAATCGCTCTTGATGTAACGCAGGCTACTGAGAAAATCGAGCTCCTCCTGGCTGAACAGCATGTCGCACAGGTGGTCGAGCTCTGCATCGATCTCGTTTTTGAGTTCTGAAAGCGGAAAGGCCGTCTGATTGCGGCAGACGAAGGCATATTCCGCCGTGGCGCCGGGATTCTGATGCAGCAAGGCCTGCCACATCGTGAATTTATACAGATCGTTTTCCAGCAAACTGCGCACTACATATTGCGATGACATCCGACTTCTCCATACCTGTCTGCAGCCGGTCCAATGTATCATGCGACCCGGCTTGACACCATAGTACATTATGGATATAGTCTCCCCTCTCGGCTGCAGGGTATTTCCCGAGCAGTCATAGCCCAGGTGGCGGAATTGGTAGACGCACTAGGTTCAGGTCCTAGCGGTGGCAACACTGTGGAAGTTCGAGTCTTCTCCTGGGCACCAAATTTCAAAAACACCCTTTGAGCACGCTCAAAGGGTGTTTTTGCTTCGAACAAAGAAAAACCCCGGTCAGGCAGTCGCCTGGCCGGGGTTTTGTCATCGCCGCGCGTTACAGGCCAAACGGATGGCGCAGCACGATGGTTTCCTCGCGATCGGGACCGGTCGAAACGATGTCCACCGGCGCGCCGCAGAACGCCTCGATGCGCTTGAGATAAGCGCGGGCGTTGGCCGGCAAGTCATCCCAGCGCTTCAAGCCGACGGTGGATTCGCTCCAGCCGGGCAGGGTTTCGTAAATCGGTTCGCAGGCCGCCACGGCATCGGCGCCGACCGGGAAGATGTCTACCGTCTCGCCGTCGAGTTTATAGCCGACGCACAAGTTGATGGTTTCCAAACCGTCCATGACGTCGAGCTTGGTCACGCACAGGCCGGAGACGCCATTGATCTGGATCGAGCGCTTGAGCAGCGCCGCATCGAACCAGCCGCAGCGACGCGGCCGGCCGGTGACCGAACCGAACTCGTTGCCGCGCTGCGCCAGAAAACTGCCCACCTCGTTTTCCTGCTCGGTCGGGAACGGACCGGAACCCACCCGGGTCGTGTAGCCCTTGACGATGCCCAGCACGTAGTTGAGCATCTGCGGCGCCACGCCGGCGCCCGGCGCCGCCGCGCCGGCCACGCAATTGGACGAGGTCACGTACGGATAGGTGCCGTGGTCGATATCGAGCAGCGTGCCTTGCGCCCCTTCGAACAGCAACGGCTTGCCGGCCTTGTTCATCTCGTACAGCGTGCGCGACACGTCGGCCACCATCGGCTTCAGCCGCTCGGCCAGTTGCATGATGGTCGGATAAACATCGTCAAACTCGACCGCATCGGCCTTGTAAAGCTGAGTCAACTGGAAGTTGTAGAACGCCAGGTTTTCGCGCAGCTTGTCGGCGAAACGGGCCGGATCGAACAAATCGCCGACACGCAGCGCGCGGCGCGCCACCTTATCCTCGTAAGCCGGGCCAATGCCGCGACCGGTCGTGCCGATCTTGCTCGCGCCCTTGGCGGCTTCACGCGCCTGATCGAGCGCGATGTGATACGGCAGAATCAGCGGGCAGGCCTCGGCGATCTTCAGTCGGCCGCTGACGCTCACGCCCGCCGCCTCCAGCTCGTCGATTTCCTTGAACAGGGCTTCGGGCGACAACACCACGCCATTGCCGATGAAGCATTCGACGCCCTCGCGCAAAATGCCGGACGGAATCAGGCGCAACACGGTTTTCTTGCCGTTCACCACCAGCGTATGGCCCGCATTGTGGCCGCCTTGAAAACGCACCACGCCCTGAGCGTGATCGGTCAGCCAGTCAACGATCTTGCCCTTGCCTTCATCACCCCACTGGGTCCCAATCACGACAACGTTCTTGGACATAGGAAAGAATCCTTCTCTCTGTCTTGCTACAAAAATCAGTTAAACGGGACAACCTGCCAGCCAGCCGCACCAGCGACCAATTCACGGTCGCAATTGAGCGCGGTGGCGGACTCGCCCAGGTAATCGACGATCACCACTTCGCCGGACCGGCGCAGCGTGTCCACTTCGGTCGCGGCGGCATCGGCGTCGCGCGCCGCCACACGGATGCCGCGCGCGCTGTCGCGCTCCGGCAAGATGCGCAACAGGTCGCGCAGATCCAGGCTAAAGCCGGTGGCGGGACGCGCGCGGCCAAAGCGGCGCCCGACATTGTCGTAACGGCCGCCACGGGCCAACTCATCCGGCCAACCCGGCGCGTAGACGGCGAACATCAGCCCGGTGTGATACGCGGCGCCGCGCAATTCGGTCAAATCGATGCTGATCTCGACACGATCCTCCAGCGTCTGCGCCAGCGCCTGCAATTGGCCTAGCGCTTGATCCACCTCGGGAATCGACGGCAGCCGGCTGCGCGCGCGGTCGAGCACGGCGCGTGGGCCATACAGTTCGGGCAGCGCGATAAAAGCGCTGCGATACGGCTCGGCGACGCCTTGCACCAGCAGCGACACGCCCGCCGCATCCTTGCTGCGCAACGCCGTGAAGACGTCGCGGGTCAAGGCCGGATCGAGCCCGGCAGCCGCGGCCAAGCCGCGGAAAATGGCAATGTTGCCGATATCGAGGCGCGGATTGGGCACAGCCACCTGATCCAAGGTCGCCAAGGCCAGGCGAATGATCTCCAGATCCGCCTCAATGCCGGCGAAGCCATAGAGCTCGGCGCCGACCTGCAACGGCTCACGCGAACTCATCAAGCCCGCCGGGCGTGTATGCACCACGCTTCCTGCATAGCACAACCGAGTAACACCGGTGCGCTCAGCCAGCAGATGCGCATCGATACGCGCCACTTGCGGCGTAATGTCCGCCCGCAAGCCCATTTGGCGACCCGACAGCTGATCGTCGAGCTTGAAGGTCTTCATCTCGAGCGAATCATCGCCCTCGGCGACCAACGCGTCGATGTATTCGATCATCGGCGGCAACACCAATTCGTAGCCGGCCGTGCGGAACAGCTCCAGCATGGAAGACTTGGCGGTCTCCAACTGGCGCGCGGTCGCCGGCAGAATATCGGCGATATATTCAGGTAACAGCCAATTTCGCATAGTCGTCTGAAACACAATAAAAGGCGGGACAAAGACCCGCCTGTTACCGGGACGCGCGCAAGCCGGGGCCGAACGCGAAGTCACCGGGAATGAGAGTTGGTGTTGCAGCCGAACCGTGAACCGGTTTTTATCGGCCCGAGCCGGCAGTGCCAAGCACCGCGGCTTCTGTGAATGACGTGGGCGCAAAAACGCCCACGCTCTTCAGGCAGTATTCTACGCACATCTTGCAGAATATGCTCAGATAAAAACAAAACATTATTGCCAGGACAGCGCCTCGCCCGCTGACTCATCGGCGCTGTCGGCTGACGACAACCGCTCGATGAGCGCCGCGCGCAGCAGCTCCAAGCCCGCGCCCGTCAACGCCGAAACCCGCACCGCCACAGGCATTCCGTCCGCATCGCGCTCGATGCCGGGCGCCTGCCCCTTCAGGTCGATTTTGTTCCAAACGATCAGTTGCGGCACGCCGTCGGCGCCGATTTCGCCCAACACCTTGTCCACCTCATCCCGTTGCATTTCGCGCATAGGGTTGGCGGCATCGACCACATGCAGCAGCATGTCGGCCTGCACCGTTTCTTCCAGCGTGGCGCGGAAGGCGGCGACCAGGGTATGGGGCAGGTTGCGGATGAAGCCGACGGTATCCGACAGCACGATCGACGCCTCCGGGCCGAGGTACAGCTTGCGGCTGGTGGTATCCAGCGTGGCGAACAACTGATCGGCGGCGTAGCTCTTGGCCTTGGTCAGGCTATTGAACAGCGTGGATTTGCCGGCGTTGGTATAGCCGACGATGGACAACGACGGCACGCCGGAGCGCTGCCGGCCGCGCCGTTGCGTATTGCGCTGGCGCTCGACATGGCGCAAGCGGTCCTTGAGCAGTTTGACGCGGTTGCCGAGCAAGCGGCGGTCGGTCTCAAGCTGGGTCTCGCCCGGGCCGCGCAGACCGATACCCCCCTTCTGCCGCTCAAGGTGCGTCCAGCCGCGCACGAGGCGCGTGGCCAGGTGCGACAACTGCGCCAACTCGACCTGCAGCTTGCCTTCATGGCTGCGCGCCCGCTGCGCGAAGATGTCCAGAATCAGACTCGTGCGGTCGATCACCCGGCACTGCAGCGCCCGCTCCAGGTTGCGCTCCTGCGCCGGCGACAGCTGGTGGTTAAAGATCGCCACGGTGGCGTTCGCCGCACGCACCACGGCGGCGATCTCCTCGACTTTGCCCTTGCCGGCAAATAGCGCCGCGTCGGGACGCTGGCGCTTGGCGGTCACGGTCTCGGCCACATCCACCCCGGCGCTGGTAACCAGCTCTACACACTCGGCGACATCTTCGGCGAAATCCGGCGTACCGAAGTCGAGGCACACCACCACCGCTTTATCACCCACTTCCGGACGATCAAACACTATCAGCCTTCTCTATTAAGCAATGAAAAAGGGCCAACGCCACACTCCATGGGAGTACGGAACGCCGGCCCCGCTGGAGGAAGGAATTACTCTTCCGCTTGATCCAACTTCTGCGTGGTGTAGTGTTCGTGCGGAATATTGACCGGACGAGCGGGCACCACGGTGGAAATGGCATGCTTATACACCATTTGCGTCACGGTGTTTTTCAGCAGCACCACGTATTGGTCGAAAGATTCGACTTGCCCCTGCAACTTAATACCGTTTACCAGATAGATGGAAACCGGGACATGTTCCTTGCGCAGAGTATTCAGGAACGGGTCTTGTAACATTTGCCCTTTTGAGCTCATTCGTTATTCTCCGAAACGTCGATTGTTTTAATGATTAACTGCCAAGCCCGGCTACACGCTTACGTTTTAGCAGAAATCATACCAGTGTACTATTTTTTCACGTCTTTCATACGCTTATCGCGCGCCTGCTTTTCGGCCAGCTTGGTTTTGTACTTCGCCAGCGGCGACAATTTGGGTTTGTGCTTGGCGTCTTCCTTATCGAACGGGTTTTCGCCCGTCTTGTATTGAACACGCAACGGCGTGCCCTCGAGTTTGAACACCTTGCGGAATGTATGTTCCAGATAGCGAGTATAGCTATCCGGCACATGGTCGAGCGCATTGCCATGCACAACGATGATCGGCGGGTTCATCCCGCCTTGGTGGGCATAACGCATTTTCGGCCGTACCGGCCCCACGCGCGGTGGTGCCTGGCGCTCGATCGCCACTTCCAATACCCGGGTGAGCTTCGGCGTCGATAGCTTGGCCATCGCCGCCTGATACGCGCCATCGATCGACTTGAACAGATCGCCCACGCCGCGCCCCTCCAGGGCGGAAATATAATGGAACTTGGCGAAATCGAGGAAAGTCAGCTTGCGCGCGATGTCGCGCTTGATCTGTTCTTTCTTCTCATTGTCGAGATGGTCCCATTTGTTCACCGCCACCACCAGCGCCCGGCCTGCTTCGAGCGCAAAGCCGGCGATGGTGGCGTCATGCTCGGAGATGTCCTGTTGCGCATCCAACACCAGCACGGCGACGTTGGCATCCTCGATCGCCTTCATGGTCTTGACCACGGAGAACTTCTCGACCGCCTCGTCGATCTTGGTGCGACGGCGCACACCGGCGGTGTCGATGATCGTGTAGGGCTGGCCGGCGCGCTCGAAATCAATATAAATACTGTCGCGCGTGGTTCCCGGGTGGTCGAAGGCAATCACCCGCTCTTCGCCCAGGATGGTGTTCACCAGCGTCGACTTGCCCACGTTCGGCCGGCCGATCACCGCGAACTTCGGGTACCGCGACGGCGTTTCCTCCTCCTCTTCCGGGAACGGTTCCAGCACGCGATCCATCAGTTCGCGCACACCGTCGCCATGGGCGGAAGAAATCGCCCACGGTTCGCCCAACGCCAGTTCGTGGAACTCGGCGCCGGCAATCGATTGGCTGACGCCTTCCGCCTTGTTGACCACCAGATGCACCGGCCGATTGAGCTGCCGCAGCCGGTTGGCGATGATTTTATCCTGCGGCGTCAGGCCAGTGCGGCCATCCACCAGGAAAATCACCGCGTCCGCCTCGTCGACGGCCTGCAAGGTCTGCTTAGCCATCTCGAACAGGATGCCCTCGTCCACCACCGGCTCGAAGCCGCCGGTATCGATCACGAGATAAGGCTTATCGCCAACGCGGCCGTGCCCGTAGTGGCGATCGCGGGTCAAGCCCGGCTGATCGGCCACTAGTGCGTCGCGGCTGCGCGTCAGCCGGTTAAACAGGGTCGACTTGCCCACGTTGGGGCGGCCGACCAAAGCAACAGTTGGTTTCATCTAAAACTGCATTATCCAAGTGACAGCATCACCAGGCGGCCGTTCGGTCCCTTGACCAACGCCGACGTGCCCAGCGATACGGGTTGTGCGGTCTGGCCATCGGTACCGACACCAACACGGCCGACGATGCTGCCGCTTTCGTTGGACAAGAGGTGCGCGTAACCCTGCGCATCCACCACCAGCACGAAGCGGCCAAGCATTGCCGGGCCCGACAAACCACGATATTTGAGCGCATCCTGTTTCCAGACGTTGCGTCCCGTTTGGCGATCGAACGCCAACACCGAATCATCCTCATCGGTGACATACACGTTTTGCTCGTCCAGCGCGATGCCATGACTGGACGACACTTCGCGTGCCCAGATCAGATTGCCGGAGCGCGCGTCAAAGCAGGCGACGCGGCCCTGATAGGCCACGGCGCACACTTGCTGATTGGCATACTGCGGCCGGCTGACCACGTCGCTGACGCGTTCAAGTTCGGTCGCGCCCTTGGGCGTGGCCACCACGCCCTCCCACAGCACGTTGCCGTTCTGCGGCGACAGGACCTGCAGTTTGCCGCCAGCGAGCCCGGCCAGCACCGCATCGGCACCGACCATATTGAGCGAACCGACGTTACGCACGGTCAACTCGGGTTGGAAATGCGTCTGCGACCAGAGCAATTTGCCGTCGGCGAGCTGAAATCCGCTCACGCGGTCGTCGTTGGTGCGTACCACGACCACATCGCCGCCGACCGCGGGCGCTTCCAGCGTGACGCTGGTCAGACGCTGTTGCCACAGCGTCTTGCCGCTGGCGCGATCCACGGCGAGCAAATTGCCGTCGGCCGTACCGACCAGTAGTGTATTGCCGGCCACGCCGACACCGGCGGACAAGGCGCGCTTGAGGTCGAGCCGCGCGGTTTGATGGCCGCTGTCGGCGTTGAAGGTGCGAATGCCGCCATCGGCGTCCGCCACCAGCACGTCACCGCGGTCATACACCGGCAGGAAGCTCCCGGGCACGTCGGACGACAGCGATTCCGACCACTGCACCTTCAGCGGCTGAATCGCGTGAATAGCGGTCAGTTCTGTCGGCGCGGGGCGGGACGAAGACTGAAACCAGCTGGCGCAACCACCCAGCATCGAAGTGGACAACAACACCAACAGCAGACGTTGACGCAGCATCAATCAGCCTCCCAGGGCATCGAGTTTTGTCTGGATATATTCACGGCTTGGCGCATCGCTGGCCAATTTGGCCAGGGCGGCCTGGTAGGCATCGCGCGCGGCGCTCTTGTCGCCCTTGATGGCGAATACGTCGCCCTTGGCGTCGAAATACAGCGCATCGAACGCGGGCTCATGCGCCAAATTCAGTTGAGCCACGGCGGCGTCATATTGCTTTTGATCCAGCAATACGTTAGCCAGGCGCAACTGCGCCAACGAAACCAGCGCCGGCTCCTTGGCGTGGGTCGCAACCCAGTTCAGTTGGTCGCGGGCATACGCCAGGTCGTTTTTGTCGAAACCTGCCTTGGCCGCCAGGAAAGCGGCGCGCGGCGCAAACGGCGACGTCGCGTAATCGGCTTCGATGCTGGCCGCGCCTGCTTTGACCTTGGCCAGATCCTGCGCGCCGGCGGCCTGTTCCAGCGAAACGTAGACCGCGGCCGACGCCTCGACCTGACGCGCCTGATACAGGTTGTACGCCTTGTAGCCGAGATAGCCGATCGCCAAGCAGCCGACCCCGGCAACCACCCATTTACCCCACTGATTCCAAAATACCTTCAGCGAGTCAATCTGTTCTTGTTCCTGCAAATCGAACGCCATCGCGCCCTCCCTCTCACACTTTCAAAGCGGCGACGGCCGCGGCCACATCCGCACACGCCACGGTACGCTGCTCGGCGTCGACACGCAGAGGCTTCACGATGGCGGTACCAGTGGCCATTTCGTTTTCGCCGACGATCACCGCATAGGCGGCACCCGACGCGTCGGCCTTTTTCATTTGCGATTTGAAACTGCCCTCGCCCAGGTGCTGCATCACCGACACCCCGGCGGCGCGCAACTGTTTCGCCAGCTGCATCGCATAGAGCGGCGCGCCCTCGCCCTGCTGAACCAGATAGACGTCCACGCCGGACACCGCGGGGATCAAGCCCTTGTCTTGCAACAAGAGCAGGATGCGCTCCATGCCCATGCCGAAGCCGATGCCCGGCGTCGGCTTGCCGCCCAGCTCTTCCACCAGGCCATCGTAACGGCCGCCGGCGCATACCGTGCCTTGCGCGCCCAGTTCGCTCGTCACCCACTCGAAGACCGATAGATTGTAATAGTCGAGCCCGCGCACCAAACGAGGATTCTCCACGTAACGGAGCCCCAGGGCGTCGAGCATGACCTTCCAACCCTCATAGTGCGCGCGGGACGCGGCGCCGAGATAGTCGATCAGACGCGGCGCAGCATCGCAGATCGCCTGCAAATCGGGGTTCTTGGTATCGAGCACGCGCAGCGGATTGGTATACAAGCGGCGTTTGCCGTCTTCGTCCAGGCGCTCGACGTGCTGCTCCAGATATGCGATCAGCGCGGTGCGATGGGCGCCGCGCTCCTCGCGGTTGCCGAGCGTGTTGATCTGCAACTCGACGTAATCGGCGATGCCCAGCCGGTGCCACAGATCGGCCGTCATCAGCAGAATCTCGGCATCGATATCCGGTCCCGGAAAACCCAGCACCTCGACACCGGTCTGGTGGAATTGCCGGTAGCGTCCCTTCTGCGGCCGCTCGTGGCGGAACATCGGGCCGGTGTACCACAACCGCTGCGTGGCGTTATACAGCAGATTATGCTCGACAATGGCGCGCAGAACGCTCGCGGTCCCTTCCGGGCGCAGCGTCAGGCTTTCGCCGTTGAGCGAGTCGGTGAAGGTGTACATCTCCTTCTCGACGATGTCGGTCACTTCGCCGATCGAGCGCACGAACAACGGCGTGATTTCCAACATCGGCGTGCGAATATGCTGGTAACCATAGTCGTTCAACAAGGTGCGCAAGACGGATTCAAGATACAGCCACTGCGGGGATTCGGACGGCAGCACGTCGTTCATGCCGCGCACCGCCTGGATTTTTTGTGCCATTGTTTTCTATCTTTGTCTTTATTGTCGATTTGCCGGTCACACCTGGCGGATCGGTATGGTTTTGGCGGCGGGCGCCGCGGCGCGGCGGCTGCCGCCTTCACCGAAACGCGACGCCACATACTGGTCCACGATGCGGGTAAAGGCCTCGGCGATGTCATCGCCCTTGAGCGTCACGTCCTTCTGTCCATCGATATACACCGGCGCCACCGGCACTTCGCCGGTGCCGGGCAGCGAGATACCGATATCGGCCAGCTTGGACTCGCCCGGGCCGTTGACCACGCAGCCCATCACCGCCACCTTCATTTCCTCCACGCCCGGATACTGCAAACGCCACACGGGCATTTGCGCGCGCAGATAAGTTTGAATGCGCTCCGCCAGTTCCTGGAACAACGTGCTGGTGGTGCGACCGCAACCGGGGCAAGCCGTCACCAGCGGCGTGAACGAACGCAGCCCCATCGTCTGGAGCAATTCCTGCGCCACCACCACTTCACGCGTACGCGATTCGCCCGGCGCCGGGGTCAGCGAAATACGGATGGTGTCGCCGATACCCTCTTGCAGCAACACGGCAAGCGCCGCGCTCGACGCCACCACGCCCTTGGTGCCCATCCCCGCTTCGGTGAGCCCCAGGTGCAGCGGAAAATCGCAACGGCGCGCCAAATCGCGGTACACGCTGATCAAATCCTGCACGTGGCTGACTTTGCACGACAGCAGAATCCGGTCCGGCGACAAGCCGAGCTCGATCGCCTTTTCGGCGCTCTCCAGCGCCGAAACGATCAAGGCCTCGCGCATCACCTGCTCTGCCGGCAACGGCGCGGCTAGGCGGCTGTTGGCGTCCATCATGCGCGAAGCCAGCGCGGCGTCCAGGCTGCCCCAGTTGACGCCGATACGCACCGGTTTGTCGTGTTCGACCGCCGTGCGGATCATGAAAGCAAATTTGTCGTCCCCTTTGGCGCCCTTGCCGACGTTGCCGGGGTTAATGCGGTATTTGGCCAGCGCGCGGGCGCAAGCCGGAAATTCGCGCAACAGGCGATCGCCGTTGAAGTGGAAATCGCCGACCAAGGGCACGTCGCAGCCACGGTCGTCCAGACGCTGACGGATCTCGGCCACCGCCGCGGCGGCCTCCGGCGAATTGACGGTAATGCGCACCAGTTCCGAACCGGCGTCCGCCAGGGCGAAAACCTGATCGGCCGTCGCTTGCGCGTCGGCGGTATCGGTGTTGGTCATCGACTGCACCACCACAGGCGCCTGCGAGCCAACAAGAACATGCCCCACTCGTACTTGACGGGTGGGGCGGCGCGCGATGATCACGCTATCCATAAACAAACTGCCCTGTCGCTATTTGAGTTCCACGTTTGCTGTCGTGCCGTGCGTATGCTCGGCCAGATCCACACCTTGACCGTTGTAGGTCAGCGTCACTTTGTCGGCGTTGCCGACGCGTACTTTGAACGGCGGCACGCCGCTCACGTCGCGCGGCGCGCCCGGCACCACCATCGAGTACACCAATTTGTTGCCGTCCGCATCCGTCACGGCAACCCAGGCAGGCTCGGTCACCGAAACCGAAATCCGTCCGGATGCGGCGCTCGAGGACTTGGCGCCCGGCGCCGAAGCGGCCCGGCTAGCCGCCTTGCTGGCATTTTGCTTCGCCGCCGCAGCCTTGGCCGCGGCCAACGCTTTGGCCTTGGCGCGCGCGGCAGCCGCCGACGCATCCGCGGCCGGGCTGGAGGCCGGCTTGGCCGCTGCCGGCGCCGAAGCGGCCTTGGCAGCGGGCGCCGACGCCGCATTGAGCGCCATCGCCGCGGAGGCCGGCGCGGGCACGGATGCCGCCGCGGCCAGATCGGAAGCCGTCTGCGGGCTGACCACCGGGGTCAGATCAGGCTGCGGCTCGCTGCGATGGCCAAAGATCCACAACGCGCTGGCGCCCAACACCACGCCGACGAGCCCCACCACCATCCAGGTACCGGAGCTGATGCCGGTCTTGGTTTGCGGCGGCTCGGCCTGTTCCTCGCGCGCCAAATTCGCCACTTCGGTCGCCGCCGACGGGAAATGCGCATCGAGCGCCTCCATCAGCGGTGCCGGATCGATTTCTAGAAAACGAGCGTAATTGCGTACAAACCCGCGCACGAACGTCGCCCCCGGCAGGGCATCGAAATCATCGCGCTCGATGGCATCCAACTGTCGCAACGACAGTTTGAGCCGTTCGGCCACTTCGTTCAGAGACAACCCGGCGGCTTCGCGCCCCGCGCGCAAAGCTCTACCAACGCTTACCGGATCCGGCTGATTATTCTGTTCGGACTGTTGTTCCATCCATCAGATCCCGCTCAACAACTGCTGTGTTTCCCTGGAGTCCGGAAAGCGAGTGTGCAACTCGCCGCTATAAGCCTCTTCCCGGACACGATCCCCGGACAACCGCGCCAACCGCACCCCCAGCAGGAGATCGTCGGCTTCAAGCGGCCCGGCATGCTCAATCAGACGGCCAAAGTAATATGACGCTCGTTCAACGCTCCCCTGGTTCGTATACATGACCGCCAACTGGCGCAACGCCGACGGATATGCCGGTTTTGCCCGCAGAGCAGCCAACCAATGCTCAACCGCCTGCTGCGTCTCCCCTGCCATGAGACTGCAGCGGCCCAAATTCAAATAAGCCGTTTCGCGCGCCCCGTAACGCGGATCCGACAAAGCCCGTGTCAAATGTCGCGCTCCGTCTTGCCAACGGCCGCTCAGACAAAGAAACAAGCCAAAATTATTGTTCGCCTCGCCATTCTCCGGCGTCAGCGCCAACGCTTGGCGAAAATCCCGCTCGGCATCGTCACGACGGGTCAGCACGGCATTGACGTGTGCGCGGGCCAGCCAAGCCGGCGCGTAGTCCCGGCCGGTTGCCACCGCCTTGCTCGCGGCGTCGAGCGCCAAGCCCGGTTGACCGGCCGTCACATATTCAAACGCCAGACGAGTATGCAACGAAGCTAGCTCATGATCCAGCGAAGTGGCAAACGCGCCGGCCGGGATAGCCATCATCAACCATGCCGCGCTTTGCCACCATTTTTTCACTCTGAGCCGCTCTCCGCAATCCGGATCCACTTTTCTTGACGCCGCGTCTTGTCCATCACCTGCCCCGCCAACTGCCCGCAGGCGGCGTCGATGTCGTCGCCGCGCGTCTTGCGCACCGTCACCACCACCCCTGCGTCTTGCAATATTTCGCGGAACGCGCGGATCGCGTTATTGCTCGACCGGCCATAGCCCGAGTTCGGGAAGGGGTTGAACGGAATCAAGTTGAACTTGCACGGCACGTCGCGCACCAGTTGCAACAGTTGCCGGGCATGTTCGGGCCTGTCGTTGACCCCGTCAAGCATCACGTACTCGAAAGTGATGAAATCGCGCGGCGCGAATTCGAGATAACGCCGGCATGCCGCCATCAATTCGGATAACGGATATTTCTTGTTGATCGGCACGATCTGATCGCGAATCGCATCGTTGGGCGCGTGCAGGCTGACCGCCAACGCCACCGGACACGCCGCCGACAGACGGTCGATCTGCGGCACCAACCCGGAAGTGGAAAGCGTAACACGACGGCGCGACAGACCATAAGCATGATCGTCAAGCATGATCTGCAAGGCCGACACCACGTTGTCGAAATTGGCCAGCGGCTCGCCCATGCCCATCATCACCACGTTCGAAATCACGCGCTCGTTCTTCGGCGTCACGCCCATCGCCTTATTCGCCCACCATAGCTGGCCGATGATCTCGGCGGTGCTGAGATTGCGGTTGAAGCCTTGGCGGCCGGTGGAGCAGAACGTGCATTCGAGCGCACACCCCACCTGGGAAGACACGCACAAGGTGCCGCGGTCGTCTTCGGGAATGAACACGGTTTCCACCCCATTCCCGGTCCCGACGTCGAGCAGCCACTTGCGGGTGCCGTCACTGGCTTCCTGCGCGGCCATCAAGGACGGGACCCGCACCTCCGCCGAAGCCTGCAACTTGGCGCGCAGGGTCTTGGCGATATCGGTCATGGCGTCGAAGTCGTCCTCGCCCATCTGGTGCATCCAGCGCATGATCTGTTTGGCGCGGAAGGTCTTTTCGCCCATCGCGGCAAAGTGATCGGTGAGCTGAGCCAGATTGAAGTCGAGCAGGTTGGTTTTCATGCGTTTCTCTACAGCAAACATGGCGGCCGCCGAAACGGCCGCCATCTTGAATCAACGGGAGCAGATTTCGGAAGCGGCGAAGAAGTACGCCACTTCGATGGCGGCGTTTTCGGCGCTATCGGAACCATGAACGGCATTGGCGTCGATCGAATCGGCGAAATCGGCGCGGATGGTGCCGCCTTCAGCCTTCTTCGGATCGGTGGCGCCCATCAGCTGGCGGTTTTTCTGCACGGCGTCGTCGCCTTCCAGCACCTGGATCATCACCGGGCCGGACACCATGAAATCGACCAGATCCTTGAAGAACGGGCGTTCCTTGTGCACGGCGTAAAAACCTTCCGCTTCGGCGCGGGACAGTTGCTTCATGCGCGCGGCAACCACCTTCAGACCGGCGGACTCGAAACGGTCGTAGATCTTGCCGATCACATTTTTACCCACGGCATCCGGTTTAACGATGGACAGGGTGCGTTCAATTGCCATATAAATCTCCCAATTACCTTGATGACTGGCTAAACTGGCACAGCATTGCGTGCCAGCACGGGTTTTCGCCGAATTTACGGAACCGATTATATTACCAGCCTTTTTGGCTATTTGCCGCATAAAAATTAAGCACAATGAGCGAACCGCGTAGAGACCCACCCCCATACGAAGACGACGACGCCTCCGACTTCGGCGCCAAACTCAAGGTACGGCTGGCCATTGCCGCCGCCCTCGTCGGTCTCGCGCTGGCCGCCATTCCGCTGCTCGACAGCCTGACCGGCAAAAAGGACAGCGCGGCCGACAACGGCGCGGGCAATATCGTCAGCTCCGCCGGGCTCGCCGCGACGCCGCCGACGCCCGCCAGCGCGCCGACCGCCAGCGCACCGGTCGCCAGCAGCCAACCGGCCGGCACGGCGCCGACCGGTCCGGATGTCAGCCAAACCCCCGGCATGACCGCCACGCCGCCTTTGTCGCTGCCTAACGCCGTCAACCCGCCGCCCGCCGTGGCGCCTGCGAGCAACCAGGCGCCGACGCATCACAACATGGTCGCGGTCCCCACCGCGCCGATCTCGGCCGCGCCGGCGCGCGACACCGCCCGCGCCGCCAAGATGCCCGCCGCCCCTTTGCCCGCCGGCACCCCGCCTTACCGCGCGCCGGGCACGGCAACCTTGGTGCAACCGCCACTGCCCGCGCAGGCGCCAGCCGTGCAGCCGATCGAGCCGCAAGCCGCCGCCGCGGCCCGCCCATCCGGCGCCTCGATGGGCTACAACGTGCAACTGGGTCTGTTCAACAGCCTGGAAAACGCGCAGAAGCTGATCAGCGAGCTCAAGAGCAAGGGCATCGACGTGCAAAGCGAAACGCGCGTGCACTTGGCGCCTTTCCGCACACGGGCCGAAGCCGAACAAGCGATGGCCAAACTGCGCGCCATGGGTTACGCGCCCATGCTGAGCGTGCCGGGCGGCGGGCAATAAAAAATCCCGCAGCGGGTCGCTGCGGGATCATCTTGCCTTTCGACGGGTGACTCAGGCAACCAGATAGCTGTCCTGGTCCCACTCGTCACGGATCGAATCCGCAAAGGCCTCTCTCTCCATCGCACTCATCAAATCGAGATTGTCTTTGGATGGCGCCAGCAGAGGCTCGTCGGCATCATGTTCATCCATGTTGCAATCTCCCAATTACATAAAAGGGGAAGTCTGGTTATAGCAAAGCAGTATTAAAATTCAATGTCACAGCGCCCCGCCAAACTGTCAAAAAGGACAGGTAAAAAATGTCGCGCGAGCGCTCACCCCCCTTGCGCCACCGTAACGATTACCGCATCCGCCGTCGGGGCGAATCGATGCCGCAAACCGGGCGGAATTTCCACCATTTCCCCTTCCCGCGCCGCCGCTTGCCGGCCGTGCTCATCCTCCAACACCAGCGTGCCGGTCAGACAAAGCAGATATTCCGCGCGCGGATGGACCTCGAAGGCGTACTCGCCCGGCACCAGATTGATCAGCAACAGTTGCGAGGCGTTTATCTGCGCCAGCACATGATCGGTATCCGGCACCTGCCGGCGCCCCTGCGCCGGCAGGGCATGCAAAATAAATTCCAACATGGATTTTCCCCAACAATTTCCCGGCATCAGTGCAGCTTGACCAGCGGCCGGGTCCGCTTGACCAAAAACCGCGCCAGCGCGAGCAGCGCCGTGCGCGGCGCGCCCAGCACCGCACGGTGGTGCAGCAAATGCAGGCTCACATACATGCAGCGCGCGAGCAGCCCCTCGACGAACCACGTGGCGCCGAAGAGATTGCCCATCAAGCTCCCCACCGACGTTTGCGTCCCCATCGACACCAACGAACCGTAATCGCGGTAGACATAACTGTCGGCGGGTTCCGCCCGCCCTTGCTGCCGCGCCAGCAGGACGCGGGCCAAATAATCCGCCTGCTGGTGAGCGCTTTGCGCCCGCGGCGGTACCCACTTGCCGTCCGCATACTCGCACGCGGCACAATCGCCAAGCGCCATGATGTCCTGGCAGCCCTCCACGCGCAGACGCCGATCCACCCGCAACTGGCCGTTCTTTCCCTGCGGCAGGCCGAGCGTCGTCAGCCAAGCAGGCGCCTTGATGCCCGCCGCCCAGACGATCAGATCGGCCGGATAGACCTGCCCGTCGGCATCGGTCACCCGGTCGGCCTCGATGCGGGTCACCTGGCACTGTGTCCGCACCGTCACGCGGCGCTCGGCCAACAATTGCGTCGCCTTGTGCGAAACGCGCTCCGGCAGCGGCGCCAAAATGCGCGGCGCGCCTTCCAGCAGCGTGATGCGCACGTCTTGACGCGGATCGAGCCGCGGATAGCCGTAACGGCCGTGCACTTCGCTCGCCTCGCGCAATTCGGCGGCAAGCTCGACGCCGGTGGCGCCACCGCCGATGATCACCACCTGAACCCCGGCCTGCGGGTCCTGCGCTTTGTCCGTATTGGCCAGCGTCAACAACTTGAGCATGCGCAGGCGGAACCATTCGGCGTCGGCCGGTCCATTGAGCGACAAGGTATGCTCGGCGGCACCCGCCACGCCGAAATAGTTGGACTCGCTGCCGACCGCCAGCACCAGCAGGTCATAGTCGATCGACCGCTGCGGCAGAATGACCATGCCGTCGGCCGCGCGCGTCTCGCTCACCACGACTTGACGCGCGCCGCGATCCAGCGCGGTCATGGCGCCGAACACGAAGGTAAAGCCGTTGTCGTGCGCCAGCATCGAGTAGGACAGCCCCTCCTGATGGATATCGAGCGTGCCGGCCGCCACCTCATGCAACGAGGGCTTCCAGACATGAAAGGGATTGGCGTCGATCAACGTCACTTGCTGCGGGCCCAGCTTGCGGCCCAATCGGCAAGCCAGCTCCAAGCCGCCGGCGCCGCCGCCGACGATAACGATACGGTTCAACATACGCGGACACTTTCCGCCCCAAGGGCGCAGGATTCAAAGATTCTCTGCATAGCCAACCCTTGCCGCGCCGGCACGCGGCTGTGCAGAACCGCCTTGAATCCAGAGGGGCCGTCACCACCCCCGCATAGCGTGGCAGAATCCCGCTGGCATGACAATCGGCGCCCGGTGCGCAGGACGACTTGCGCAAATGCCGGCAACGCCGGACACTTCGGCACAAACCAGACAAAAATGCCGATCTCATGCCCCATATTCATTTATCAGTACAAGACGCACGCCATCTGCACCTTGCCGCCCAAGGTTTGCTGCGCGCATCGCGCCGCAAAGCGGTCAAAGCCGATGTGCTCGCCGCCATCCGGCGCATGGCGCTCTTGCAGATCGACACCATCAGCGTGGTGGCGAGAAGCCCCTACCTGGTGCTCTACAGCCGCCTGGGCGCCTACGACCCGGCCTGGCTCGACGCTTGGCTCGCCCAAGGCGCGTTGTTCGAATATTGGGCGCACGAAGCCTGTTTCGTGCCGATCGCCGACTACCGTCTGCTGCGCCATCGCATGCTCGACCCATCCTCCATGGGCTGGAAGTACCCGGAGCACTGGCTCGGCCAACACCGGCAAGACATTGAACAGCTGCTCGCGCACATTCGCGCCAACGGACCGGTGCGCTCGGCCGACTTCGCCCGCCAAGAGGGCAAGGGCAATGGCTGGTGGGATTGGAAGCCGGAAAAGCGCCACCTGGAGGTGCTCTTCACGCTGGGACGCTTGATGGTGAAAGAACGCCGGAATTTCCAACGCGTCTACGACGTGACCGAGCGCATCCACCCGGACTGGGACGATGGGCGCGATCTGCCGGACCCCGAACAGGCGCGGCTGGACATGGTGAAGAACAGCTGCCGCGCGCTGGGGGTGGTCAAGGCGGGGTGGGTCGCCGATTACTACCGGCTCAAGCGCGGCCGCTACGACGAAGCGCTGCATCGCCTGGCTGACGAGGGGGAATTGATTCCGGTGCGTATCGAGGGCTGGAAACACGATGCCTTCGTCCACGCAGAACTCCACGACGCGCTGACCGAGGCGCAAGACGGCACGCTCAAGGCCACCGCCACGACACTGCTCTCGCCGTTCGATCCCGTCGTATGGGACCGCAAGCGGGCACAGGAACTGTTCGGCTTCGATTATCGCATCGAATGCTACACCCCCGCCCCCAAGCGCCAGTACGGCTACTTCGTGCTGCCGATCCTACAACGCGGCAAGCTCGTCGGCCGGCTCGATGCCAAGGCGCACCGGCAGCAAGGCATTTTCGAGATCAAGGCGCTCTACCTCGAACCCGGCGTGCGCGCCAGCGCGCGCCTGGCGGAAGACTTGACGCGCGCGCTCGCCAATCTCGCCGCCTGGCATGGCACCCCGGCATTGCAATGGGGCCAGGTGCCGGCGGCGCTTGGCGATTTGATCGCTACGCGCTGACGGGGCGTTCGAGCCAGCGCCCGGCGTGCGCGCGCAGCCCGGTGCCCCAAGCAGCGAGAAGACCGAGCAACGTGCCGGCGAGCACATCGATCGCCACGTGCTGCTTGACCGCCATGGTGGAGTAGGCGATGGCGACGCACCAGACGACATTCAGCGCCAGCAGCCACCGCCCGGCGCGCAAGAAGCGCAAGCGCCAGTGGAGCCAGACGCAGGAAAACACCGCCGTGGCGACGTGCAAGGAAGGGCAGGCGTTGCCCGCCATGTCGACGCTTTTCAGAAACGCCACACCCGGATAACGCGCCCAGTCGATATCCGCGGGCGGCACCGCATTAGGCCAGAAATAGAACACGGCCAAACCGATCAGACACGGCACAGCCACCCGCGCCCCATAGCCGATGATGGCGGCGCGCGTCAGCATCAGCACCGGCGGCAGCGAGACATAAAACCACAACGACAGATAAATCGGCAGGGCCGCCGGGTTAAAACCGATCGCCGCGTCGGGCCAGGTCGTGGGGATGAGCGAGACCGGCGAGGCGGGATGGCGCAGCAAAAACAGATAGGCGGCAAAAAAGCACAGGGTGAATCCCATGGTGCCGAACATCTTGAACCAGAAATGGGTGAGGACGGTGCCCACCACGCCCAGTGGCCGGTTACGGCGGTACAATACCCCTTCGTTCAATTCGACTCCTTGTTCATCCGATATCGCGCTGTACCTTCGGACACCCCTCTTGCTATAATTTTGCCCTTTTCTGTCAAGAATAATGAACTTGGCAGTGTCCGGACAAATCCGGCGCCAGCGCCGGTCAGGGAACGTGATCATACCGAAAAGTGGATGACGTTGGCGATTGCCGGACATTTTTATTAACACCTGTTTTATCCAAAATCATCGGCGCGAAATGCAAATCATGGAACTTCACTCCACCGCACAAACCACCCCGGATCTGGCGCTCGAAAAAGAGATGGCCGCCTTGATCGTGACGGCACTGAACCTGGATATCGCGCCGGAGGCCATCGTCCCGGAAGAGCCGCTTTACGGCGACAAGCTGGGCATCGACTCCATCGACATCCTGGAGATCGCGCTGGTGGTTTCGAAGCAATACGGCGTACAAATGAAGGCCGACAGCGAAGACAACGCGCATATCTTCGGCTCCCTGCGCGCCTTGACGGCTTACGTCGGCGAGCGCCGCGTCAAATGACGCCGTTGCGGCGCGCGCTCGCCTTCGCCCTGCTGGCGGGTGTTTTGGGCCTCTACGTGCTGTTGAGCTACGTGGCCTCGTCCTCCACCCACCCGCCGGTCGTGGCCGTCGTCGTCGGCTCGCTGCCGCTGGCGGCGGGCATCGTCGCCGCCTGCTGGCGCTCGCCGTTTCGCTGGGCGGCCACCGCCGCCTGCCTCGCGGCGCTCGCCGCCATCGCCCTGAATATCGACCGCTTGCTCGGCCATGCGGCTTGGCTCTACTTCGTTCAGCACCTCGGCGCCATGGTATCGCTCGGCGTGCTGTTCGGCAGCACACTCAAGAGCCACGAGGGCGCGCTGTGCTCTCGCGTCGCCCGGATCGCCATCGCCGAGCCGCTCGACGCGCGCTACCGGCACTATACCTGGCGCGTCACGCTCGCCTGGACAAGCTATTTCGCCATCAGCGCGCTGGTTTCCATCACCTTGTTCTGCTGGGCGCCGCTGCCCGTCTGGGCCTTTTTCGCCACGGTGCTGACACCGGTATCGCTCGGCGTCATGTTCGGCGGCGAGTTCTTGATCCGCTTGCGCGTAATGCCCGACCGGCCGCACTTCAACATTGCCCAGACCATCCGCTCGTACCGGCAGTACATGCAACAGCGCAAGACAACCGGCACGTGGGGCGCGCCCACCGAGCCCACCGAATGACGCCGTGATGAATTCGCTGCCCCTGTTTTCCGAGATCGACCCCGACGCGAACTTTGCCCACCGCCATGGCGCATGGATCTCGCGCGGCCAATTTCACGCCGCGGTGCTGACCCTGGCGGCCGCGCTGCCCGAACGGGCGCGCGTGCTCAATATGTGCCATGACCGCTACTGGTTCGCCGTTTCGCTGTTCGCCGCCATCGCGCGCGGCAGTCTCACGGTGCTGCCCAATTCGGCCGCGCCCGAGCATTTGGCCGCCGTCGCCGCAGAACAAACCGACCTGTTGGTCCTAGGCGACCAGGACGCGCCGCCGGTCGCGCACCTGCCTTACTTCCGCGTCGACACCGTCGCGGCGCCGCCGGCGCCGGCAGGCACGCCGATACCGATGATCCCGTTCGACCAGCGCGTGGCGTGCGTCTACACGTCGGGCACCACCGGCACGCCGACCCCGCACTACAAAACCTTCGGCCGGCTGCGGCTTGCCGTTCTGGCCGGCGCCGAGCGGCTGTGGCACGCGGCCGGCGCGCCCTGTTCGGTGGTCGGCACCTCGCCCATCCGCCACATGTATGGCCTGGAGGCGAGCGTGCTGCTGCCGCTGTTCGCCGGCGGCCGCCTCTCGGCGCAGATTCCCTTCTTCCCGCTCGATATCGCCGCCAGCCTCGCCGAGGTCCCCGCGCCGCGCCTATTGGCCATCACGCCGTTTCATCTGCGCAAGCTATTGGAGGCCGATATCGCCTTGCCGCCGGTGGCCGCCATCCTGTCGGCCACGGCGCCGCTGTCGCGCGAACTCGCGCGCGAGGCCGAGCACCGGCTGGGCTGTCCGGTGATCGAAATCTACGGCTCGACCGAAACCGGCCAGCTTGCCATGCGCGCCCCCTGCCGCGACGACGTCTGGCAGTGCCTCGGCGCCACCACGCTCGAGACCCACGAAGGGGAAACCTGGGCACATGGACCGGCCTACCCGACGCCGCAGATGCTCAACGACATGATTGCGCTTCTCTCGCCCACGACATTCCGATTGCTCGACCGCAAGGCCAACATGGTCAATGTCGCCGGCAAGCGCAGCTCGCTGAGCTTCCTCAACGCCACGCTGGCCGCCCTCCCGGGCGTCGAGGACGCGGTGTTCTGCGTGCCGCCGGGCGGCACCGACACGGACGTCGGCCGCCTAGCCGCCTTCGTCGTGGCGCCGACGCTCGATCGCAAGACGATCCTGACCGGGCTGCGCGCCCATCTCGATCCGGTCTTCCTGCCCCGCCCCATCGTGTTCGTACCGGCCTTGCCGCGCGACGGCAACGGCAAGATCCTGGCGCGCACGCTCTCGGCGCTGATCGACCAGCACCTTGGCGGGCGGAAGCGGCCATGATCACCGTCACGCTCGCCATCCCGGCCGATCATCCGGCCTTCGCCGGTCATTTCCCCGGCCGCCCGATCGTGCCGGGCGTCGTGCTGCTCGACCTGGCCTACCAGGCCATCGTCGAAGCCACCCGCATCGCCCCTATCGGCTTGTCGGTCGCAAAATTCCATTGCCCGGCAGGCCCCGGCGCGGCATTGCAGCTCGACATCGAGCCGTCGGGCGACGTTGTCCGCTTCGTCATTCGCGAGGGTGCGCGCAAAGTCGCCGACGGCAAGTTCCTGCTGCCGGAGAGCGCCGTATGAGCCGGCAACGCGCTGGCGGGCGCGACGACGCGCCCAGCTGGCTGCAGCAGCGAGAGCGCGGCAGCGCGGCCTGGCTCGGCATCATGTGCGCGCTGTCGCTCGCGCTCGGCCGGCGCTTGTCGCGCGTGGTGCTGTTCGGCATCGCGCTGTATTTCGTCCTTTTCGGCGGCAAAGCCCGCCGCGCGTCGCAAGCCTATCTGACGCGCTGCCTGGCGCGACCCGTCACCTGGCGCGACCGCTACCGCCATGTCCTGGCGTTCGCCAGCACCATCCACGACCGGATCTACCTGCTGCGAGACCGCTTCGACGACTTCGATATCACGCTTGACGGCGCGGATACCCTGCATCGCGAACACGGCGCCGGCCACGGCGCGCTGCTGTTCGGCGCGCATCTGGGCAGTTTCGAGGTGTTGCGCGCCATGGCGCGCCACCGCCCCGAGCTGTCGGTCTCTATGGCGATGTATCCGGAAAACGCGCAGCGTATTCACCGCGCCCTGTCGGTGATCAATCCGGCAGCCATGCAGAACATCATCACCCTGGGCTCGCTCGATGCCATGCTCGCCGTGCGCGACCGGCTGGAGGGGGGCGCGTTGGTCGGCATTCTGGCCGACCGCGCCGTCGGCCCGGACCAGTACATCAGCCTGCCGTTTCTGGGCGCCGCCGCGCGCTTTCCCACCGGACCGTTCCGCATGGCGGTCATGCTGGGCTGTCCGGTCTATTTCATGACTGGTCTCTACCAAGGCGGCAATCGCTACCATGTGCACTTCGACGCGTTGACGGCAGGCGGCGCGGCGGCGGCCGACATGCGCGACGCAGCCATCCGCGACCTGCTCGAGCGCTATGTGGCGGCGCTGGAGCGCCAGTGCCGCGCGGCCCCCTACAACTGGTTCAATTTTTACGATTTCTGGGAAGAAGGCTAACAACGCCATGTATGCACACCGAGTCGCCAAACCGCTCGCCGGCCTGCTGTTCCTGCTGGCCGTGACCGCCGCCCATGCCGCAAGCTTCGGCATGCCGGACCTGATGCAGATGCTGAGCCAGCAACCGTCCGGCAAAGCCACCTTCGTCGAGAAAAAGACGCTGGCCGTACTCAAGGAGCCGCTGGAATCTTCCGGCGAACTGTCGTTCACCGCGCCGGACCGATTGGAAAAACGCACGCTGAAGCCCAAGCCGGAAGCGATTGTGCTCGTTGGCGACCGGCTGACGCTGGAGCGCAGCGATGGTCGAAAAATGACCGTTTCCTTGTCTGACCGCCCGGAAGCGGCCGCCTTCGTCGAAAGCATCCGCGCCACCCTGTCGGGAGACCGCGGCGCGCTGGAGCGCTACTACGCCATCGCGCTGGACGGCACGGCCGGCAACTGGCAATTGACGTTGACGCCGCTGCAGGCGCGCATGCAAAAGATCATCAGCCAAATCCGCATCAGCGGCGCACGCGCGCAGGTCAAAACCATCTCCTTCCTGCAAGCGGACGGCGACCGTTCCGACATGACCATCACCAGCACCGCCGCGCGATGAAGCCGTTGCCGCAAAAGATCATTCTCGCCCTGTGGGCGGCCGCCATGCTGGCCGCGATCGCGGTGATCGCCCAGACCCGCTTTATTGCCGACCTGTCGGCTTTTATGCCTAAAACGCCCAGCGTGCGTCAGCAGATGCTGGTCGATCAACTGCGAGACGGCGCCATCGCCCGCCTGGTGCTCGTCGGCATCGAGGGCGGCAGCGCCGAAGAGCGCGCCAGGCTGTCGCGCCAATTGACGGGCAAACTCGCGCGCGACCCGCAATTCGCCTCGGTGCAAGACGGCGACGCCGCCACCAGCGAGCGCGACCAACGCTACTACTTCGATAACCGCTACCTGCTGAGTCCGGCGGTTACGCCGGCGCGCTTCGGCGCCGCGGGCATGCATCAAGCCATCCAGGACATGATCGACGAACTCTCCGGCGACGCCGGCCTCGCCATCAAACCGCTGCTGCCGCGCGATCCGACGGGCGAAACCCTGCGCATCATCGATCAATTCGGCGGCGACACGCCGCCGCGCACCGACAACGGCGTCTGGGTCTCGCGCGACGGCCAACGCGCGGTGCTGATGGCGCAGTTGGCCGAGTCGGGTCTCAACACCGACGCGCAAGCGCGCGCGCTCGACAGCATCCGCGCCGCCTTTTCCGCACTGCCGAACCGCTCGGCCGGCACGCGGCTGGTGATGAGCGGCACCAGCGTGCTGTCGGTGGCTTCCCGCGACACCATCCAGGGCGAGGTCGCCCGCCTGGCCACGGTAGGCACCGTGCTGGTCGTCTGCTTGCTGCTCTTGATCTACCGCTCGCCCATGCTGTTGCTGCTCGGCCTGGTGCCGGTCGTCTCCGGGGCGCTCGCCGGCATCGCCGCGGTGAGCCTGGCGTTCGGCCATGTTCATGGCTTGACGCTGGGGTTCGGCACCACGCTGATCGGCGAAGCGGTCGACTACTCGATCTACCTGTTCATGCAACGTAGCGACGGCGCGCATCCCTCCGGTTTCTGGCGCACCATCCGGCTGGGGGTGCTGACCTCCATCGTCGGTTTTGCCGCCCTCTTGAGTTCGAGCTTCCCCGGCCTGTCGCAGTTGGGCCTCTACTCGATCAGCGGCCTCGTCGCCGCCGCGCTGGTGACGCGCTACGTGCTGCCGGGGCTGATTCCCGCCGGCGCCCGGCTGCGCAACCTGACCCGGTTCGGCGCGCTGTTGCAACGCGTTTTCGACGGACTCGCGCGCTTCTACTGGCTGATCGCGGCCGCCGGCGTGCTGGCCACCGCGCTCGTCGTCGTCAACCGCGACACGCTCTGGAACCATTCGCTGACGGCGCTGAGCCCGATCACCAAGGCGCAAAGCCAGCTCGACCTGCAACTGCGCGGCGACCTCGGCGGCAACGACACCCGTTACGTGGCGAGCTTCACCGCGCCGGACCAGGAAAGCGCGCTCGTCGCCTCGGAACGGGTCGATGCCGTGCTCTCCCGCTTGGCGCGCGCGCAAACGATCGGCGGCTTCCATGCGCCCAGTCAGCTGCTGCCCAGTCTCGCCATGCAGGCAGCGCGCCGATCGGCGCTGCCGGACGAGCGCGCGGCGCGGCAAAACCTGCAAACGGCGGTCGCCGGCTTGCCGCTGTCGGCCGACAAACTTGAGGGCTTCCTGGCTGACTTGCGCGCGGCGCGAGCACAGGCGCCGCTGACGCGCGCCGCGCTGGCCGGCACCGCTTCCGGCATGCTGCTCGACTCGATGCTGATCAAGCGGCCGGACGGCTACTTGGTGCTGATGCCGCTGCGCCCGAGCGGCGAAGGCGCGCACGGCGATCAAATCGACCTCGACCGCGTGCGCGCGGCACTCGGCGCCGCCCGCCTCGGTCAAGTCACCGTGATCGATTTACTGGAAGAAACCACCGGCATCTTCGACAGCTATACCCACGAGGCGCTGATCCTCTCCGGATTCGGCTGTCTGGCGATCCTGCTCTTGCTTGCCATCGCCTGCGGACCGCGGCGCGCGGGCGTGGTGGCCTTTCCGCTCGTCTGCGCCGTGTTGTGCGACGTGGCGCTGCTGCATCTCGCCGGCATCACGCTGACCATTCTGCATCTGGTCGGCTTGCTGCTGGTGGTCGCCATCGGCTCCAACTACGCGCTGTTTTTCGTGAGCGACGACGTCGGCGACACGCGCAAGATGGAAACCTCGCTCGTCATCGCCAATCTGGCCACCGTCATGAGTTTCGGCCTATTGGGCACATCCAGCGTGCCCGTGCTGTCCTACATCGGTTCCACCGTGGCCATCGGCGCGTTCCTGGCCCTGCTCTTTGCCGCCATGCTGGCGCGAGTCCGTCCCCATGCGCACCCTGTATGACGCCGCCAGTCCCGGTCAGCGCGCGCCGCGCCTGTTGGTGCTGTTGCCGCCGGCCAAGGCGCGGCTGGAGGACTTGATCGAGCAAGGGTTCGTCGCCGCCGTGCGTGCGCGGCGACTCGCGCTCGACATCGTGCTCGCCGACATCGGCTATCAGCAGGTGATGGCACAAACGGTGGCGCCGGATTTGCATGACCAGGTGATCCTGCCGGCCAAAGCGCAAGGCTATGCCGATATCTGGCTCGCCGGCATCTCGCTAGGCGGTTTCAACGCGCTCCATTACGCCGCCCAGCATGCGGCGCATCTGGCAGGCATCAAGCTGATCGCGCCCTACCCCGGCACGGCGGACGTCCTCAACGAACTTTCCGCGACGGGGATTGACGCCTGGGCGCGCGATCCCGCGGCTTCTCGCACCGACGAACGCGGCTGGTGGCACTGGCTGTGGCGCGAGGGAAATCCCGGCCAACGCACACTACCGGTCTGGCTGGGACTCGCGCGGAACGACCGCTTCATCCACGGCCAGGAACTGCTTGCCAGCCTCATCCCCCCCACGCGCGTTCATCGCGTCGATGGCGATCACAGCTGGCCGGTTTGGCGCGCGCTGTGGGAAGATTGGTTGCGTGACGCCCCCTGGGAGCAATCGCCATGACACGCTGGCAACCGAGTCCTTTCCTGCGGCTGTGCCTGGTGCTGCACCTGCTGGCGCTCGGCCTCTTCGTCGCCCGGCCGGCGCTCTGGCCCTGGCTTATCGGCGCGCTGATCGCGCTGCACGCCGTCATCGCCAGCGCGGGGCTCTTGCCGCGTTGCCGCTTGCTGGGACGCAATCTCACGCGGCTGCCGGCCGCCGCCATCGCGCGCGGCGAAATCGCCCTCACCCTCGACGACGGCCCCGACCCCGAGGTCACGCCGCAAGTGCTGGCCATCTTGCGCCGCTACGGCGCGCGCGCCACCTTCTTCTGCATCGGCGAGCAGGCGGCGCGCTACCCCGAACTGTGCCGCCAGATGGTGCAGGAAGGCCACGCCATTGAAAACCACGGCCAGCGCCATCGCACCTTCACCGCGTTCAGCGGCCTTGCCGGCTGGCGCCGCGAAATCGGTGAAGGACAAGCCACGCTCGAAGCGCTGACCGGGCAGCGCCCGCGCTTCTACCGCGCCGTCGCCGGGCTGCGCAATCCCTTCCTCGACCCCTGTCTGCACCGCGCCGGGCTGTTTCTTGCGAGCTGGACACGTCGAGGTTATGATACGCGGGACAAAAATCCCAAGGCGGTTTACGCCAAACTGGCCCGCCATCTCCGTGCCGGAGATATCCTGTTGCTGCACGACGGCAACGCCGCACGTGACTTGAATGGCCAGCCGGTCATACTCGACGTTCTCCCGCGCATTCTGGACACGTTGGCCGAGCGCCAACTCAAGCCCGTGACCCTGCGCCAGGCCTACGAGGATCGCCCATGAGCCGCGCCCGTTTACCGTTTCCCAACCCGACAGCGCGGCCTGCCAATGCCGCGCCGCATCGACCTGCCGTGAAGTGTTTATGCTAGCCCTCCGACTCAGTGCCTACACCCTGACCAGCGCGCTTGGCGCGGGTCTCGCCCCCCACGCCGACGCCCTGCGCCGCCAGCGAGGCGGGATTGTCCGCAAACAGTGGGAAACCATCGATTTTGCCTTCTGCATGGGCGAAGTCGCGGGGCTCGACGCGACGGCAATCCGCAGCGACTTGGCCCGCTTCGATTGCCGCAACAACCGCTTGGCGCAATACGCATTGGAACAGGACGGTTTCGCCGAGCGCGTGCGCGAGGCGGTCGGCCGCTACGGCCCGGACCGCGTCGCCGTGCTGCTGGGCTCCAGCACCTCGGGCATTCTCAGCTCCGAAATCGCCTATCGCCATCGTGATCCGGCCAGCGGCCGGCTACCCGGCGATCATCGCTACCGTGAAACGCACAACGCCTATTCGGTGGCGGATTTCGTGCGCCACTACTTCGACCTGGCCGGCCCCGCCTGCGTCATCTCCACCGCCTGCTCGTCGAGCGCCAAGGTATTCGGCGCGGCGGAGCGCCTGATCGCCTTGGGGCTCGTCGACGCCGCCATCGTCGGCGGCGTCGACTCGCTGTGCCTCACCACGGTCTATGGCTTCTCGTCGCTGCAACTGGTGTCGCCCAATCCGTGCCGGCCCTTCGATGCGGACCGCGATGGCATCTCGATCGGCGAGGGTGCCGCCTACGCGCTGTTGGAGCGGCCGCACGACGCCCGCCCAGGCAGCATCCTGCTGACCGGCGTGGGCGAGACCAGCGACGCCTACCACATGTCCTCCCCCCATCCGGAAGGACTGGGCGCGCGCGCGGCCATGACCGCCGCGCTGCAATGCGCCGGCCTGACGGCGGGCGACATCGACTATATCAACCTGCACGGCACCGCCACGCCGAGCAATGACGCCGCCGAGGACGCCGCGGTCTCGGCCGTGTTCGGCACCCGCCTCCCCTGCAGCTCCACCAAAGGGCACACCGGCCACACGCTGGGCGCGGCCGGCGGCATCGAGGCGATCCTCTGCGCCATTGTGCTCGATGGCGGCTTTCTGCCGGGCGGCGTCGGCACCGAACACCTCGATCCGCGCCTGAAGAGCCATTATCTGTTGGCCACGGAAGAGCGGCCGTTGCGCCACGTGCTCAGCAATTCCTTCGGCTTCGGCGGCAGCAACTGCAGCCTGATTTTCTCGCGGGAGGCGGCATGAGCATGGACGCGATCTACCTGGACGGCATCAGTTTGCTGGGGCCGGGCCTGCCCGACTGGGAAGAGGCCGTTGCGATTCTCTGCGGCGACAAGCCGGCCGAGCTCGCCCCGGTGACCGTGACGGCGCCGGCATTGCTGCCCGCCACCGAGCGCCGCCGCGCCGGCACCTCGATCAAACTGTCGATGGCAGTCGGCCTCGCCGCGGCAGAAGCCGCCGGCATCGACCCGGGCGGCCTGGCCAACGTGTTCACATCCAGCGGCGGCGACTGTGAAAATTGCCACCATCTGCTCGACGCGCTGGCGTCGAGCGAGCGCATGATCTCGCCGACACGCTTTCATAATTCCGTGCATAACGCCGCCGCCGGCTACTGGAGTATCGCCACGCATTGCGAAGCGGCCTCCACCAGCCTCAGCGCCTATGACGCATCGTTCGGCGCCGGCCTGATCGAGGCCGCGGGCCAGGTGCTGACGAGCGGCGCGCCCTGCCTGCTCATCGCGTTCGACACCGCGTACCCCGAGCCGCTCTTTGCACTGCGCCCGGTGCCCTTTCCCTTCGGTGTCGGCTTGGTGCTCTCGCCCACGCGCGGCGCGCACAGCATGGCGACGCTCGGCCTATCGCTCACCCGTGATCCGGCCGACACCCTGAGTGAACCGCCGCTGGAGCAGCTGCGACGCGAGATTCCCACCGCCCGCGCCCTGCCGCTGCTGCAGCGCTTGGCAGGCGGCGGCGCCGGCCGCGTCGTGCTCGACTATCTCGACGACACGCGTCTGGCCATCGAGGTGGGCGGATGATCGGCCACGACGACATTGCCGCGCGCATTCCCCATCAGGGCGACATGTGCTTGCTGCAACAGGTGATCGAGTGGGATGCGGAGACCATCGTCTGCCAAGCCGACAGTCATCGACGCGGCGACAATCCGCTCATGGCGGACGGACGGATCGGCATCGCGAACGTCATCGAATACGCGGCGCAAGCCATGGCGATGCATGGCGCGTTGCGCGCCGGCACGGACGCGCCGCCCAAGGCGGGTTTTCTCGCCAGCGTGCGCGACGTGCGCTGGTACCGGCCGCGTCTGGACGACATCGGCGAGACGCTGATCATTCGCGCCACCCGGCTATCGGGCAACGGCGTCACCGTGCTGTACCAATTCGACATTCATGCCGGCGCGCCGTTGGCCAGCGGACGCATCAGCGCCGTGCTGGACGCCGACGCGCTCGCCGGCCCCACATCTTAAGCGAGTTTGTCACGATGAAACGCGCATTGATCACCGGCGGCAGCGGCGCTATCGGCGCCGCCATCTGCCGACGCCTGGCACGCGACGGCTTTCACGTCGTCATCCATACCCACCGGCAACGCGAAACGGCCGAGGCGCTGTGCGCCGAGCTGGTCAAAGCGGGGAACGCGGCCGAGGTGACGCAATTCGACGTCACCGATGCCGATGCCGCGCGCGCGGCGTTGGACGGACTACTGGAGCAAGGCCCGATCCAGGTTGTGGTCAACAACGCCGGCATTCATGACGACGCCGTCTTTCCGGGCCTGCGCCCCGAACAGTGGCACCGGGTCATCGACGTGTCGCTGCACGGCTTTTTCAACGTCACGCAGCCGCTGACGCTGCCGATGATTCGCACCCGCTGGGGACGCATCATCAATCTGACCTCGGTCGCCGCGCTGACCGGCAACCGCGGCCAAACCAACTACGCCGCGGCCAAGGGCGCGCTGCACAGCGCCACCAAATCGTTGGCGCTGGAATTGGCCAGCCGCGGCATCACCGTCAACGCCATCGCGCCGGGCATCATCGAATCGGAAATGAGCAAGGATACCTTCGACGCCGAAGCGATCGCGCGCCTGGTGCCGATGAAGCGGGCGGGAAAACCGGAGGAAGTGGCGGGGCTCGTGGCCTATCTGGCCTCGGAGGAAGCCGGTTATATCACCGGCCAAATCCTGTCGATCAACGGCGGGATGGTCTAGGGTCTGGCGCCGCGCGCGTCTGTGGCGCACTGCCTTCGGCGAGTGCGCCCTACGCGAGCGCATCAGGAGTCGTAGGGCGCAATCGCCGCGCAACGCGCGGCATTGCGCCAACGCCGCTAGCCGGCGAACACCTGTTCGCTCGGCACGTAGGCAAGGGAAAACTCCACCCTGGCCGCCTCGCTGTCGCCGACCGTGATTTGCGCATTCACCTGCACCAGCGCCGGCGCCAATTGCCGGCACTGGATCGCGAACGCCACGTCGGTCTCGGGCCGCACCGCGGCCTTGAACCAGCCGTTGCGCACGCCGGCCAGCACGCCCACCGACGCCGCCGGCAAGGTTTTGACGTAAGGATCGCCCACCAGCAGGCCGGCCCCGGCCAGTTGCGCCGCAGCCTCGATCAACATGACCCCCGGCACCACCGGCATGCCCGGGAAATGCCCGCGAATCAGCGGATTGTCTCCAGACCAGCGCGCCACCCCGGAAAAGTGGTGGGGCCCGTCAATGGTCAGCCGCTGACAAAAGAAGATATCGCCGCGGTGCGGCAGCACCGCCTCGATGTCCGAACGCGTCAGCGCGATGGGATAGCGGTAGCCGGCGTCGTCAGTCATGGCGACGCGCCACCAGCGACACGTTGCTGCCGCCGAAAGCAAAGGAATTGGACATGATGGCGGAGACCTCGCAGTCATGGCGCGCGGTGCGCGGCACGAAATCCAGGTCGCAACGCGGATCCGGTTCGTCCAACGTGGCGGTCGGCGGCAGGGCGCCCGCATTCATCGCCATCACGCTCAGCACGAACTCGAGAATGCCGCTCGCACCGATCAAATGGCCATGCATCGACTTGGTGGAGCTGACCGCCAGCCGTTCGGCGGCGGCGCCGAACGCCGCGCGGATCGATGCCGTCTCGACCACGTCGCCCGCTTCGGTGGCGGTGCCATGGGCATTCAGATACTGAATATCCCCTGGTTCGAGCCCCGCTTGCGCCAAAGCCTGGCGCATGGCGGTCACTTGCTCCTCGCTCGACGGCGCCGTCAGATGCGACGCATCGCTGCTGCAGCCATAACCGCAGACCTCGCCCAGCGCCGCCTGCGCCCGGGAGCGCGCGCGCGTCTCGCTCTCCAGCACGATGGCCGCCGCGCCCTCACCCAACACAAAGCCGCTGCGCCCCTTGGCGAAAGGCCGGCAACTACGCGACACATCGTCGGCGTCGGGCTTGGCCATCACGCGCAGCGCATTCCAGGCCAGCATGGCGCCCGGCGTCAGCATGGCCTCGGCGCCGATTACCACGGCCGCGTCGAGGTAACCGTCGCGGATGGCGCGGAACGCCTCGCCGATCGCCACGGCGGAGGACGCGCAGGCAACCGAATAGGTATAGCTGGGTCCGTGCAGGCCATACTGCATCGATACCGCCGCCGCGGCCGCGTTGGCCATCATGCGCGGCACCGACAGCGGGTGCATCACGGCCGGGTTGCCGTTGTCGCGCAAGGTTTGCTGCAAGCGCGCATACAACGCGTCGACCGTCTGTGCGCCGCCAAAACCGATGCCGACATAAACGCCGATACGGCGCGCATCGTCGGGATGGGCGGCGATGCCGGCATCGCAGAGGGCCTCGTTGGCCGCCACCAGCGCAAACTGCGTTGCCCGGTCGAGTCCGGCGCAACGAGGATCCAGCAAAGAGGAAGGTTCGGCGGCGGCCGGCGCGGTCAGCACCTGAGGCAGCCATTGGGCGATATCCGGCGCCGCGCGCCCGATGGCGCACCGCCCCGCCAGCGCGGCGGCAAACGACTGCCGCCGATCAGCGCCGAGCGGACTGATGGCGCCCATGCCGGTAATCAGAACGTTGGTCAATGCGAGGTCGCCTGTAGGTCGAACGCAGGCAGCTCGCCATTGTTGTGTTCTCGAATCGCTTGTTCGATATCCGCCAGCATGGCGGAAAAATGCATCTGCGCGTAACGCATCGGATCGGGAAGTTGAAATCCACAACGGTCTTCAATTTCGAACAGCATTTCCACCATATCGAGCGAATCCAGCTTCAGCTCGGAAACCAGCAGATCGGGATTGTCGAATAAGGCCGGATCTTTGCCTTTATTGTCGATCAAATAGCTTTTAACGATATCTTCTAGCATGTAGATTCCAGCGTGCGAACAGGGCTTATAACAATTTAAGGGATTATAAAGTAAAACCGTGCAAAAATGGTCGACAATGGCCTTTTTATAGGTTCGTAAAATGCGCATCGCCGCCCGCGATTAAATCGCGCGGCACAACATCGGCCCGATCCCTTATCATAGTGTCCATCGCCAGCGCCTATCGGCCAGGCAATGACTATTTGATACCGCATGGCCATACTGCATTACATACATCGTCTCCATCAGATTCTGCTCTTCTACACGCTGCTGCTTTGGCTGGGATCGATGTTGCTTCTCGGCAACGTACTGGCTCTGCCGTTATTCGCCGCGCCGCGCGCGTTGCGAGAGCCGCTGGTCCAAGGCGGCATCAGCCTCATCTGCCGCGTCTTTCTCGAGGGCGCCCAGGCCTGCGGCATCATGCGGCTGGATCTGCAGGCGCTTGACGCGCTCAATGGCCGCGGGCGTCTGCTGCTCGTACCCAACCATCCCAGCATGATCGACGCGTTTCTCGTGCTCTCGCGTGTGCGCCGCGCCATCTGCCTGATGAAAGCCAGCATCGGCGGCAATCTGTTTCTCGGCGCCGGCGCGCGGCTGGCCGGCTACGTCTCCAACCGTCACCCGGGGTTGATGTTTCGACAGGCCATCGACCGTGTGGAGAAAGGCAATCTGTTGATGATCTTTCCCGAGGGCACACGCACCGTCAGGCTGCCGGTCAACGATTTTCAAGGCTCCGCGGCGCTGATCGCCAAAAAGGCCGGCGCGCCGCTGCAAACCGTTTTGATTACCACCAACTCGGCGTATTTGAGCAAAGGGTGGAAAATATGGCGCCCCCCGGCATTTCCGATGATTTACCGCGCCGTGCCCGGCGAAGTGTTCGACGCGGATGACAACCTGGAAATCACCTCGGCGAAACTGCAGCGTTATTTTGAATCGGCCGTGCCGCGCCCGATCGATCCCGCCATGAAGCTTTAGGGACCCTTGACCGCCCGCTGGAGAATCGGCTATGTTCCAGCGGGTTTATCCATTACCGCCCGGATCATCGCGCCGGGCCGCTTAATCCAAGGCAGCATGAACAACCCGTCGTCGTCCCATTTGGTTTTGATCCCCAGCTACAACCCCGGACCCAAGGTGCTCGACACCGTCCGCGCCGCGCGCGCGCAATGGCAGCCGGTCTGGGTCGTCGTCGACGGTAGCACCGACGGCTCGGAGCAGGCCTTGCGCGAAATGGCGCGCCAAGATGCGGGACTGCGGGTACTGGCCCTGCCGGAAAACAGCGGCAAAGGCGCCGCGGTGCTGTTCGGCCTCGACCAGGCGCAGAGCGAGGGCTTCAGCCATGTGCTGTGCATGGATGCCGACGGCCAGCACCCGGCCGATCACATTCCCGATTTCATGACCTGCTCGCGCGACGCGCCCGACGCCATGGTGCTTGGCGTGCCGGTGTTCGATGCCAGCGCGCCGTCGCTACGCGTCAAAGGGCGCAAGATCTCCAACTGGTGGGCCAATCTGGAAACGCTCGGCATGGGCATCGGCGACTCGCTGTTCGGTTTTCGCGTCTACCCGATCGCCCCGTTGCGGCGCATCATGCGCCGGCAGCGCTGGATGCGCCGTTTCGACTTCGATCCGGAAGCGGTGGTGCGCCTGTGCTGGGCTGGCGTGAGGCCGATCAACCTGTCCGCGCCGGTCAAGTACTTTCAACCCGGCGAAGGCGGGGTATCCCACTTCAACTACTGGCGCGACAACCGGCTATTGACCTGGATGCACATTCGCTTGATGACGGGATTCGTGCTACGCCTGCCGCTACTGTTGTGGCAACGGCGCGCCATGGCTTCCGGCGGAAAGCGCTGAGCCATGTCGGCACCGGCCATGATCGCCCACCTGCTGCTGGAACGGCTGACACGCCATTGCCTGCCGCGCACGCCCGAGGACCAGGGTGTGATGGAGGCCGCGGAGCAAGTCGCCGCCTTTGCCGACAGCGGCCGCGAACAAGGCATTCTGGCCTACATCTATCTGTTTCACGCCGCCCTGTCGCTGCCGGTGATCCGCAGCGGCGACCGCGTGCTGGACTTGGCTTGCGGCCCGGCCAACCAACTGGCGCAGATCGCGCGGCTCAACCGCGACTGCCAGTTCGTCGGCGTCGACGCCT
The DNA here is from genome assembly GCF_019232825.1 of Paludibacterium sp. Taxonomy (GTDB): domain Bacteria; phylum Pseudomonadota; class Gammaproteobacteria; order Burkholderiales; family Chromobacteriaceae; genus Paludibacterium. The sequence goes on along the minus strand of NZ_JAFAND010000159.1, from coordinate 7,969 downwards.
CCCAGCGCATGCTGGGCCTGGCGCGGGACACGCTGGCGCGGGAAAACCTCGACAATGTCACATTGCGCCATGGCGACGTCACCTGTCTCAACGATCTGGCGGCGGCGAGCTTCGACGCCGTGCTATGCACGATGTCGCTGCACCATTTGAACGACGTCGGCGCGTTGACGCGCGCGCTCGCTGAAGTCCGCCGCGTACTGAAACCGGACGGCGGACTGTTCCTGGCCGACTTCGGCCGCCTCAAGCGCGCGGCGACCCAGCGGTTTTTCGCCTACGACCGCGCCGACATGCAGTCCGCGCCGTTCACGCTGGATTTTCTTCACTCGATGCGCGCGGCCTTCAGCTTCGAAGAACTGCAAAACGCGCTGACCGACAGCCGACTCGATGCGCACGGTTACCACACCGCGCTCGCACCCTTCATGATGATTTTCCGCAGCGCAAGCCGGCGCGAGCTGGACCCGCCGCTCGTGCAACGGGTCCAAGCCGCCTTTCGCCAGCTCGATCGCGGGCTGCAGCGCGATTTCGATAATCTGGCGCGCTGGTTTGGACTTGGCGGCCTGCCTTTACCCTGCCCTATTCGCTAATCGCCGCGTCTGCCGGCGCCTTGCCCGATGCCAGCCCGTCCGCGTCGCCGGCGCGCACCGACAACAGGAACAACCCCAGCGCCACGACCAGCGTCAAGGCCAGCTGAACCTGCGTGCCGCCGGCAATGGCGACAAAGCAGAACAACATGCCGAGTATCGCCGCGGCGGTCAGCAGCGGGCCTTTCTTTTCCTGGCGCTTGAGCAGATAGAGGATCGAATAGAAATACGGGAACAGGACGAACAGCGACGCCAGCGTCGCCGTGGCGCCGAAGATCGATACCAGATCCTGCTTGAGCACGATGGCCACGATCATCGCGGCGGTCATGACCGCCGCCTCGACGACGATGCCCTTGACCGGCACGCCACGCGCGTTGGTTTCGGCAAACAGCTTCGGCAGCGTGCCGTCGGCGCCGGCGCGCGCGGCGGCTTCGGCGACGATGAAAATCCACGAACACAGCGATGCGAAGCACAACACCGACTCGGCCGCGGCGACCAACGGACCAAGCTTGGGCGAGAACAGCGTGCTCACCGCCAGAACCCAGGGCGCCGGCGTATTGCCCAGCACCTTCATCGTGAATAGCCCGCCCACGACCGTGCAGGAGAGGAAGTAAGCCAAGCAGACCAGACCGACGCCCAGCATGGTGGCCAACGGCACGGTGCGGCTCGGATTCCTGACCAGACCACTGTTCACGCTCGCGGTTTCGACGCCGAGGAAACTCCATAGGCAAACCAGAATGCCGGAGAAAATCGCGCTCAAGGCGCCGGAACCGGACACGTTCCAGTTCTGGGCAAACAGCGCGGGACTGAACGCGGTCCAGCCGTAGGTGCCGACCGACACGATCTGCAGGGCGATCATGATCACCCCGAGCGTGGCCAGCCGCGCCACCCAGCCTATCCCCATCATGGCGATGAGCGCCAAAATCCACGTCTCGACGATAATGCTGATCGACGACACCAGCGGATCCTGCAGCACAGGGAACAGCATGCTGAAATAGGCAATCGACGTCGCCGCCACCGCCAAGTTGCCGGTCAAATTCGCCAACACGTAGAAGATCTGCGTTTGCCGCCCCAGCACCGGCGACACCTTCGAGGCGTAGGCCACGACCCCGCCCTCGGCCGGATCGACAATGGCCAGACGGGAAAACACCAGGGCCAGCGATACGGCGCCTACGATGGCGATCAGCCAACTCAACGTGCCGATGGTGCCGATCGACGCCATATAGGCCGGCACCATGGAAATGCCCGACCCCAGCATATTGGCCATGACCAAGAAAGTCGCTAGACCAACGCCAATTTTATAGTCTGATTTCATACTTAACCTCATTGCGAAGTGATGTGCAAAAAACGATTGGCCATCTATGTGGCCTGATTTAAAAAATCGCAGGCGATAAAATCCCCTGGCGATGACGCCATATAAAAACAAAACGGTCAGCGCATTTGAATGCGGGCAAAAAAACGGCTAACGGCCAATTATGCTGATGGGGGTAGAAAGCACACGGCGCGCGGCATGCGCGCGGGCTTCACCAAGAGAAAGCGGTATTTTGCGAAAAACAATGATGCGATGAGATCGAAAAAACAGCGATCCATCAACCGGCACGGGGGTAGTAAAACAATGCGAGGTTGTTTTCAAATAACCAACTTCCTCGCAGAAAATACTATATCAGCCATTCATTGATGACAAGGCCATGAAAAAAGGCGTTCCTGGAGAATATCTTATCCGGAAAACTGGAAGATATTGGCAGTCATGGTCTTTTGCCTCATTGTTTTTTTGTCAGACAAAACGATTGCTATTATCGCGAAGCAACGCACGCCACACCAAACACCACGGCCGTTAATCCGGCAAAGCGATACCGCAATAGTGCGCGCACAGGGCAATCAACCGGTCTTGCAGATCGGACCGCCGCGCCTCGGGATTGGCATCTTGCTGTTGCAGATGATAGAAGTACTTGCCCGACACGCACGCGGCCGCCTCGTCGCTGACCGCGAGCCACGCCTGGGTGCGACACCCCAGATCCAGATCGTCCGGCGCCGACAGCCCGCCCATGCGCGTCGGCACCCAGCCCGGATCCACCGCATTGGCCTGCACCGCCGGCCAATGCCGGGCAATGGCGAAAGCCAGCAGCGCGTCGTGCAACTTGCTCTCCGCGTAAGCTTCCGCCCCCTCCCAGCGGCGCCGGGTCCACAACGTGTCGTCAAGATGGGCGCTCACGCCGAGATGCATACCCGAACTGAGATATACCAGCCGTTTGGGCCGGTCGATCAGCGCGGTCAGCACATAGGGCGCCATGACGTTGACGGCGAACAACAGCGGCCATCCGTCCGCCGTTTCCACCCGCCGCGGTTCGAGATAGCCGACGCCGACGTTGTGAATCACCGCATCGAACACACCCATGCGGTTGACCTGCTCCGCCACCGCGCGCATCTGCGCGAGGCTCGACAGATCCCCGATCGTCACCGCCGCCCCGGCGGGCAACCGCTCCGCCATCTCGTCCGCGCGCGCCGCGTTGCGCGCATGCCAGACCACCTCATGGCCTTGCGACAGCAATAACTCGCCCGCCAGCCGCCCCAACCCATCGCTCGATCCGGTAATGAAAACGCGCGCCATTGGCGTCACCTCCTTCGCTCACAGCATAGCCGAAGCCCTCAGCGCAAGGCGGTGAAAAATAGCGCTTGCAATAATATCGCACGCGATATATATTGGCGTCATGAAGAACGAAACGCCGACCGGCGGCCCGCGCCGCGATGATCTGAAACTCAGTGCCCAGCTATGCTTTGCGCTGTACTCGACGCTGCTGGGCGTCAATAAGGTCTATCGCAAAGCGCTGAAGCCGCTGGACCTCACCTACCCGCAGTATCTGGTCATGCTGGTGCTGTGGGAGCGGGACGACGTCAACGTGTCGGACATCTGCGCCCAGCTGTACCTCGAAACCACGACGCTGACGCCGCTGTTGAAACGGCTGGAAGCGCGCGGGCTGCTGCAGCGCCAACGCTACGCCGGCGACGAGCGGCAGGTGCGGGTGACGCTGACCGAGGCCGGCAAGGCATTGCGGGCGCAGGCCGAGCCGATTCCGATGTGTGTCGCCCAGGCGCTCGGCTGTTCATTGGACGAGATCGTCACGCTGCGCGACCAGTTGAAGGGCTTGCGCGCCAACTTGTTCAACGCGGACTGAGCGATGAATTCAACCCAGCAAATGTTGTCTTAACATTTATATCGTACACGATAAAATATCAAACGATATAAATTAAACACCCCAAAGGAGAACGCCATGTCGATCGAAAAAGTACTGTACCGCACCACCGTTGCCACCACCGGCGGCCGTGACGGCCGCGCCGTCGCGCTGGACGGCAGTTTGGACGTCAAACTGAGCACCCCGCGCGAGCTGGGCGGCGCAGGCGGCCCGGGCAACAATCCCGAACAGCTGTTCGCCGCCGGTTACAGCGCCTGCTTCATCGGCGCGATGAAGTTCGTCGCCGCGCGCGACAAACTGTCGATCCCGGCCGACGTCAGTGTCGAAGCCACCGTCGGCATCGGCCCCATCCCGGCCGGTTTCGGCATCGAGGTCGACCTCAATATCTCGCTGCCGGGCCTGGCGCGCGACGCGGCGCAGCAACTGGTCGACCGCGCCCATCAGGTCTGCCCCTACTCCAACGCCACGCGCAACAACATCGACGTGCGCCTGCATCTAGTCTGAATCGCCCGCTGCAACACAAAGCCCCGATAGCACATCGGGGCTTTTTCAACATACAATTTAACGCCTTCCAAACCGGCCATCCCTAGGGGCCCTGACGCATGCTCGCCAAACAACGCCAACAATACATCTTGTCGCAAGTGGCCAAAACCGGCGCGCTGTCGGTGGCGGACCTCGTACTGCAGTTGAAGGTCTCGCGCGAAACCATCCGTCGCGACCTGTTGTCGCTTTCCGAGCGCGGCCTGATCGTCACCACCCATGGCGGCGCGCTATCCAGCGAGCGTCAGGAGCCCGACCTCAAAACGCGCGAAAGCGCCAATGCCGACGCCAAGCAGGCGATCGGCCGGCGCGCGGCCGCGCTGGTGCCGGACGGCGCCTCGCTCGTCATCGATTCCGGCAGCACCACCCACGCCGTGGCGCAGGCGCTCGCCGACCGGCACAAGCTCACCGTCTATACCAACGACTGGCGTATCGCGCTGTTGCTCGGCCGCCGCAACGGCAACCGCGTGACCTTGCTCGGCGGCGAACTGTCGGATACGGAAGACGCGGCCTTCGGGCTCGACACGATGCAGCAGCTCGCTCAGTACCGCGTCGACTTCGCCTTTGTCGGCGCCTGCGGCATCACGCCAGACGCGTATTTGACCGACTACACCCGCCTGGTTGCCGAAGTGCGCAGCCGCATGCTCGCCACCGCCAACCTCGCCATCGTGGTGGCCGACCAGTCGAAATTCGGCCGCGTCACCCCGGTGCGCATCAACGGTTTCGAGCAAGCGCGCTACCTGATCACCGAAAGCGCGCCGGCGCCGGACATCGCGCAAGCGATTGCGGCGCGCGGCCCGGAAATCCTACTGCCCTAGCATTTTCCCGTTGCGTAGGGCGCAATCGCCGCGCAACGCGCGGCATTGCGCCAAACACCCGACGACAGACCCTAGACCCGCCAGCCGAGCGAGTCGATCGCGCGGCCGATGGCGGCAACGACGTTGTGGATTTCATTGACGTCGATCGCGCCGATACAGCCGACCCGAAAGGTCTCGCCCCGGGTCAGCTTGCCGGGGTAGAGCACGTAGCCTTCGGCGCGCACCGCCTGGTAAAACGCGTCGAACTGCCAAGCCGGATCGCGCGGCGCGTGGAAGGTCACGATCGCCGGCGCCTGATGTTCCGGCGGCAAAAACGGCACGAACCCCAAGCGCCGCATTTCTCGCACCAGCACGGCGCAATGCTGCTCATAGCGCGCGCCGCGCGCCGGCTGACCGCCTTCGGCCTGAAACTGATCCAACGCCGCGCGCAATGCCGCCACCACGTGGGTCGGCGGCGTAAAACGCCAGCGCGTGGTCTCGCGCATGTATTGGTATTGATCGTACAGATCGAGCGCCAGCGAACGCGCGCGTCCCCCGCTCGCTTCGAGCAGCGCGCGGCGCACGATGACAAAGCCGAGGCCCGGCACGCCTTCGAGACACTTGCCGCTGGCGGAAACCAGCGCATCGATGCCGCCAAGGCGCAAATCGATCGGCAAGGCGCCGAACGAACTCATCGCGTCGACGATCAAACGCTTGCCCTGACGCAGGCAGACGGCGGCAATCTGGTCGAGCGGATTGAGCAGCCCCGCGCTGGTCTCCAGGTGCACGAGGCCGACATGGGTGATGCGCGCCTCGCGCGCAAAGGCCGCTTCGATCATGTCGGCGCTCACCGGCTGGTCCTCGGCCAACGGCAACGCCACATGGGCGATGCCCAGCCGCTCAAGAATACGAAGCATGCGTTCGCAGTAGGCGCCATTGTTGGCCACCAGCACGCAGGCATCCGCCGGCACCAGGCTGCCGAGCGCCGCCTCGACCGCGAAGGTGCCGCTGCCCTGCATCGGCACGCAGACGTACGCTTGCCCGCCATGAACGATATCCACCAGATCGGCGCACACCGATTGCGTGATGCGATTGAACGCCGCATCCCACGAGCCCCAGTCGCGCAGCATCGCCTGCCGAGTGGCCGGCGAGGTCGTCAAGGGTCCCGGGGTCAGTAAAACCGGATCGTTTCCTAAGATCACAACGCCTCCTCCTATGAAGTCCCGCTCGCCGGTCACTGTGACCGGCAAGTTGCAGTTTATTGGCAAATTGTGTCATTTTTTGGAAATTTTGCCATCGGTCATTTGTTTGTCACGAAAAACTGCAAATCTCTACGGGCCCACCAGCCAGCCCGGCCCCAAAGCGCGCGGCAACGCGCGCCGGTGCGCATCAACCGCGAACTGTTCAACAGCCATTTGATGGCTTAGCCCTTGGAGAATGCGACATGACTCGGACTCATCTTCGCCCCGGCGCGCCCTCGCGCATCGCTCGCAAATTGCTGCCGGCCCTGGCCGTGGCATCGGCCCTGACCTGTCTGGCCCAATCGGCCCAGGCCGCCGACGTAGTGTTGTACACCGCGGACGGTCTGGAAAATTTCTATAAGGACGTACTGCCCGCGTTCGAACAGAAGGAAGGCGTCAAGGTCAACATCGTCACCGCCGGCAGCGGCGAGGTGGTCAACCGCGCCAATATCGAGAAGGACTCGCCCAAGGCCGACGTCATCGTCACGCTGCCGCCGTTCATCCAGCAAGCCGGCCAAAACGGCCTGCTGCAAGCCTATCGCAGCCCCAACTATCAGCACGTGCCGGCCATCGCCAAAGCCGCCGACGGCTCGTGGGCAACCTTCGTCAACAACTATTTCTCCTTCGCCATCAATCCGGCCGAAGTGAAAACACCGCCCAAAACCTTCGCCGACCTGCTGCGGCCGGAATATAGCGGCAAGGTGGCCTACTCCAACCCGGCGACCGCCGGCGACGGCATGGCGGTCGTCATCCTGACCACCGCGCTCATGGGCGAAAACCAGGCCTTCAGCTACCTGCAGAAGCTGGAGCAAAACGCCAAGTTCCACACCAAGGGAACCGGCTATCTGGACGTGCTGCTGTCGCGCAATGAAATTGCCGTGGCCAACGGCGACCTGCAAATGGACCTCGACGACGCAGCCAATGGCGGCCTGTCGCTCAAGCCGGTGTTTCTCGCCGCGCGCGCCGGCGGCCAGCCGACGACCTTCCAACTGCCGTACGCCATCGGCCTGATCAAGAATTCGCCCAACGCGGCCGAGGGCAAGAAGCTGATCGACTACCTGATGTCGACCCCGGTGCAGTCCAAGGTGCCGGACGTGTTCGGCATTCCGGGCCGCACTGACGTCGCGTTGACCGGGAAAAACGGCGCGATCGTCAAGCAGGCGATTGCCGGCGTCAAGGTGATCCCGGTGAACTGGACTCAGGTCATGGCCAATAAAGCCGCCTGGACGGCGCGCTGGAAGAGCGAGGTCATCGGCAGCTCCGACAAACCGACCGAGCTGGTCAAGCCGGCGCAATAAGCCTCTCTTTCCGACTCACACAGGAGAATGGACGGTGGACACGGCCAGCCTCACGTATCAAGCAGTGTCCGACGCCGCGGCTTTAACGCAAGATGCCGTCGCGCCGGGAACCGCCAGCGGTGTGCGTATCGAGCATTTGACCGTGCGCTTCGGCGCGCGCACGGTGCTCGACGATTTGTCTCTGACCATTGAACGAGGCGAACTGCTGACGGTTCTCGGCCGCAGCGGCTGCGGCAAGACCACGCTGCTGCGTTTCATCGCCGGCTTTCTCAAAGCCGACGCGCTCGCCGGCACGCTGACGGTCGGCGGCCGCGACATCAC
>NZ_JAFAND010000026.1 GCF_019232825.1 Paludibacterium sp. | reverse complement strand
GCTCGACAGCTTCTACGGCCGCGCGTATGTCGAAAGCCATCTGCGCGCCGAAGACAAGCCGGCCGAGAAGGCCAAGGGCGGCAAGAAGGCGTAAGCCGCAGCGTGTGGTAAACAGCTCGCCCAAACGGCCGCCTCGCGCGGCCGTTTTCATTAGTAATGCCTGGTCCCGCTTCGCGTGGCGTTGGCGCAATGCCGCGCGTTGCACGGCGATTGCGCCCTACGACGCCGGATGTGCGCTCGCGTAGGGCGCACTCGCCGAAGGCAGTGCGCCGCAGACGCTACTGCTGTAGTACTAGTGCCCCTCTGAACAAGCACTGTTCTAGCTGCTACAATGGCGGACTGAAGCGCGACACTTAAGGCGCGGCTTCAATGGTGTGGATAAACCTGTTGATAATATTGAAAATTCCAGGCAAGGCTCAGACGGCGAGCACGCTGGCGATAGCGCCGTCTATCCGCGATAAGGGATAATTAAGCCACTGTTTTTATTAGTATTTTTACTCATCTCCCTGCGCAGCTTTAAAGGATTTCCGTCGCCGTTTCCTACAAAATTGCGCTTTGTCAACCGCTGTGGATGACTTGACAAAATGTCCCTTTCTCCTTCCGCCCCCGACGTCATCAGCGTTTCGGCATTGAACCGCTTAGCGCGCGACTTGCTCGAGTCAGGCCTGCCCGCGGCATGGATCGGCGGCGAAGTGTCGAACCTGACCGTCGCCGCCTCCGGCCATGCCTATTTCTCGCTCAAGGATGCGACGGCGCAGGCACGCTGCGTCATGTTCCGCAACCGATTAAGCGCACTGCCGTTCAAGCTGGCCAACGGTCTACAGGTCGAATTGCGCGGGTTGGCCTCGCTCTATGAAGCCCGCGGCGAATTCCAAATCAACGTCGAGACCGTGCGCGCCGCCGGGCTTGGCCGCCTGTTCGAAGCCTTCGAGCGCCTGAAGGCACAGTTGGCCGCCGAAGGACTGTTCGCCGCGGAACGCAAGCGCCCCATTCCGCACCTGCCTCGCGCCATCGGCATCGTCACCTCGCCCGCCGCCGCGGCACTGCGCGACGTGGTCACCACACTGACGCGCCGCATGCCAGGCCTGCCCCTGATTCTTTATCCGACGCCGGTGCAAGGCGACGGCGCCGCACAACAGATCGCCGCCGCGATTAACCAAGCAGGGGCACGCCGCGAAGTCGACGTGCTGATCGTCTGCCGAGGCGGCGGCAGCATCGAAGACCTATGGGCCTTCAATGAAGAAGCCGTGGCCCGCGCCGTCAGCGCATGCCCACTTCCGGTCATCAGCGGCGTGGGACACGAAACCGACTTTACCATCTGCGATTTCGCCGCCGACTTGCGCGCGCCCACCCCCACGGCCGCGGCCGAACTGGCGGCGCCCAGTCGCGAGCAGTTGCAGCGCCAGATCGACCAGGCCCGTCAAGCGCTGCAGCGCGCGACCGCCCGGCAGCTGAACAACAAGACGCAGCAGCTCGATCTCAAAACCCAACGGTTGCGCCATCCGGGCGAGCGGCTCAAGCAGCAGGCAATGGCGTTGGACCACGCCCGAGCGCAATTGCAACAACGTATGCAGCTTTGCCTGCAGAACACGCGCATGCGGCTGGGACTCGCGCAAAACCGCTTCCGATTGGTCCGGCCCGACCTGACGCTTGCCGGCGAACGGCTGGCGCAACAGCGCGCCATGCTCGTTCGCGCCATGTCGCAGACGATGCAGAACCGGCGGCAGACCCTCGCGCGCCATGCGGCGCTGTTGGCGTCGTATAACCCGCAAGCGGTATTGGCGCGCGGTTATGCCATCGTGCAGACTGAAAAGGGAGAAGTGGTGAAATCGGCGGCCAACTTACGCCAGGGGCAGCGCCTGCAATTGCAGCTGGCGGAGGGACGCACGGAAGCGCTGGTGGACCATCGCGCGCAACAACAACCGGAACTGCCGTTTTAAATACCAACGGGCTACTCTGTAGCCCGTGTGGATAGTCCGGCAAAGCGCGCGCCGAAATACTATATAAAAGTGGAAACGCTCAGTCGCCGAAGCCGCAGAAGACTTCGCGCATCATTTTCAAGACTTCGAGCGTTCGTATATCGCCTACCCGGTAGTACACCCTGTTCGCATCCTTGCGCGTACGCAACACCCCTTTGTCGCGCATGATGGCCAAGTGTTGGGAAATATTGCTTTGAGACGTGCCTACCTGTTCGACAATATCCTGCACGCTGACCTCTTGATCCTCCAATACGGAGATGATCTTCAGCCGCAGCGGGTGCGACATGGCCTTCATCGCCCGCGAGGACTGTTCGATCTGGTCGTTGTTGAACAACAAGGTATTACTCCTAAGTAGTCATTTTTCTGGTGCGATATACGGTACAATAGTAAACATAAAATCGCCTTCTATCAAGAATTTCTAATATTCCGATTGCCAATATCATGAAAAAACCCACACCTGTAATGCTGCTGATCATGGACGGCTTTGGTTACCGCCCAGAAGGCGATGACAACGCCATTCTGCATGCCAACATGCCCCACTGGAAGGCACTGTGTGCCAAATACGCTTTTGGCACGATTCAAGCATCCGAACGCTTTGTCGGTTTGCCGGGCGGACAGTTCGGCAATTCGGAGGTCGGCCACCTGAATATCGGCGCGGGTCGCGTGGTGCAGCAAGACATCAGCCGCATCGACTGCGACATCGAAGCGGGCACCTTCGGACAAAATCCGACGCTGCAGGAAACCTTCCGCCAAGCGAAAAACGGCACGCTGCACATCATGGGCCTGTTGTCCGACGGCGGCGTGCATAGCCACGAAAACCACATCCATGCGGTACTGCGCGCCGCGCAGCAAGCGGGCGTCAAGCACATCGCCATGCACGCCTTCCTCGACGGCCGCGATACGCCGCCGCGAAGCGCACGCCTGTACATCGAGCGTCTCGATGCCGTGCTCGCCACCATTCCGGAAGCCCGCCTGGCATCGATGACCGGCCGCTACTGGGCAATGGACCGCGACAAGCGCTGGGAGCGCGTCGAAACCGCCTATCGCCTGCTGGTCGACGGCGAAGGCGAATTCCACGCCGATAGCGGGCTCGCGGGCTTGGAAGCCGCCTACCAGCGCGACGAGAATGACGAATTCGTCAAACCGACCGCCATCGGCGCCAAGACCGTGATGGCCGACGGCGATTGCGTGCTGTTCATGAATTTCCGCGCCGACCGCGCGCGCCAACTGGTCAGCGCCCTGACCGACCCGCGCTTCGACGGCTTCAAGGGCCGGCAGCCGAAATTCGCTTATTTCGCCACGCTGACCCGTTACGGCGAAGAGTACCCGCAACCGACGCTGTACGCGCCGCAAACCATCAAAAACGGCTTCGGCGAGTATCTGGCGAGCCTGGGCCTGCACCAGTTGCGCATTGCCGAAACCGAGAAATATCCCCACGTCACCTACTTCTTCAACGGTGGCGAGGAAAAGGTCTACCCCGGCGAAGAGCGTATCCTGGTCCCGTCGCCCAAGGTCGCCACCTACGATCTGCAGCCGGAAATGAGCGCGCCGCAAGTGGCCGACCACATTGTCGAATCCATCGCCAGCGGCAAGTTCGATGCCATCATCTGTAACTTCGCCAACGGCGACATGGTGGGCCATACCGGCAAGTTCGACGCCGCGGTGCGCGCCGTCGAAGCCCTCGACGTGTGCATCGGCCGCTGCGTCGACGCCATGCTGGCGGCTGGCGGCGAGGTGTTGATCAGCGCCGACCACGGCAACTGCGAAAACATGTACGATGCTGCCAATGGCCAGCCGCACACGCAGCACACCACCAACCAGGTGCCGTTCCTGTATGTTGGCCGAGCGGCGCACATCCGCGAAGGCGGCGCGCTGCGCGACATCGCCCCGACGCTGTTGACGATGATGGGCCTCGACAAACCCGCTGAAATGACCGGTGAATCCCTGATCGACTTCCAGTGAAACGCACTCTTCTCCTTCTTTTGACGCTCGCGAGCCCGGCCTGGGCCGCGAGCACGACTTTGAGCACCGCGCCGCAACAGCAGAACTTGAAGGCGGTGCGCAAGGAAATCGACAACCTGCAGAAGGACATCGCCCAGAAGCAGGCCGTGCAGAAACAGGCGAAAACCGCCATCCAACAGTCGGAGCTGGCCATCCAGCAAACCGACCAGGTATTGAGTCAGCTGGGCAAAAAGCAAAACACGTCCGCATCGAGGCTTGCCGATCTGGAGCGTCAAATCCGCGATGCGCAGCAACAGGTGGCGCTCGCCCGGCAGAAAGTGGGCCAGATGCTGGCGCACCAATACCGCAACGGCGAGCACGACGCCATGAAACTGATGCTCAATGGCTCCGACCCGAATCAGACCTCGCGCGATTTGGTGTACTACCAGTACATTGCCCGCGCGCAGCAACAGCTGATCCAGGATCTGAACCAGCGCCAAGCCGCGCTTGGCGAGTTGGCGACCCAGCTCGAGCAACAGCTGCACATCATCGTCGACATGAGCACCAAGAAGGCGGCAGAGAAGAGCGCGCTGCAACAAACCAAGGCCAGCCAGCAACAGCAGGTCAATCAGCTCGGCAATGAGATTCAAGACCGGCAGGACCGGCTCGCCAAGCTCAAGCAGGACGAAAAGCGACTTACCGATCTGATCGCCGACATCAATCGCAAGATCCAGCAGCAGGCCGCCCTGCGCCGCGCCAAGGAACAAGCCGCCTTCAAGGCGCGTCAGGAAGCGGCGCGCAAGGAAAATGAACGCCGGCGCAAACTGGCTGCCGATGCGCATAAGCAGGGCAAGCCGGTTCCGGAGGTCGCCAAGACCCAGGTGCCGGTGGAAACCGTCGACACGGCGGCGGACGACGGCAACGCCGGCCGCGCCTTCAAGAGCCTGCAAGGACGCATGAAGCTACCGGTAACCGGCGAAATCGCCGGCCGTTTCGGCGCCATGCGCAGCGAGGGTACCGTCTGGAAGGGCGTATTCATTCACGCCGCCCGCGGACAGGCCGTGCATGTCGTGGCCGATGGGCACGTGGTCTACGCCGATGCGCTGCGCGGATTCGGCAACGCGGTCATCGTCGATCACGGCGGCAATTACCTCACCGTCTATACCGGCCTCTCGGCCATCGCCCGTGGTGTTGGCGACGCGGTCAAGGCCGGAGATAGCTTGGGCAGCACGGGAGCACTAGACAGCGGCGAGCCCGGCCTGTACTTTGAAATACGTTATCTGGGTAAGCCAATTAACCCACTTACTTGGGTGCATTAAACAGCAATGGAGCGTTCTTCCTGATGAGTAGTCAACGCATGAAAAAAATCGCGCTGGTCTGCGCCGGCGCGCTGGCGGGCGGGGCGCTGACCCTGAGCATCCAGGCCTATGCCGAGAAAGACACCAGTCTCTCCGCCTTGCCGCTGTCCGAACTGCGCACCTTTGCCGAGGTCTTCGGGCGCATCAAGCAGGACTACGTCGAGCCGGTGGATGACAAGAAGCTGATCAACGATGCCATCAAGGGCATGATGACCGGTCTGGATCCCCATTCCGATTACATGACGCCGGATGAATTCAAGGATCTGCGCGAGAAGACCCAAGGCGAATTCGGCGGTCTCGGCATCGAGATCGGCGCCGAGGACGGCTTGGTCAAGGTCATCGCGCCGTATGAGGACACGCCGGCACAGAAGGCCGGCATCAAGAGCGGCGACTTCATCGTCAAGATCGACGACACGCCGGTGCGCGGCATGAGTCTCAACGATGCCGCCAAGCGCATGCGCGGCAAGCCGGGCACCAAGGTCACGCTGACCATCGCGCGCAAGAACGCCGACAAGCCGATCGTACTGACGCTGACGCGGGCGATCATCCGCACCAAGAGCGTCAAGTTCAAGCTGATCGAACCGGGTTACGGCTATATCCGCATCTCCCAGTTCCAAGAGCATACGACCGAAAACCTGGCCAGTGCTCTGCAGAACCTGTATGCCAGCAACAAGGCCGACTTGAAGGGGCTGGTGCTCGACTTGCGCGACGACCCGGGCGGTGTGCTCAATGGCGCGGTGGGCGTCGCAGCCGCCTTCTTGCCCAAAGACACGCTGGTGGTCTACACCGAGGGCCGCACCGCCGACTCCAAGATGCATCTGACCGCCACGCTCGCCAACTACGCCAATGCCGACGGCTCGAACCCGCTGGCCAAGCTGCCGGCGCAAGCGCGCAAAGTGCCGATCGTGGTGCTGGTCAACGGCGGCACGGCTTCGGCGTCGGAAATCGTCGCGGGCGCCTTGCAGGATAATAAGCGCGCGCTGGTACTGGGCACGCAATCCTTCGGCAAGGGGTCGGTGCAGTCGATCCTGCCGTTGTCCAACGATGGCGGCATTCGCCTGACCACGTCGCGCTACTTCACGCCGAGCGGCCGCTCGATCCAGGCCAAGGGCATCACGCCCGACATTCTGGCCGATGATGGCGATTCGGCCTTCCAAGCCTTCTCGGTGCGAGAAGCCGATCTGGAAGGCCATTTGTCCAATCCGAACGGCGACGACAAGAGCGCGAAGACGGCCAAACCGGCCGCCCCCGCCGCGCCGGCGACGGACAACGCCAAGCCGGCACGGCCGCAGCCCAATGGCGATGAGCCGGATCCGGCCAGCGATTATCAGCTGAGCCAGGCCCTCAATACGCTCAAGGTGCAACAACTGCTGTTGAAGAAAGCGGCCAGCGATTGACCGTCCGCCGCCTGCGGGCGGCGGCTTGAAACAGAAGGATCCGGCCGGGGTGTGCAGGCTCTCCCCGGCCGAGCTTTTAGACCAGGGCCTGATTGCAAACAGGCCCTCATCGTCGGAGCCGGACAGATGCTGTCTCATCAATTTGCACTGCCGTTTCGTGAAGCGGCCCCCTACATCAACACCTTTCGCGGCAAGACCTTCGTCCTGGCGGTCAGCGGCGAAACCATCGACAACGGCCACTTCCCGCGCTTGGCGCCGGACATCAACCTGTTGGTCAGCCTAGGTGTGCGCGTCGTGCTGGTGCACGGCATCCGGCCGCAGATCGACAAACTGCTGGCGCCCCATGGGCTGGCGCGGCAATTCCATCACCACCGCCGCATCACCGACGACGACACCATCGACATCGTCAAACAGGCGATCGGACTTGCCCGGCTCGATATCGAGTCGGCCCTGTCCGCCGGCATGCCGAATTCGCCGATGCACGGCGCGCATCTGCGCGTGGTCGGCGGCAACGTCATGACCGCCCAGCCGCTCGGGGTGGTCGACGGGGTGGACATGCAGTACACCGGGCAGGTGCGCCGCCTGGATACGCAGGCCATCCACTCCTGGCTCGCCAACGGCGACCTGGTGCTGATTTCGCCCATTGGTTATTCGCCGACCGGCGAGGCCTTCAACCTGACGATGGAAGAGGTCGCCACCGAAACCGCCATCGCCTTGCGCGCCGAAAAACTGATCTTCCTGATCGAAGGCATCGGCGTGCTGGACGAGGACGGCGATCTGATCCACAACATGACCGCGCAACAGGCCGAGGAGCGCATGGCGGCGGGGCTCGTCAACGAAGAGGCGCAGCTCTACCTGCCCTATACCGTGCGCGCCACGCGGGAAGGCGTCACCCGCGCCCATCTGGTCAGCGATAGCGACGACGGCGCGCTGCTGACGGAACTGTTCACCTCCACCGGCTCCGGCAGCATGATCGCGCGCGATCCGCTGGTTAAACTGCGCCCGGCCAACATCGACGACATCGGCGACCTGATGGCGCTGATCCGCCCGTTGGAAGAGCAAAACATTCTGGTGCGGCGCAGCCGCGAATGGCTCGAAATGGAGATCGGCCGCTACACGGTGCTCGAGCACGACAACCGCATCTACGGTTGTGTCGCCATGCATCCGTTCCACGAGGCGGAAAGCGCCGAGCTCGCCTGTCTCGCCGTGGCGCCGGAGCGGCGCAACAGCGGCTTTGGCGAACTGTTGCTGCGCCACGTGGAATATCAGGCCAGAACGCAGGGGCTGGCTTCGCTGTTCGTGCTCACCACCAAGACGGCGCATTGGTTCATCGAGCGCGGCTTCAGCGAGATGGCGCCGTCCGAGCTGCCCGAGGAGCGGCAGCGTCTGTACAACACGCAGCGGCGGTCGAAGGTGTTCGCCAAGCCGCTCTAACGGCTCACGGCGACCCTACCGAGATCAAGGTTGGAGCACCCGCGCCGGTTATGCCACAATAAGCGTCATAACCCCGATTCATTTGCCTCAAGGATTTTTTTCAATGGCACGCACTATTCACTGCATCAAGCTCGGCCGCGAAGCCGAAGGCCTGGATTTCCCGCCGCTGCCCGGCGCGCTCGGCCAACGCGTTTTCGAAAACGTCTCGAAGGAAGCTTGGCAAGGCTGGCTGCGCTACCAAACCATGCTGATCAACGAAAACCGTTTGAGCCTGGCCGACCAACGCGCGCGCCAGTACCTATCACAACAGATGGAAGCGTACTTCTTCGGCGAGGGCGCCGAAGCGCCAAGCGGATATGTTCCGCCGGCTCATTGAAAAACCATAATAAAAGCCCGCTACACTGGGCTTTTTTCTTTTCTGGCGCACGACCCGGATCATGGCAAATCAAGAACAAACCATGCTTAACCGCGAACTCGGACTGATCGAGTTCAACCGCCGCGTGCTCGCGCAAGCGGAAGACCCCAGGCTGCCACTGTTGGAACGCCTGAAGTTCCTTTGCATCGTCTCCTCCAATCTGGACGAATTTTTCGAGGTCCGCGTGGCTTGGCTCAAGGAGGTCAAGGCGCACACACCCGACCGCGCCATGGCCGACGGCACCACGGCGGAACAGTGCCTGGAGAAAGTCTGCGCCGCCGCGCGCCAATTGATTCAAGAGCAATACGGCGTGATGCGCGAGGTGATCTTCCCTGCGCTACGCGACGAGAATATCCAGTTTCTACGCCGGATCGAATGGAGCGTTGAACAGCAGGAGTGGGTGAAGTCGTTTTTCCACCGCGAGCTGATGCCGATCCTAACGCCGATCGGGCTCGACCCGTCGCACCCCTTCCCCAAGGTGCTGAACAAAAGTTTGAATTTCGCCGTCGAGCTGGAAGGGCGGGACGCCTTCGGCCGCCAATCCGGCATCGCCATCGTGCAGGCGCCGCGCATCCTGCCGCGGGTGATTCAGCTGCCCGCCGATATCTGCGACGGCCACCCGCACACCTTCGTGTTCCTGTCCTCGATCCTGCACTCGCACGTGCACGAGCTGTTCCTCGGCATGACGGTCAAGGGCTGCTATCAATTCCGCGTGACCCGCAACAGCGAGCTCAACCTCGAAGAAGAGGACATGAAGAACCTGCGCACCGCGCTGCAGGGCGAGTTGCGCCATCGGCAGTTCGGCGACGCGGTGCGGCTGGAAGTGGCGGATACCTGTCCACCGCATATGGCGGAATTCCTGCTCACCCAATTCGGCCTCGATCCGCGCGACGTCTTCCGCGTCGACGGCCCGGTCAACTTGGTGCGGCTGATGCAGCTGCCCGATCTGGTCGACCGCCCGGACCTGAAATTCAAGCCGTTCATACCGAGCTTGCCGCCGTTGCTGGAAAAGAAGATTGGTCTGTTCGACGCCATCAGCCAAGGCGACATTCTGCTGCACCATCCGTATCAAAGCTTCCATCCGGTCATCGATTTGCTCAATCTAGCCGCCACCGACCCGCAAGTGGTGGCCATCAAGATGACGGTGTACCGTACCGGCACCGACTCGGTGCTGATGGACTCGCTGATCGCGGCGGCGCGCGCCGGCAAACAGGTCACCGTGGTGGTGGAACTGATGGCACGCTTCGACGAGGAAGCCAACATCAGCTGGGCCTCGCTGCTGGAAGATGCCGGCGCGCACGTGGTGTACGGCGTGTTCGGCTACAAGGTGCACGCCAAGATGCTGATGGTGATCCGCCGCGAGGACAAGCGCCTGCGCCGCTATGTGCATCTGGGCACCGGCAACTATCACCCGCGTACCGCCCGCTTCTATACCGACCTGGGCCTGCTGACCTGCAACGAAGAAATCGCCAGCGATGTGAACGACATCTTCGTGCAACTGACCGGTCTGGGCCGCGCCAGCCAGCTCAAGCAGCTGCACCAGAGCCCGTTTACCCTGCACAGCTTGCTGATCGACTCCATCGAACGTGAAATCGAACATGCCCAGCAAGGCCGTCCGGCGCAGATCATCGCCAAGATGAACGCCCTGCTGGAGCCGCAGGTCATCCACGCGCTGTACCGCGCCAGCCAGGCCGGGGTGAAGATCCAGCTGATCGTGCGTGGCGTCTGCGCCCTGCGCCCCGGTGTACCGGGGCTGTCGGATAACATCACCGTGCGTTCGGTGGTGGGCCGCTTCCTGGAACACCCACGCGTTTATTACTTCTACAACGACAAGCAGGAAAACCTGTACATCGCCAGTGCCGACTGGATGGGACGCAACCTGTTCCGCCGCATTGAAACCTGCGTGCCGATCCTGGATCCCAAGGTCAAGCGCCGGGTGATCAAGGAAGCACTGCGCCTGTACCTGGAAGACAATGTCAACGCCTGGGACATGCAGCCGGACGGCAGCTACAAGCGCCGTGCCAACCGTGGCAAGGAACGCTGCGCCCAGAACGTGCTGCTGGAAGAATACGCCCGCTAATCATCCACACCCTGCATGAC
>NZ_JAFAND010000094.1 GCF_019232825.1 Paludibacterium sp. | reverse complement strand
CGCGCGCTTGACCAAGGATCTGACCAAAACCGAGGCCGAATACGCCAAGCTGATGGCCAAGCTGGAGAAGCCGGGCTACGTCGACCGCGCGCCGGCGCATCTGGTGGAACGCGACCGCGCGCAACAAGCCGAGCTGGACGCGCGCCTGGGCAAACTGCGCGAGCAGATCGCCCGCCTAGGCTGAGAAGCTCTCAGCGATGCCTACAAAGCCCCGGCCCGGCGCCGGGGTTTTTTGCGTCAAGCGTCGGCGGGGCGAGGAAGTAGGGCGCGTTCGCGAAGCAACGCGCCATAGCGCTAAGTCGTGTGGGCGGTTTCCAGTGTCCCAAGCCACGTGGCAATGCGTTCGGCGCACGCTTGCCAACGGGTGTCGAGCATCATCATGTGTCCCATGCCGGGCAGAATCTCCGCATTGACGTTTAGATGGCGCGCCGTGGCCACCACGTCGTCGGCGTGGATCAGCGCGTCGTCGGCGGCGCCGAGCACCAGGGTCGGCAGCGGATGCGTGCGGCCGAGCGCGAGCGGATTGACGAGCGTCATGTCGATCAGCGCGCGCTGACTTTCGGATTGGCTATGTCGGATCATCCATTCGACATCGTCATCCGGCGTATCGGCGGAGAACAATAGCGCGCGCAGCTCGTTGAAGTCCGGGTTGTATTGGCCGTGCTGGTACAGGTTGAGTTTGACGAACAGCGCCGGCGCATGGGCCAACAGGCGCAGGCTGGAGGCGGCGAGGCCGACCGGCGGCACCGAGGCGAGGAGCGCCGCGCCCGGCAGACTGGCGTGGCGCAGGTATTGCTGCAGCACGTAGCCGCCCATCGAATGGGCGATCACCACCGGCGGCGCGTCGAGCTGGCGTATGGCCCAGGCCAGATTCTTGCGGTAATCGTCGATGCTGATGGCCGACAGGTAGTCGTGGCCGGAACTCGCGCCGTGCCCTTCCAGGCTCAGCGCCCAGCATTGGTAGCCTTGGCGAGCGAACCAGGGCAGAAAGTGCGGCTGCCAGCACCAGGCGCCGCAAAAGGCGCCGTGCAAGAACAAAAGGGGCGGCGCGTGCCGCGCCGCCCCCTGTGCCGCATGATGGATCAGCTCCAGTTTCGGGGTCACAGAACCTCTGCCGCGTGATCCGCCAGGCGGGAACGCTCGCCACGCTGCAGCGTGATGTGGCCCGAATGCTCCCATCCCTTGAAGCGGTCGACGACGTAGGTCAGGCCCGAACTACCTTCGGTCAGGTAGGGCGTGTCGATCTGCGAGATATTGCCCAGACAGACCACCTTGGTGCCGGGGCCGGCGCGGGTGATCAGCGTCTTCATCTGCTTGGGCGTCAGGTTCTGCGCTTCGTCGATGATCAGATACTTGTTGAGGAAGGTGCGGCCGCGCATGAAGTTCAGGCTCTTGACCTTGATGCGCGAACGGATCAGGTCGCGCGTCGCGGCGCGGCCCCAGTCGCCGCCGTCGTCGTCGGTCTTGTTGAGCACGTCCAGGTTATCCTCCAGCGCGCCCATCCACGGCGCCATCTTCTCTTCCTCGGTGCCGGGCAGGAAGCCGATATCCTCGCCCACCGGCACGGTGACGCGCGTCATGATGATTTCGCTGTAGATTTTCTGTTCCAGCGTCAGCGCAAGCCCGGCGGCGAGCGTCAACAAGGTTTTGCCGGTGCCGGCCTGGCCGAGCAGGGTGATGAAGTCGATCTCCGGATTCATCAGCAGATTGAGGGCGAAATTCTGTTCGCGGTTGCGCGCGGTGATGCCCCAGACGTTGTTTTTGCTATGGGAGTAATCCTTCAACGTCTCCAGAACGGCGTCTTTGCCCGTCAGACTCAAGACGCGCGCCTGCAAGGGCGTCTCGCCCTCTTGCCACAGCATCTGATTGACGTGCAGTGCGGCGGTGTCCGGGCCGCGCAGCTGGTAATAGCTGCGGCCTTTGTCCTGCCACGACTTCAAGTCTTTGCCGTTGCGCTCCCAGAAGCTGGTGTCGATCTCGCGCGTGCCGGTGTACAGGATGTCGGTGTCTTCCAGCACCTTGTCGTTGAAGTAGTCCTCCGCCGACAGGCCGAGCGCGCGCGCCTTGATGCGCATGTTGATGTCTTTGGACACCAAAATGACCGGACGGTCGGGATGCAGGTCGCGCAGCGCCGCGACGATGCCGAGAATCTGGTTGTCGGCCTTGCCGACCGGCAACGAGGCGGGCAATACGCTGTGGATGGCTTGGGTCTGCAGGATCAGTTTGCCGCTGGCGGCGTTCTTGCTCGCCGCCTTGAGGGTGATGCCCGACTCGATATGCGCTTCGATGCCGCTGACGATCTCGTCGAGGAAACGGCTGGCCTGGCGAGCGTTGCGGGCGACTTCGGACATGCCCTTCTTATGCTCGTCGAGCTCTTCGAGGGTGATGATGGGGATGAAAACGTCGTGCTCTTCGAAGCGGAACAAGCAGGTGGGGTCATGCAGCAGAACGTTGGTATCGAGAACGAACAGTTTAACGTTCTTGTTTTTTTTGCGGCTTGCCATGATGGATATCCCTTATTAGCTTCAAGATCCTATCCGGCGCCTGGATAAGGCGCCGGGCATCGGGCACTGCCAGGTTTACAGCGACTCGACGACGGCCAACACCTCCTCTGCGTGGCCGGGTACCTTAACGCCGCGCCATGCGTGCGCCACCCGACCATCGGCGCCGATGACGAAGGTGCTGCGCTCGATGCCCAGCACCTTTTTGCCGTACATGTTTTTGGTCTTGATGACGTCAAACAGCCGGCAAACGGTTTCCTCGCCGTCGGACAGCAATTCGAACGGCAGCGAGAATTTGGTTTTGAAGTTTTCGTGCGATTTCAGACTGTCGCGCGAGATGCCGACAATCTCCGCCCCCTTGGCCTGGAAGGCCGGGTAAAGATCACGGAAGGCGATGCTTTCGTTGGTGCAGCCCGGCGTGTTGTCCTTGGGGTAGAAGTAGATCACCAGAGGCCGAGGCGCGCCGGCCAGAGTGAAGGTTTTGCCCGAGGTGGCGGGAAGGGTGAAATCGGGGCACAGCTCATCTTGCATAAACACTCCTGTGGCGTCAGTGGTGGTTCGCAATCTTCTCATGCTGATGTGACGCGCTGTTTGCGGCTGGATGTCTCCATGTTTTATCTAAGATTAGCATGAAGTGCATATGAATAATCAATCAGTCATTTTACGCAGCAGTACCAGCAAGGCGCCGCCGTCGTTGCTGTCGCACCAGGCCAGCACATCCGGGTGGTGCGTCAGCCATAGCCGCGTGGTGCGTTTGAGCACCGGCTCGCCGTTGGAGCCGATGCCGCGGCCGTGGATGATGCGCACGCATTGGCCGTGCTGGCGCGCGTGGTGCAGAAACACCGCCAGCCGGTCCTGTGCTTGGTAACGGTCTAGACCGTGCAGGTCGAGTTCGGCGCATACCGGCCAATGCGCGGCGCGCAATTTACGCAAGGTGCCGTTTTGCATGCCGGCGCGGATGAATTGCTGCGCTTCCTCGGCGGGTTCGAACCAGCCGACGGCGTGTTGTCTGACGTCGCCGGCGGGGTTGCGCGGCCGTTTCTTCGGATGGGGGCTCGGACGGGGAAGCGGGAAGTGGACGCGGCCATCATCCGCGAGCGGCGTGACGCCGCGCATTTCGCGTTGGAAGTCCGCGTCGGGCTCAGGGACCGGTAGCGGCGCCGGGGTCGGCGCGGAGGGCGCCTTGATCGCCCCGCGCGCGCGCAACTTGTCCTTGAGCGATTTCAACACGCTTACTTACTTCAGCTGGTCGAGGTAACGTTCCGCATCCAGCGCGGCTTGGCAGCCCGAGGCGGCGCTGGTTACCGCCTGACGATAAATGTGGTCCTGCACGTCGCCGGCGGCGAACACGCCCGGCAGGCTGGTTGCCGTGGCATTGCCGGCATTGCCGCCTTGGGTGATCAGGTAGCCGGTGGTGTCCATTTCCAACTGTCCCTTGAAAATCTCGGTGTTCGGCTGATGGCCAATGGCAATAAAAACGCCGGAAAGACTCAAGTCTTCCGTTTTTCCGTCGATAACGTATTTGATACGGGCGCCGGTCACGCCGCTGTCGTCGCCGAGCACTTCGTCCAGCACGGCGTGCAGTTTGAGACTGATCTTGCCTTCGGCTACGCGCTCGTTGAGCTTGTCGATCATGATCTTTTCGGCGCGGAAGCTGTCGCGGCGGTGAATCAGGGTGACGTGACGGGCGATATTGGCCAGGTACAGCGCTTCTTCCACGGCGGTGTTGCCGCCGCCGACCACGGCGACGTCCTGGTTGCGGTAGAAGAAGCCGTCGCAGGTGGCGCAACCGGATACGCCTTTACCCATGAAGGCTTCTTCCGTCGGCAGGCCGAGGTATTTGGCCGAGGCGCCGGTGGCGATGATCAGGGCGTCGCAGGTATAGGTGCCGGCGTCGCCGACCAGCCGGATCGGTTTTTCGGTCAGATGGGTAGTGTGGATGTGGTCGAACAGGATTTCCGTGCCGAAACGTTCGGCGTGACGCTGGAAGCGGGCCATCAGTTCCGGGCCTTGCACGCCGTCGGCATCGGCCGGCCAGTTGTCGACCTCGGTGGTGGTCATCAGCTGACCGCCTTGCGCGAGGCCGGTGATCATGACGGGCTGCAGATTGGCGCGGGCGGCATAGACGGCGGCGGTGTAGCCGGCCGGGCCGGAGCCGAGGATCAAAAGTCGGCTGTGACGGGATTGGGTCATCGTGGTCTTCCTGTTGCAGTTTTAGTATGAGTCAGGACTATTTTAGCAGTTTGGCCTGACAGCAGTGAGATGGCCAGCTACACTTGGCCTTAAAGCAGTAAGCGCTTTCTCGGGAGATTGGGGCATGAACATTGCCAGTCAAGTAGCAAATATCGGTAGTGATGGCAGCGGTGTATCGCAGGCCATCCAGGTTTCCGTGCTCAATAAGGCCAAGAGCGCCGACGCTGCCGCCGTGCTGCCGCTGTTGAATTCCGCCGTACAGGAATCGCAACAGATCCAGTCGACGGCGTCGAACCCGGCGCATTTGGGGCAAAACGTCGACGTTCGCGCCTAAGCATTCGGTACGGTAATTGTTGTTTTCCCAAGGCCCATGAAGCAGCCGCTTCATGGGCCTTTTAGCATCTGCAGATGCTCCACCAGGGGGCCCATCACCCATACGGGCAGAAAACTCAAGCCGACGACCAGCAAGAGCGTGGCGAGGATCACGCCGCCAAAGCCCCAGCCGTCGGTGGGCAGCGTGCCGGCGGATTGCGGCCGGCGCCCCTGACGGGCAAAACACCCGGCAAGGGCGAGGATTGGCGCCGCGAGGCCGAAGCGGCCGGCCAGCATCGCAAGCATGGTCGTGAGGTGATAGAACGGGCTGTCCACGCTCATGCCGCCGAAGCTCATGCCATTGTTGGCGAAACAGGAAGCGTAGGCGATCAGTACGGCAGTCAGGTTGTGCGCGCCCTGATTGGTGGCGAGGCCGGCGAGCCCGGCGGGCGCGATCAGCGCCAGCGCGCCGAGCGGAAGGATCACCGCGGGGGCGATCACCGTGTAGAGCGCAATCAGTTTGACTTCCTGGGGGCCGAGGGTTTTGCCGAGATATTCCGGCGTTCGCCCGATCATCAGCCCGGTCACGAACACCGCCACCAACGCGGTCAGCACCAGGCTGTAAAGGCCGCTGCCCAAGCCGCCGAACACCACTTCGCCCAATAGCAGGTTGATGAGCAGCACCCCCCCGCCAAGTGGCGTGTCGCTGTCGATCGATTGGTTGATGGAGCCGGTGGCGGTATTGGAGGTGACGATGGCCGTGAGGGTGGTCGAGGCGATGCCAAAGCGCGTTTCCTTGCCTTCCATGTTGCCGCCGCTCTGCCAGGGGCTTTCTTGTTGCGCGATGGCCTGCGCCGCCAAGCGCGGGTTGCCGGCCTGCTCTGCGCGGTCGTGCAGCCCCAGGCCGGCGCAGAACAGCGTAACCATGACGCCATAGAGCACCCAGCCGTGCGCTTGGCGCTGTGTCATCTGACCGAAGGTGTAGGTGAGCGCGGCGGGCAGCAGCACGATCGCCAGCATGCCGATCAGGTTGCTGAGCCCGGAGGGATTGGCATAGGGATGCGCGCCATTGGCGGCGAAAAAGCCGCCGCCGTTGGTGCCGAGGTTTTTGATGAATTCCAGCGAGGCGACCGGGCCTTGCGGCAACAGCTGCCCCGCTCCCGCCAGCGTCTTGAGCGGAATGTACGCATGCCAGTTCTGCGGCACGCCTTGCCAGACCAGCAGCAGGCCGCCCACGAGCGACATCGGCAGCAATACCCACAGCACGGCACGGGTCAGATCCACCCAGAAATTGCCCAAGGTATCGCAGTGGCGGCGGCTGAAGCCGCGGATAAAGGCGATGCCGACCGCCAGGCCCGCGCCGCCGGCAAGGAAATTCTGCGACGTCAGCGCCAGCGATTGGCTCAGGTAGCTAAGCGCCGATTCGCCGCTATAGGCTTGCCACGTGGTAGTGGTGGCGAAACTGATGGCGGTGTTCAGCGCCAGCAGAAAAGACAAGGGGCCGGGGCGATAGTGTGGATCGGCGGGTTGGCCTAGCGGCTGCAACAACAGCATCAGCGTGACGAAAGCGACCCCCAGAAGCCCGGCGACGATGAGCGCGCCGGTATAGGCTTGCCAGGACATCTCCTGTTGCGGATGGATGCCGGCAAGGCGGTAAAGCCGGCGTTCCAGCGGGAGCAGCAGCGGGTCGAGCAAGGTGGGTTCGCGGTTGAAAACGTGCGTCAGATAGCGTCCCAGCGGACGCACGCATAGCGTAACGGCAAACAGGAACACCCCATACAGCCAGAGATGACGCGGATCCATGGCGGCCTTTCGTGAGTAACGCTAACGTCAGGCTAGCATGAGGCGTGTAAAGACCACGTAAATACTTCGATCAAGCCTGGCGCTGCGTCAGCGCCGGCGTTTGCGCGTCGCGCCACGCCGCTTGCATGTCCTCGAACGGCAGCATCAGTTGTTTGTAGGCGGCCGGCGACTGGATGAAGCCGCACGCGAGGTAGAAGCGCGCCGCCGGCTCGTTGAGCGGCTGGATCAGTAGCGCCGTCACGCCGATCTGTTCGCTGATCGACAGCACGTGCAGGATGGCGTCGCGCAACAGCGCGCGGCCAAGCCCTTGGTGCTGATAGAGCGAGTCGACCGCTAGGCGGTTCAGCAGGGCGATGGGCAGGGGGAAGATCTGCCGGTCGACGGCCGGCGTGCCGTAGCCGGGAAATTCGCGCGAGTCGATCTGACCGACGCTCAGGCTGAAGTAACCGACAACGCGCCCTTGGGCGCTGACCACGAAGGTGCGCGCCGCGTTCTTCAGCTGCGCCTGGCGCGCGCGGTGCGCGAGCCAGTCGTTGAGCGCCGGACGTCCGCAGTCGAATTGCACGATCGAATGCGCCGGCGCCAGCGGTTCTGGCGCATGCAGCGCCGATTCGCCTTCCCATGGCGCTTTTTGGGTCAACAAACGGCATAGGGCCGGGGAGGGCGTCGCGACGCGCTGGCGCAGCGCGATGATTTTCTGCCGTTCGCTGCCGGAGACGACGAAGTGGCGCTGATCGAGCACGGTCCGTTCGGCCGCTTTGCAGACGCTGTCGATGATGAATTGCGCGGTGGATTGGCCGGCAAGGTCCGCGGCGCGGCGCAGCAGGATGTCCTGCTCGTGTTGAAGGTCGATCGAATGACGGACGGTTTTCTGCAGCCAGCCAAACCGATGCAAAGGCATGATGTCCACCCGATGGCGATGATTTGCCCGCATAGTAGACCAGTGCGTTGACCGTCTCAAGGGAGCAGGTCAGCTCAGTTTCAGATTTTACTGACAGCCGTGCTGGCTTGTCTTTTTTCCGCTTGCTCCCTAGGCTTTTGGTTTGCGGCATCAGCCGCAAACAGGCGCGGCCCGAGGGTGCCTAGGAACACCCCCGGACCGCTGACCACGCAACTCCTTATCCCTTTTACTCGGAGAAGTTGAATGGCTATCTCGCATCGTACTGCAATCCCCACCGCCGCTTCAAACCGCGACCTCCGGCAACTGCCGCTGTTCGCTCTGATCTCGGAACTGTGCGCGCCGCGCGCGGGCCAAGCCGACCCCGGCATCTGCCGGCTGATCGTCGACAGCCGTCTGCCGTGGGCGTCGCTGCGCGTCGATTCGGAGCGATCTTGGCTGTATTTCCCGGAAGTGGTGCGCACGAGACGGGTGGCGGGGTGCGTGATTTTAACTGCCGAATAAGGCGCTAACCGAGGCGGGGAGCGTCCGCTCCCCGGTTGGTATCATCAAGTATCATCGATTTTGATACTTCTCATCTGTTCGTTCGGCGAGCTTCAATTTTGACGTTGTGTATGCCCCATCCCTTCCAGTATCATTTAGTATCATCAATTTTGATACTTCTCAAAAATAATGAGAAAAATGGAAACTGTCCTTGCCGATCCCTGGCATTTCCCGCGCCCGGCGCTGGCCGAAGCTTATCTCGCTATGTTCGATTTAAAGCTCACGTCCGCGCGCGGATTGTTTGCCCGCCGCCGGATGGGCAAGACGGAGTTCCTGTGCCGGGACTTGTTGCCGGCTGCCGCCAAACAGGGCTATCTCGTTGCCTATACCAATCTATGGGATAACCGTGCCGCACCCGATAGCGCGCTCGTCTCGGCGCTGGCCATGGCGCTCAAGCCTCAGGGTGTGCAGGCGTTGCTCGCCAAATTTCGTGCGCCGGTCAAGCGGGTCAGAGCCAGTGCAAGCATCCCCGGTGGTGTCGAAGGCGGGTTTGAGGCGGAGCTGACCTCGGCGGCGGTAGAGGGGGTGCTGGCCCTGCAAGATGTGCTCGCGCAATTGGATCGGCAGAAGCAGCCCTTATTGTTGGCGATAGACGAAGCACAGGTTCTTGCTAGCGCGGAACATAGTGATTTTTCCCATGCCCTGCGTTCGGCACTCGATATCCGGAAAGATCGGATCAAGGTGATTTTTGCCGGGAGTTCGGAGACGACATTACGGGATATGTTTGCCCGTCCGCTAGAGCCATTCTATAACTGGGCGGCCTTGGAGCCGTTTCCGCTATTGGGTGCGGAGTTTGTCTCGTTTACCACCGAGCTTGCCAACAGCATGGCAAGGATGCCTTTGAGTCTGGACTATGCACATCGCGCTTTTGACGAACTGCACCGCACGCCAGAGTTTTTCAAACGCTTTATCGAGCGCTATATGCTCTACCAAATGGAGGGTGAAGCAGCGGCGCTGGCGCATACTAAGGCTTCAGTGTTTTCCGATGGGCATTTTTTGAAGCAATGGAACAATTTGCTTCCCGCCGATCAAGCTGTCTTGTCGTTGCTGGTGCATGGCGAGTCGGATTTGTATGCAGCGCCCGCGCAGGCCAAGTTATCGTCATTGCTTCGTCAGGCGGTGACCAAAAACACGGTCAGCCATGCCCTGAGGCGTCTTCAGGCGGCGAATGTGGTGACGCGGCTCGCCTTGGGTGAGTACCGTCTTGAAGACGAGACCTTCGCCGAATGGGTCCGGCGACGTTAGGGACCCTCTGAACATGGAGACCTACGCTTGCGTGTTGACCTGATGGGTGTTGGTGCTGGCTGGCTGCAACACGATTTGCGTCGCTTGATAGTGTTGCGCGATGGTTTCGGGATTGGGCGCGCGGGATTTTTCCGCCTGGGCGGCCGCCTGCCGCGTCTGCTGTTCGGTTTGTTGCGTTTTCTGGTCCTGCTCGGCCTGGGCTTGCCGTTGATTTTGCGCCGCGGCGGCCTGGCGCTTGGCGTCGGCGCGCGTTGCCTCGGCTTGCTGGGTTTGATTGTTTTCCGCCTGCAGGGTTTGCGGCGGCGTCGGCGTCGGTTGTCCACGGCTTTGCGTCGCCACGTTGGCTTGCGCGGTGGTCAGCTGTTGCCGCAGCTCGGCCTCGACGCGCGCGGTTTGCTGATTCTGCTGCGTCTGGACCACGGCTTTGGGCGCGGGCGCTTCCACCTGCTGGGTGGCGGCGGTCTGCGTGGTTTGCTGCTTGCGGCTGTTGTCGGCCGCCTGTGCTTGTTGGGCCGCCTGCTGCGCCTGGATGCCAGTGGCGACACTGGCGGGAAGGCTGGCAATGGGTTGCGGCATAACCTGACTCCGTCAAGGAACCTTTTTCTAGCTTAACCCATAAAACAAGAAAAATCAGCGTGTTGCCGTATTTTCCTCGCGTAGGACCAGCGCCAGCATCCGCTCGGCCAGCTCGTCGACGCTCATGTCGCCGTCCGGGTGGAACCACTGCACGGTCCAGTGCAGGCTGCCAAGCAAGGTGCGGCGCAACAGCCGCGTGTCGCTTCTGACCAGACCCGCGGCGGCGGCCTCGTCCAGCACGCCTTGCCACAAAGCCTCATAGCGGTCGCGCAGCACGATGAGTCCCGGGCGGGCCGCTTCGCTCACGCTGCGCCACTCGTACAGCATGACTTCGAGCGCCGCCTGGTTTTCACCCAACAGCGAATGCAAATGCACATGAAACAAGGCCGCGAGCTTGGCGTTGAGCGTGTCTGCGCGGGCAAGCGCCGACTCGAGCTGCTCGGTGGTGCGGGTGATGCCCAGCGCCATCACCGCCACCAGAATCTCTTCCTTGCTGCGGAAGTGATAGAACAGGCTGCCGGATTGCAGGCCGACCGCGTGGCCCAAGTCGCGCACGGTTGTGCGTTCGTAGCCTTGATCGCGGAACAGGCTGGCGGCGGCCAGCACCAGTTCCATGCGGCGGCTGTTATGGTCGTGTGCGAGGTTATTCATGTTCTGTGTCGAGGGAGGGCTGCAGTCTGGGCAATAGTTTGGCGACGGCCTGCCACGCCAGTTCGGGCGCCAGCTTCTCCAGGCAGTCGGTATGGCCGAACGGGCAGACGCGTTCGAAGCAGGGGCTGCATTCCAGGCCCAAGGTGACGATTTCGGCGCGGTCGGACAACGGCGGGGTGAAGTCCGGGCTCGACGAGCCATAGAGCGCCACCAACGGTTTGTCGAGCGCGGCGGCCACGTGCATGAGGCCGGAGTCGTTGCACACGACGATATCCGCCAGGCCAATCAGATCGATCGCCTGGTCCAGGCCGGTACGGCCGCAGAGATTGACGGCCACGCCGTTTGACAGCCGGTCGATCTCGGCGCCGATCTCGGCGTCCTTGGCCGAGCCGAATAGCCAAACTTGGAACCCGGCTTCGGCGAAGCGGCTGGCCAGCGTGGCGAAGTGGCGCGCCGGCCAGCGCTTGGCCGGGCCATATTCCGCGCCCGGGCAGAAGGCGGCGATCGGCTTGTCGGCCGTGAGCGATAGGGAGGCCAGCGTCGCGTCTTGGCGCGCCGCTTCGACGGTCAGCCGCGGGTAGGGAATAGGGCGCTTGAGCGCTTGGCCGCGGTGGGTGCCCAGCGCACAGAACCGTTCCACCATCATCGGCAGGCGGTTTTCGTCCAATTCGCGCCAATCGTTGAGCAGACCGTAACGCGATTCGCCGATGAAGCCGGTGCGGCTGGGAATGCCGGCGAAGAGCGGGATCAGCGCCGACTTGAGCGAGTTGGGCAGCACGATCGCTTGATCGAAGCGGTATTTGGCCAGCTGGCGGGCGGTCTTCCAGCGCGCCACCAGGCTCAAGGCGCCATGGCCGAACGGGTTGAGATGCGCCTGTGCCACTTCGGGCATGCGCGCCAAAAGCGGCAGCGTCCATTGCGGCGCGAAGACATGCAGTTCGAGCTCGCCGTGGAGCTCATGCAGCCGCCGGTATAGCGGCTGGGCCATCACGCTGTCGCCGACCCAGGAGGGGGCAATGACCAGGATTTTTTTCATGCGGTTCGGATTCAATTAAAAAAGGGTGCCAGGCACCCTTCAACAAAGCACTGGCGGCTCAATGGTGCCCGTCCGGCTTGCCACCTTGCAGATGGTAGCGGGTGGAACAGTAGGGACATCGCGCCTCGCCGTGCTCGTCCAGCGACAGATAGACACGAGGGTGGGCGTTCCACTTCAGCATGTCCGGCATCGGGCAAGCCAACGGCAGGTCCGCCGCGGTAATCTCGATCTGGCGCTCGGTGTTGGGTTTCAATTCGGGCATGATTCGCGGTTCCTTGCTTATTTCACGTAGGTCAGCCAAGCGTCGTGGCTGGCGTCGAGGCCTTTGACGCAGTCAAAGAAACGGCGCTGGATCTCGGCGGTGACCGGTCCGCGGGTGCCGCTGCCGATCTGGCGGCCATCCAATTCGCGAATCGGCGTGACTTCGGCCGCGGTGCCGGTGAAGAACGCCTCGTCGGCACTGTACACTTCGTCGCGCGTCAGGCGCTTCTCGACGATATCGAGCCCCATTTCGGCGGCGAGCTGGATCACGGTATCGCGCGTGATGCCCTCCAGCGCCGAGGTCAGGTCGGGAGTATACAGCTTGCCGCGGCGCACGATGAAGACGTTTTCGCCCGAGCCTTCCGCCACATAGCCCTCGACGTCGAGCAGCAGCGCCTCGTCATAACCGTCGCGCGTGGCCTCGGTGTTGGCCAGGATGGAGTTCATGTAGTTGCCGTTGGCCTTCGCCTTGCACATGGTGATGTTGACGTGATGCCGGGTGAAGGACGAGGTCTTGACGCGGATGCCTTTCTCCAGTCCGTCGGCGCCAAGGTAGGCGCCCCACGGCCAAGCGGCCACGATGACTTGAACGTCGTTGGCCGGCGGCGCCACGCCAAGCTTGCCGGAACCGTAGAAGGCCATCGGGCGGAAGTAACAGGACGACAGTTTGTTGGCTGTCACCACCTCGTGGTGGGCGCGGTTGATGTCTTCTTTGCTGAACGGCAGTTGAATGCCGAGAATGTGCGCCGAGCGGAACAGGCGGTCGGTGTGGTCCTGCAGGCGGAAGATGGCCGGGCCGCGGGCGGTTTCGTAAGCGCGCACGCCCTCGAACACGCCCATGCCGTAGTGCAGCGTGTGTGTCAGGACGTGAGTGGTGGCCGAGCGCCACTCGACCAGTTCGCCGTTGTACCAAATGAATCCGTCTCGGTCTGCCATCGACATGATTAGTTTCTCCGTTTGTATATTTTGTGTAGCGGCAATTATAACGCCGCGTTAGTGGCAATACATAAATCAGTTCGTTCCGAATAAATAGTGCCATAGCGCCTGGGCTTGGCGGTAGTGTTCTTCCAGTTCGGCCGTCACTTCGCAGCGCCGCGCCTCGTTGAGCCGGGCCGCATGCTGCAGCCGCCGGCAGTAGCGATACGTCTGGCGCGCGGCTTCGGCCAGGTCGGCGGGAATCAGCTCCGCCTCGGCCGCCACCGCCAACAGCGCGATGGTGCCGGTATTGGCGGTCAAGGCGGGCAGCGTGCCGGCGTGCGCCAGGATCAGGTACTGGATGATGAATTCGATGTCCACCAGGCCGCCGCGCGCGTGCTTGACGTCGGCCGGGTCGGCCGGGTGGGTTTCCAGCATGCGCTTGCGCATGGCGCGCACCTCGTCGACCAATGCCGCCGGATCGCGAGGCTCCGCGAGAATCGCGCGGCGGGCGCGGTCGAAGCGCTGGTGGATGTGCCGGTCGCCGGCCACGAAGCGCGCGCGGGTCAGCGCTTGGTGCTCCCAGACCCAGGCCTGTTTCTCCTGGTACTGTTCGAAAGCCTGCATGGTGCTGACCAACAAACCGCTCGATCCGTTGGGCCGCAGGCGCAGGTCGATGTCGTACAGGCCGCCGGCCGCGGTGGTGCTGGTCAGCCACGTCACCATCTTGCGCGCCAGGCGCGCATAGCGCTCCGGCGCGTCCGGATGCGGGTCGTCGAAGAGGAAGATGACGTCCAGGTCGGAGGCATATCCCAGTTCCTTGCCGCCCAGCTTGCCGTAGCCGATCACGGCGAAGGCGGGCGTCTCGCGGTGCCGGCTGGCGATATCGCGCCAGGCATGGCGCAAGGTGGCGTCGAGAATCAGATCGGCGAGGCGCGACAGCTCGTCCGATAGCGCCTCGACCGTCCACATGCCGGCCAGATCCTGTGCCACCAGGCGAAAGGCCTGCGCATGCTGGACATGGCGCAGGGTGTCCATCTTGGCCTCGACATCGCCCTCGCAATCGGCCAGCTGTTGCTCCAGTTGCGCGGCGATGGCCGGCCAATCGGGCGGGCCGTAGAGCACCCGGGCGTCCAACAGCTCGTCGAGCAGAATCGGGTGGCGGGTCAAATAGGTCGAGACCCAGGCGCTGGCCGACGAGAGCGATGCCAATCGCTGCAGGGTCTGCGGGTATTCGGTCAAGAGCGCCAGGTAAGGCGCGCGCCGGCTGATGGCCTCAAGCAGGGTCAGCACGCGCGACAGTGTGGCGTCCGGATTGGGAAAATGGCCGCAGACCTCGATGAGCGGCGGGATCAGCGCGTCGAACCGTTTGCGGTTGGCCAGCGCCATCTGCTGATAGCGCTGGCTGGTCGACAGCCCATGCAACAGTCGGGCCACGTCGTCGGGATGCTGGTAGCCGTGCTCGGCCAGGGCGGGGCGGATGTCGTTCTCGCCGATGTCGCGCCACAGCGCGGTCAGCGGATGATCGGGCGCGCTCTCGGTCGGCAGGAAGAAGACTTGTTCGAAATGGCGCGTGACGTGGCGCCGATGGCGGGTGAGGGCCGACAGAAAGGCATCGGTGCTGGCGAAGTCCATGCTGGCGGCGATGCGCTCCAGTGCCTCGGCGTCGGCCGGCAGCGTTTGGGTCTGCTGGTCGTCGACGTATTGCAGCCGGTGTTCCAAATTGCGCAAGAACGTGTAGGCGTCGGCGAGTTCGGCGACCGCCGAGGGTTCGAGCAAGCGCAATTCGGCCAGCCGCGCGAGCGTTTCCCGCGTGCCGAATAGCTGCAGGCTTTTTTCGCGGCCGCCACGGATCAGTTGGAACACTTGGGCGATGAACTCGATTTCGCGGATGCCGCCCGGCCCCAGCTTGATGTTGTCGGCCAGATCGCGCCGGGCCACTTCGCGCCGAATCTGGCTCGACAGCTCGCGCATGGCGCCATAGGCGTTGTAATCGAGGTATTTGCGGTAGACGAACGGGCGGACGAGCTCCGATAGGCCGGCGGCGTCGCCGGTCAACGCGCGCGCCTTGATCCACGCATAGCGCTCCCATTCGCGCCCTTGCGTCAGCAAATAGTTTTCCAGCGCGCTGAAGCTCATGGCCAGCGGCCCCGAGTCGCCATAGGGCCGCAGACGCATATCGACCCGGAATACCTGGCCGTCGGCGGTGACGTCGTTGAGCAGCGCAATCAGTTTTTTGCCCACCAGGCAGAAATACTCGTGGTTGCCGATGCGTTTCGCGCCGTCGGTTTGGCCGTTTTCCGGGTAAATGAAAATGAGGTCGATGTCGCTGGAGGCGTTGAGTTCGCCGCCGCCGAGCTTGCCCATGCCGATCACGATCAGCGTCTGCGGCTCGCCGCTGTCCTCGCCGATCGGCGTTCCGTGATGCGCCAGCGCATGGCACGCCACCGGCAGCGCCGTATGGATCGCGAATTCGGCGAGCAGCGAGATGGTGCTGACCACTTCGTCGAGCGTGGCCAAGCCGCCGACGTCGCGTCCGATCAGTCTTGCCATGACGGCGCGGCGCAAGGCGCGTAGCGCCGGCGCCAGCGTCTCCGGCGTATCGAGCGCCGGCCAGTCGGCGAAAGCCTGCATTTGCGCGCGGTCGAACGGCAGGGCGAGATCCCGCTGCAGCCGCGCGCCTTCCTCCGGATGAGCCTGCAAGAGTCGCGACAAATAGCGAGAAAAGCCAGTTGCTTTGTCAATGGCGCTGGCACTGCCGGCGTTTGATGGCATAATGTCTCCGCGTTTCGGGATCCCGAGAGAATGTGCTGACATGTCTCCCTCCATTGTACTGGTTTGTCTCCGTTGAAAAAGCTTATCGGCTGGTTGCGTCATCTTCCGGTTGTCCGCACCCTCAAGGCACTGCTGCGGCTGCTGGTTTGGATTGTCGGCGTGGCGGCGTTTGCCGTCGCGGCGGGTTTCCTGTTGTTTACCTTCCAAGTGCTGCCCAATCTGGACCGCTACCGCGTCGCGCTCGAACAGCAGGCGGGGCAGGCGGTGGGCCGTCAGGTGCGCATCGGCCGGCTGGCGGGCAGCTGGGATGGTTTGGCGCCGCGCTTCGAACTCTCCGCGCTGTCGATCTCCGATCCGCGCGGGGCGCCGCTGACGCTGGATCGGGTCGTGCTGGTGCCGTCGTGGCAAAGTTTGATTGCCTTCGAACCGCGCCTGGCGCTGATCGAGCTGACCTCGCCGTCGCTCGACATTCACCGCGGGTCTGACGGACGCTTCTATTTCAATGGCTTTCCGCTGTCCGGCACGGGCAATCGCGCTGCGGGCAAGACCCATCCGGGCGATTGGCTGCTGCGGCAGAACAGTATCGTTGTCACCGGCGCGCGCATCGCCTGGCAGGACGAATATCTGGGGTTGCCAAAGATCACGCTGACGGAGGGCCAGCTCGAACTGAGCAATGGCCTGTTCGGCCACGACTTGCGGCTTTCCGGCAAGCCGCCAGCCGCCGTCGGCGACAGCGTCGAGCTTTCCGGCAGCTGGCATGGCGACCAGCTTGACCAGTGGCAACAATGGCGCGGCAGCCTGAGCGCCAGCCTGCACGGGGCCCGCGTGACGCCGTGGAGCCGCTATCTGCAGTCTTTCGGCCTGTTGAGCAGCGGCGAAGGCGATGGCACGGTCGATCTGTCGTTCAGTGGCGGTCATGTCAACCGGCTGGAAGCCGACGTCCAGGTCAAGAACGCCGCCTACAAGGTGCCCGGCGCGTCCGAGTTGACCGTGCCGGTGCTGGCGGGGCATCTGTCGCTGATACGCAATGGCGACCGCTATCAGCTCAGCGCGACCCATTTGTCGCTTTTGAGTGCGAGCGGACCGGTGTTTGAGGACTCGAACATCGACGGTTATTGGAACATCGGCAATGTCGGCGGCGGAGAGATGCGCGTCGATAACGTCAATCTGGCGCACCTGACGCCGTTTCTGCACGCTTTCGGCATGGATAGCAGCCCGTTGTTTGCCCATTTCGCGCCGTCGGGGCAGTTGCAGCGGCTGGCGGTCGGCTGGGAGGGGCGGATGGAGGCGCCCAGCCGTTACCGCTTCGACGCCGATTTCTCGCGGCTGGCTTGGCAGCCGTTTGGCGAGGTGCCTGGCGTCGATGGCGTCAGCGGCTCGGTCAAGTTCGACCAGGACGGCGGCCGCTTGCAGCTCTCGGCGGCCGATAGCGTGACGATGCCTCACGTGTTCCCCAAACCGCTGCGCTTTACCGCGCTATTGGCCGATATCGGCTGGCGCACGAGCGGGGTGGGCGTCGAGGTCGACCTCAATAAATTGCAGCTGGCCAACGACGATCTGCACGGCCAATTCAGCGGACATTACCGCCGTGCCGGCAGCGGTGCCGGGAATATCGATTTGAGCGGCGGCATCGATCGGGTCGCGGCCGCGCGCGTGGCGGACTATCT
This sequence comes from Paludibacterium sp., assembly GCF_019232825.1. Taxonomy (GTDB): domain Bacteria; phylum Pseudomonadota; class Gammaproteobacteria; order Burkholderiales; family Chromobacteriaceae; genus Paludibacterium. The sequence goes on along the minus strand of NZ_JAFAND010000094.1, from coordinate 33,207 downwards.
GCCCTATCAGGCCGGCGCCGGCACGCTGCACTGGCTTGAGGGCGCGCTCAAGGGGGGCGTGCTTGAAAACGCGGCGCTGCGCTTGCGCGGCGACCTGGACCGCTTCCCGTTCAAGGGCGGGCAAGGGGGCGAATTCCTGGTGACGGGCACGGTGCGCAATGCCTCCTTGCTGTTCGACAAGGCCTGGCCGGCGCTGACCGGCTTCGATGCGAGCCTTTCGTTCCACAACGAACGCATGGACATCCGCTCGGCCCAGGTGGAAACGCTGGGCAACCGCTTGACTCAGGTGCTGGTCAGCATTCCCGATTTGGGCGCCGGCGTGCCGTGGCTGGAGATTCAGGGGCAAAGCGCGGGCGAGTTGGCCCAAATGCTGCGCTATACCGTCAAGAGCCCGGTGGACGGCTGGTTGTCGGGATTTCTCGGCAAGACCCGCGCCACGGGACAAGCGGCCTTGCGATTGTCGTTGTCGATTCCGCTGGCGGGGCGGGAATCCGCCAAGGTCAACGGGCAGTTGCATCTGATGGACAATCAGCTGACGATGACCTCGCTGCCGTTGCCGCCGTTGCAGGCGGCCAACGGCACGCTGGCTTTCACTGAACACGGTGTCGCCACCTCCGGCATCGCTTTCAAGGCTTTTGGCGGGCCCTTCGTTCTTAAGGCGGCCAGCGACGCCAACGCGCGCATGCGCTTCAGCGTCGACGGCCAGGCCGACAGCCGCCAGGTGGTGGCGCGCTATGTCGACTTCCTGGCGCCGCACTTCAGCGGGCAATCTCACTATCAAGCGCGTTTTACCCTGCATAACGGCTTGGAGTTTTTGCAGGTCGCATCCGACCTGGCGGGCACCGGGCTGGATGCGCCCGCGCCACTGGCCAAGCCGGCGCCCGCGGTGCTGCCTTTCAATTTGACGCTGATGCCCGAACGGGGCGGCGACGGCATGCGTCTCGATTTTTCCGCCGGCAGCCAGATCGCCGGGCGGTCGCGTTTCGCGGCTAACGGCACGGTGCTGGGAACCGAGGTGGCGATCGGCCGAACCTTGAGCGATCAGCCAGGTCCCGGGGTGCGCATCAAGGCGGCGTTGCCGGAAATCGACGCGCGCGCCTGGAGCGACTGGGTGATGGCCGCGTCGAGCGGCGCCGGCGATATGTCCTCGCTGCCGCTGTTGCATGTCGAATTGGGCACCCCGTTGCTCAGTTGGGGACCGTACACGTTGCATCGCGCGAGCTTATGGTTGGGGCACGAGCCCAATGACCGCGTTTGGCACGCCATGATCGATGCCGCCGAGGTGCAGGGCGCGATCGATTACGACCCGAGCAATAACGGCAGCATCCATGCCCGCTTGCCCCTGTTGTCGTTGAGCCAGTTGCCGCGTGGCGGCGTGAGCGGCTTGTCGGGCGGCTTGCCCTCGACGCTGCCGGCTATGGACATCCGTGTCGGCAAGCTGGTGTATCACGGCACCCCGATTGGCAGTCTCGCGCTCAACGCCCGTTACGCGGCGCGCGACTGGCTGTTGGATAATGTCAGCCTGACTTTGCCAGAGGGCAGTTTCACCGGTTCGGTGCGGGTATTGGACGCCGGGTCGGTCGAGACGCGCTTCAAGGTGCAGGCGGCGGATTTGGGCAAGCTGCTGACGCGTGCCGGTCTCAAGGACTCGTTCGACAAAGGGCACGGCACGCTCAGTGGCGCGTTGTCCTGGCCTGGCGGTCTGGCGGACTTCGACGCTGCTCAGATCAGTGGACAGGTGTCGACGGACCTGGCCGATGGCCGTTTTGCCAAGGTCGATCCAGGCGTGGCGCGGCTGTTGGGCGTGTTGAGCCTGCAGTCGCTGCCGCGGCGCATCCATCTCGACTTTACCGACGTGTTCAGCGATGGGTTTGCCTTTGACGTATTGCGGGGTGACGCGACGGTCAATCACGGTATATTTAAATCTGATAACTTGGTCATGCGCGGGCCGGGCGCCGATGTCGGCATCAAAGGCGAAGTCAATCTGGTCACGGAAACGCAGCAACTGATGGTGCATGTCGAGCCGCATCTGTCAGAAGGCGTCGCGCTCGCCACCGGCGCGGCGCTGATCAACCCGGTTGTCGGCGTGGCGGCGCTCGCGGCGCAAAAAGTGCTGCGCGATCCGGTGAGCAAGATTTTTTCGGTGGACTACAGCGTGAGCGGCAAGATCACCGAGCCGGTGGTGACCCGCCTCAAGCCGGTTTCGCCGGTCAACATTCCATGGAAACGGCCATGAAAACCAAATACCTTGCCGCTGCGGTGCAGATGGTGTCCGGCACCGATTGGCGCCGCAATCTGCGCGATGCGCAAGCGCTGGTCGCCGAGGCGGCCCGGCGTGGCGCGAGCCTGGTGGCGCTGCCGGAGTATTTCTGCCTGATGGGCGAGCGCGAGGATGATAAGGTGGCGCTGGCCGAAATGCCGGGACAGGGCGAGCTACAACAGGCGCTGGCGGATATGGCGCGTTGCCACGGCATTTGGCTCGTCGGCGGCACCGTGCCGCTTGCGTCGCCCGAGCCAGGCAAGGTCTATAACACGACCTGGCTGTTCGATCCCACCGGCGTGCCGGCGGCGCGTTACGACAAGATCCATCTGTTCGGTTTTTCCGGCCTGGGCGAGACGTATTGCGAGTCCAATACCATCACGCCGGGCGGCGAAGCCGTGTGCGCCCACACCGAACTGGGCGACTTGGCGTTGGGCATTTGCTACGATCTGCGCTTTCCCGAACTCTTCCGAGCGCTCGCGCCGTTCAATGTGCTGGTGCTGCCGGCCGCTTTCACCGCCACCACCGGCGAAGCGCACTGGGAGGTGCTGTTGCGCGCCCGCGCTATTGAAAATCAATGTTACGTCATCGCTTCGGCACAAGGGGGGCGGCACCAGAACGGCCGTGCCACGCATGGCCATTCGATGATCATCGACCCCTGGGGCCGCATTCTCGCCGAACAAGCCGAAGGTGAGGGCGTGGTGCTGGCCGAGATCGACGCCAACCTGATCCAATCCGTCCGGTCGCGCCTGCCCGCTTTGGCGCACCGGGTACTGAAATGAAAGAGCCCGTCATGCAAGAAGCCTTTGCCGCCGCCGAGCAGCTATTGTTGAAACCCAGTGGCCTGGACGAGGACATCCTCGAAGCCGCCTTCGCCCGCATCGCCCGGCGCGACATCGACTATGCCGACCTGTACTTCGAATATATCCGCAACGAGGGTTGGAGCCTGGAGGAAGGCATCGTCAAGTCCGGCAGCTTCAACATCGAGCAAGGGGTCGGCATCCGCGCCGTCAGCGGCGACAAGACCGCCTTCGCCTATTCGGACGATATCAGCGGCGCGGCGCTGGCGCGGGCGGTCGACGCGGTGCGCGCCATCGGCAGCCACGAGGGCCATCTGCCGGTGACGGTGCCGGAGCGGCGCGCCAAGCGCGATCTGTATCCGGCCATCGACCCTTGCGCGAGCCTTGAGGCCGCCGCCAAGGTGGCGTTGCTGGAGCGGGTGGAAAAACTGGCCCGCGCGATGGACCCGCGCATCATTCAAGTGATGGCCGGCCTCGCCGCCGAATACGACGTGGTTTACCTGGCGCGTCACGACGGCGTGCGCGCCGCCGATATCCGGCCGTTGGTGCGGCTGTCGGTCTATGTCATCGCCGAGCAGAATGGCCGTCGCGAACAAGGCTCCAGTGGCGGCGGCGGGCGCTACGATCTGTCGAATTTCACCGACGAGGTGGTCGAGCGGTTCGTGCGGCAAGCGGTCGATCAGGCGTTGACCAATCTCGACTCCCGGCCGGCGCCCGCCGGACAGATGACCGTGGTGCTCGGCCCAGGCTGGCCGGGCGTGCTGCTGCATGAAGCGATCGGCCATGGTTTGGAAGGGGATTTCAACCGCAAGGGCACCTCGGCGTTCAGCGGCCGTTTGGGCGAGCGCGTGGCCGCCAGGGGCGTCACCGTGGTGGACGACGGCACGCTGGCGGGGCGCCGCGGATCGCTGGCCATCGACGATGAGGGCAATCCCACCCAGTGCACCACGTTGATCGAGGACGGCATCCTGCGCGGCTACATGCAAGACGCGATGAACGCGCGCCTGATGAAGACGGCGCCGACCGGCAACGGCCGGCGCGAGTCGTACGCCAGCATCCCGATGCCGCGCATGACCAACACCTATATGCTGGCGGGGCAGCACGATCCGAGAGAAATCATCGCCTCGGTGAAGGACGGCCTGTATGCAGTCAATTTCGGCGGCGGCCAGGTCGATATCACCAGCGGCAAGTTCGTGTTCTCCGCCTCCGAGGCTTGGCGTATCGAAAACGGCAAGCTGACCTATCCGGTCAAAGGCGCGACGCTGATCGGCAACGGTCCGGACGTGCTGAATTATGTTTCGATGATCGGCAACGATCTGGCGCTCGACCAAGGCGTCGGCGTCTGCGGCAAGGAAGGGCAGAGCGTGCCGGTCGGCGTCGGTCAGCCGACGCTGCGCATCGACGGCGGGTTGACCGTCGGCGGCACCGGCGAGTGAGCGCGCGGCGAGAGCGTGTCGTCGCGCTCCGCCAGAAACGCGATGAGGCTATCGCGGAACTGCCGCGCGGCCGGTGACAGCGCGCGCGCTTTGCGCGTGTAGATGAAAAAGCGCCGGGTGACGCGCGGCGCGGTCAGCGGCCGCATGGCGAGGCCGTAGTGGCGCACCATCGCCGCGGCGTAAGGCATGCAGGCGGTGACGCCGAGACCGGCGCTGACCATCGACAGCGCGGTCGGCATGAAGGTGACTTCGATGCCGGGCTCCAGCGCCCGGTCGCGAAACACCGGGAGTAAATCGCCCGACAGGCGCTGGGTGAATTCGCCGCGTAACGAAATGAACGGCTGGGCCAACAAGTCGGCCCAGCGGACCTCGTCTTGCGCCGCCAGCGGGTGGCCGGCGGGGCAAACCGCCATGAAGGGCAGCGCGAACAGCGGCTCGGCTTGAATGTCCGAGTTCAGTTTGCGTTCCGGGCCGATGGCGAAATCCACTTCGCCGGAAAAGACCGGCGCCATGATGTTCTCCACCACGCAGTCCATCAGCCGCACGCGCACGCCCGGATGGCGCGCGCCGTACGCGGCCATGACCTCCGGCAGAAAGGTCGCCGCCATCAACTGCGGCGCGGCGACGCTGACCGAGCCGGTCTTGAGCGCGCGCAGACTGCTGGCTTCCTCCAGCACGCCGTCGAGTTCGTGCAAAATGTTTTCCACACGGGGGTAGAGGCTATGGCCGACGTCCGACAGCTGAATGCGCCGGGTGGTGCGGTCGAACAGCTTCAAACCCAGCGCGCTTTCCAATTCCTTGATCAGTCCGCTCAATGCCGATTGCGTCACGAACAGGCTGTCCGCCGCCAAGGTGAAGCTGCCGCTTTTTGCCACGGCGACGAAGGCGCGCAGCTGACGCAACGAGATATTCATCGGTAAACCTTATAAATCCATTATTTAATGCGGTTTGTACAATAAATATTCTTGGTCTTCAATAGAGGAATCTCCTGGAGTGCTCGTTATGCAAATCCGCAAGATTCATCATGTGGCGTACCGTTGCCGCAATGCCAAGGAAACGGTCGAGTGGTATGGCAAGTATTTGAACATGCGCTTCATCCTGGCCATCGCCGAGGATCAGGTGCCGTCGACCGGCGAGCCGGATCCGTACATGCACGTGTTTCTCGACGCGGGCAACGGCAACGTGCTGGCGTTTTTCGAACTGCCGACCCGGCCGCCGATGGGGCGCGACCCGAATACGCCCGTCTGGACGCAGCATTTGGCCTTGGAGGTCGGCGCGATCGACGATCTATTGACCGCCAAAGCCAAACTCATGGCCGACGGCATCGACGTGATCGGGCCGATCGACCATACGCTGTTTCAGTCGATTTATTTTTTCGACCCGAGCGGACACCGCGTGGAGTTGGCTTGCAACACCGCCACCGCCGAGATGAACCGCAAGTTGGACGAGGTCAAGTGGGCGATGCTGGAGGAGTGGGACCGTACTAAGAAAGCGCCGCAGCATGCGCGCTGGATGCACGACGGCAGTCGGCGCAAATAGGAAAAGGTCACATTGCTTTCATGACTTACGCAGGATCATAGGGAAAAATTTTGGAAAATTGATGTTGATCGTCACGCTGTCGGCCAATGATGGCGATGTTACCTCATGCCTCGGCGTGCTACGATATGCTCTATTTTTCAAGCAACCCCTACGCCGAGGAAATGTCGGATGAACAAGGCAGTATTCATCACTCGGGTCGTTCTGCGAAATTACAAAAGCATCGGTTTCTGCGATGTCAAGCTTGGCCCGTTAACCTATCTCGTTGGTAGCAATGGTTCGGGTAAAAGCAATTTCATGGATGCAATGCATCTCGTCAAAGATGCGCTTGCCGGCTCACTTGATAATGCGCTTAACGAACGGGGTGGACTTCCAGAGGTACGCAGAAGATCGAGTGGCCATCCAACGAATTTCGGTATCAGACTTGAGTTTCGTCTTGCAGATGGTCAACAAGGGTACTATGCGTTCGACATAGGGGCGTTGGCTGGTCGCGGTTACGAGGTTCGCCAGGAGGAGTGTGCAATCCTGGGAGTAGGTCGCGGGCCCTATTTCAAAATAGAAAAAGGCCTTGTTACTGCTTCCAGCGAAACCTCCTTTCCGGCTATCACAGCGGACCGGCTTGGTTTAGTCGCAGCGTCGGGTTTATCTTCTTTTCGCCCTGTATTCGACGCTCTCACTTGCATGGGATTTTATAATCTCAATCCCAAAGTAATGCGTGATCTGCAAAAGCCACAAGAGGGGCGGCTGCTAAAACCTGTGGGTGAAAATATCTCAAGCGTTATTGGTCATCTTGAGCGGGTTGCTCCCGAGACTATGTCGCTGATCACAGAGTACCTGCAGCAAGTCGTCCCGATGGTTCATGGCGTTGAGCGCAAGCAAATTGGCCCAATGGAAACCTTGGAATTCCGCCAAGACATGGCGGGAGCTAAGCACCCATGGCGCTTTCTCGCGCAGAATATGTCGGACGGTACATTGCGCGCACTGGGGGTTCTTGCTGCACTATACCAAGGTACTCTGGAGTACGCGCCATCATTGGTCGGAATTGAAGAGCCGGAAACTGCATTGCATCCTGCGGCTAGCGCGGCGCTCCGAGTCGCACTTAGAAGCGCATCACAACAGGTTCAGGTCATAGTCACTAGCCATAGTCCAGACCTGCTTGATGATCAGGAGTTGCAGGGGGATGAGCTCTTGTCCGTTATCTCTGAAGGCGGCGAGACTTATATTGCCCCGGTAGACGATGGTTCCCGCAGCATGATTCGGGAGAAGATTTTTTCTCCAGGCGAGCTGTTGAGGTTGAACCAACTTAGCCCAAATAGGAACGTCCTAGCTGCACAGGCAGGTAGTCAACTAGATCTGTTTGGAGTAGGCGCGAAATGACGGCGGTGGTAACGGTTGTGGAGGGCGATGGTGAAGTTCAAGCGTTGCCAATTCTTCTTCGTCGTCTGACCGAATGGTATGCTCCTGGCGAATATATCAATATCCCGACACCCATTCGAGTACGAAAAGATCGGTTCATCAACAAAGAAGATGAGTTCAAAAAGCATTTGTTGCTGGCGGCAGCCAAATGCAATGTAGAAGAAGGCGACTGGGTGCTTATCCTGCTTGATGCAGATGATGACTGCCCAGTGGTTCTTGCAGATCAGATAAAAAACCGGGCCAGTGCCTATATTCCTCATGTCCATGTTTCAGTTGTAATTGCCAAGCGAGAGTATGAAGCCTGGTTTATCGCTGCTGCGCCTTCTCTAAATGGTGCAAGAGGCTTTATCTATGATGGCATTCAAATGGATGCGGAAGAGCCGCGAAACGCAAAAGGATGGATGAGCGAACATATGCCGGGGAAGTCGTATAAGGAAATAATGGATCAGCCGGCCCTCTCTGCAGCGATGGATTTACAACAAGCTTTTGACGGAAGTCGGTCGTTCAGAAAACTGTGCAAGGAGTGGAAAAATCAGTTTTTGGTCCGGTAGTCACTTTGGGGCAAAAAAGAGGACATGTTTTTGTTCGTGACAACGCCCCAGACGGTGACCCGTCTGGGGCGTTGTTATGTAGAGGCGTTGAACGATTAGTTGTCGCCGCCGTCCGCGTCGCCGCCGGCCATCTGTTGCAAATGCTCGAAACGCTGACGCAGTTGCGTGTCGGCCTCACGCACCAAATCCTGGTAGTGGTCGGGGTGCGTGCGTTCGGTGATGCGGAAGCGGCCTTCCTGCGCCATGAAATCCGACAACGGCAGCGTCGGCGCGGCGCTGTCCAGTTTGAGCGGATTCTCTCCCGAAGCGGCCCTGCGCGGGTCATAGCGGTATAGCGGCCAGTAGCCGGCTTGTACCGCGGCCTTTTGCCGGTCCAGCCCATCGCCCATATCGTAGCCATGGGCAATGCAATGCGCGTAAGCGATGATCAGCGACACGCCGTCATAGCTCACCGCGTCCTGCAGCGCGCGTACCGTTTGCACATCCTTGGCGCCGAAGGCGACCGAGGCGACGTAGACATTGCCGTAAGTCATGGCGATCTGGCCGAGATCCTTCTTCGGCCGCACCTTGCCGGCGGTGGCGAACTTGGCCGCGGCGCCGAGCGGCGTAGCCTTGGACTGCTGGCCGCCGGTGTTGGAGTACACCTCGGTATCCATCACCAGGATATTGACGTTGCGGCCGGAGGCCAGCACGTGGTCGAGGCCGCCGTAGCCGATATCGTAGGCCCAGCCGTCGCCGCCGACGATCCAGACCACTTTTTCCACCAAGTAGTCGGCCAGTTCCAATAAGCGCGCGGCGGCGGGCTCCGCGTTGCCGGCGAGCGTCTGACGCAGCAGGGCCACGCGCTCGCGTTGTGCCTTGATGCCGGCGTCGCTGCTTTGGTCGGCGTTGATCAGCATGTCGGCCAAGTCGGGCGGCAGAACGGGCGCCAATTGGCGCAATAGTTCGTGGCATTGCGTCTTGTGCTGGTCGAGCGCCAGGCGGAAGCCTAGACCGAACTCGGCGTTGTCCTCGAACAGCGAGTTGGACCAGGCGGGGCCGCGGCCGGCGCGGTCGGTGGTGTACGGCGTGGTCGGCAGATTGCCGCCGAAGATCGACGAGCAGCCGGTGGCGTTGGCGATCAGCGTGCGGTCGCCGAACAGCTGGGTCAGCAGTTTGACGTACGGCGTTTCACCGCAGCCGAGGCAGGCGCCGGAGAATTCGAACAGCGGCTGGATCAGCTGCGTGGTCTTCAGGCTCAGTTTGATGTCGGCGCGGTCGAACTCCGGCAGACCGAGGAAGAAGTCGAAATTATCGCGCTCGCCGGCCGCGATGGGCGCCTTCGGCGCCATGGCCAGCGCCAGGCGTTCCGGATTGGCCTTGTCCTTGCCCGGGCAAACCTTCATGCACAACGTGCAGCCGGTGCAGTCTTCCGGCGCCACTTGCAGCAGATAGGCGCCGCCCTTGGCTTCCGCGCCCTTGTACGGCATCGATTTGAGCGTGGCCGGCGCGCCATCGAGCGCGTCGCTCGCGACGCCCTTGACGCGGATGGCCGCGTGCGGGCACACCATTGCGCACTTGTTGCATTGAATGCACAACGAGGGTTCCCATACCGGAATTTCGTCGGCGATATTGCGTTTTTCGTATTTGGCCGTGCCGACAGGCCAGGTGCCGTCCACCGGGAAGGCGCTGACCGGCAGCATGTCCCCCTTGCCCGCCAGCATCATGGCGGTCACGCGCTGGACGAAGTTGGGCGCGTCGGCCGGTACGATCGGCGGCAGATCGCGCTGGGCGTCGGCGCGTGCGCCGATGACCACCGGCTGCAAGCCGGCCAGCGTCTGGTCGACGGCGGCGAAATTCTTTTCCACCACCGGGCGGCCCTTGCGGCTGTATGTCTTCTCGATGGCGCGCTTGATCTGGGCGATCGCCTCCTCGCGCGGCAGCACGGCCGACAGCGCGAAGAAGCAGGTCTGCATGATGGTGTTGATGCGCGCGCCCATGCCGGTGGCTTGCGCCACGGCGCGGGCGTCGATCGTGTAGACCTGGAGGTTCTTGTCCAAAATCTGCTGCTGCACCGAACGCGGCAGATGATCCCACAGCTGATCGGCCGGGTGCGGCGCGTTGAGCAATAACGTGGCGCCGGGCGCGGCGTACTGCAGCACGTCGTAGCGATCGAGGAAGACGAAGTGGTGGCAGGCGAGGAATTGGGCTTCCTGCACCAGATAGCTCGACTGGATCGGCGCCGGGCAGAAGCGCAGGTGGGAAATCGTCACCGCGCCGGATTTCTTCGAATCGTAGACGAAGTAGCCTTGGGCATAGAGCGGCGTGTTGTCGGCGATGATCTTGATCGAGTTTTTGTTGGCGCCCACCGTGCCGTCGGCGCCCAGGCCGAAGAACACCGCGCATTGCTCGCCGGGTTCGCGCAGGTGGAACCGCTCGTCGACGGGGAGGGACAGTCCGCTGACGTCGTCGTTGATGCCGACGGTGAAGCGGCGCTTCGGCGTGGGCGTGCCCAGCGCGTCGTAGACCGCCTTGACCATGGCCGGGGTGAATTCTTTTGACGCCAGGCCATAGCGGCCACCGATGACGCGCGGCCGGAAGTCCTCGGCGAGCCAGCCGGCGGCACGGCCTTCTTCCAGTGCGGCCACCACGTCGAGAAACAGCGGTTCGCCCAGGCTGCCCGGTTCCTTGCAGCGGTCGAGCACGGCGATCGACTTGACCGTGGCCGGCAGCGCGGCGACCAGATCGCGCGCCGAGAGCGGACGGTAGAGCCGTACTTTGAGCACGCCGGTCTTACCGCCCGCGCGGTTGAGCGCCTGGCAGGTGAGGTCGGCGGTTTCGGCGCCGGAGCCCATGATGACGATCACCTGTTCGGCGTCGGCGGCGCCGACATAGTCGAACAGCTTGTATTGGCGTCCGGTCAGCGCGGCGAAGCGGTCCATTTCCTGCTGCACGGTGGCGGCGCAGGTATCGTAAAACGGATTGCGCGCTTCCTGCGCTTGGAAGAAGGTGTCCGGGTTTTGCGCGGTGCCGCGTACCACCGGGTGGTCCGGACTCAGCGCGCGCTCGCGCGCGGCGTGAATCTGCGCCTCGTCGATCATCGCGCCCAGCGCGTCGTCGTCCAGGTACGCGATTTTGGCCACTTCATGCGAGGTGCGGAAACCATCGAAGAAATGCAGGAACGGCACACGGCTTTTCAGCGTCGCCGCCTGGGCGATGGCGGCCATGTCTTGCGCTTCCTGCACCGAACTCGAAGCCAGCATGGCGAAGCCGGTCTGGCGCGTAGCCATGACGTCGGAGTGATCGCCGAAGATCGACAAGGCATGGGTGGCGATGGTGCGCGCAGAAACATGCATGACGAACGGCGTCAATTCGCCGGCAATCTTGTACATGTTCGGGATCATCAACAACAAGCCTTGCGAGGCGGTGAACGTGGTGCCCAGCGCGCCGGCTTGAATCGCCCCGTGCACGGCGCCGGCTGCGCCGCCCTCGGACTGCATCTCGGTGATTTCCGGTACGACGCCCCACAGATTGCGCCGGCCTTCGGCGGCCCACTGATCGGCAAGTTCGCCCATGGTGGACGACGGGGTAATCGGATAGATGACGGCGATTTCGTTGCTGCGGTAGGCGACCGAGGCGCAGGCCTCGTTGCCGTCCACCGTGATCATCTGCTGCTTGTTCAACATCCTGGCCCAACCTCTGGCTTCGTTAATCCGGTATTGAAACATGACGGACGGGCGTGCCGACTGTACATAAATCAAATGTAGGTCATAAAAATAGTGTCTAAGCTCGAAAATATTGCCTTGCAGCAAGCTGTGTGAGTCTGACTCCAATTTTCACTTCAAATTATTAATCAATATATTATATGTAAGGTATTCTCCTTAACGCGAGCCGCTGGCCCGCTCGTCGGGATACCATGAGCCACCCTGCCAGGTTTGCTTTGTCACGCCTTGCCGTGCTATATGCCGTTGCCGCCGGCGCGTGGGGGGCGTGCGTCGCGGCTTTTGCGTGGTCGGTTTGGCAGGGTGGGCGTTTGTCGCTCGGCCTGGCGGCCGCGGCGCTCGCCGGCCTGTTATTGCTGTTCTGGCTGCATGGACGCGCGCGCGCTTGGTTCGAGCGTTCCATGGCCGATCTCTATCTGCGCGAGCAGCGCTTCCGTCATGTCTACAATGCCGTCAGCGAGGCGGTATTCATTCTCCATCCGGTCAGCGGGCAGATTCTCGACGCCAACCAGCATGCCGTCGATATGTTCGGCTATGCGCGTCAGGCGTTCTCAGCGCGCGATTTCGGCCAGCTTTCGTCCGGGACCTTGCCCTATACGGTGGCCGAAGCCCGGGTGCGGCTGCTGAAAGCGACGACCGACGGATCGCAACGTTTCGACTGGATGGCGCGGCACCAGTCGGGTAAGCCGCTCTGGGTCGAGGTGGCGCTGGAGCCGGCAAGGGTCGGCGCAGAGGATGTGGTGTTGGCCATGGTGCACGACATCAGCGAGCGCAAGACACTGGAACAGTCTCTGCGGCGGCGCCAGGCGATGTACGCCGTCTTGAGCGGCACCAATCAGGCAATCATCCACGCCCGTTCGCGGCCGGAGCTGTTCGACATGGTGTGCCAGGCGATGCTGAAGATCGGCGTGTTTCGGCTGGTGTGGGTCGGCTCGCCGCAGATGGGGTTGTCGGCGCCGGTGGTGCCGCTGGCCTATGCGGGGCATGCCACCGCCTTTTTGGATGAGCTCGCGACCTACACCTGGAACCAGCTGATCGAGGCCGATACGCCCGCCGGGCGTGCCTGGCAGCAGCAGACGGCGGTGATCGAAAACGACTTTTCCACGCTGAGCAACCCCTTGGTGGTGGGCTTGCGCGTGGCCAATGTGCACGGCCTGTTCTCCTGCATCTCGATGGCGATTGGCGGCGGCGGCTTTCAGGGCACGCTGACTGCCTATGCCAGCGAAAAACATTTCTTCGACGAAGAAGTCGTGGCCTTGATGCAGGAGGTCGGCAAGGAGGTATCGTTTGCGTTGAAGAATCTGCGCGAGGCGGAACGCCAGGCGTCGACGATGGAGCGCATGATGTTGCTTGCGCGGGTATTCGAGGAGAGCCGTGACGGCATTCTGATCTGTGACCGCAATAATGTGATTTTGATGGCCAATCGTGCCATCACCACGCTCTTCGGCTATCCGATGGACGCCTTGATCGGCCAGTCGCCGCGCCTGCTCAGCTCCGGCCGTCATGGCGCGGCGTTCTACCACGACATGTGGGACTCCCTGCTGAAGGACGGTTGCTGGCAGGGCGAGGTGTGGGATCGGCGCATGAATGGCGAGTTGTTCCCCTGCTGGGTGAAGATTTACGCCATCCACGACGAGTCGGGCCAGGTGAGCCAATATTTCGAGGTGATCAGCGATTTGTCCGAGCACCGCGCGCGCGAGGAGCTGCAATGGCTGAAGCGTTACGACCTGCTGACGCGGCTGCCCAACCGCGCGGCGCTGGAGGAAAATGCCGCCGCCGCGATCGCCTATGCGCGCGACCACGGCCAGCAGGTGGCGTTGCTGAGCATCAATCTGGACCGGTTTCATTACGTCAACGAATCGCTCGGCCATGCGGCCGGCGACCAAGTGCTGAAGATCATGGCCGAGCGCTTCAGCGAGGCGCTCGGCGAGCAGTGCATGTTGTCGCGCCTGTCCGGCGGCGCCTTCGTGGCGCTGTTGCCGGCCTTGGCTGGTGCGCAACAAGCCGAGAGCGCGGCAAGTCTGTTGCTCAAGACGGCCACGCGTCCGTATACGCTCAACGGTGTCACGATCCGCCAGACGGCGTGTATCGGTATCGCGCTGTTTCCCACCGATGGCGATGACGTCGATACCTTGCTCAAGCACGCCGATAGCGCCCGGATGGAGGCCGCGCAAAACGGGGGCGATCATTTCCGCTTCTTCGTGCAAGCGTTGAACGAGCGCGCGCGCGACCGTTTGAGCTTGTCGGCGGATCTGGTTCAGGCACTGGAGCACGATGGGTTCGCGCTGCATTTTCAGCCGCAGGTGGCGGCCAAGACCGGGGCGTTGACCGGCGTGGAGGCTCTGCTGCGCTTGAATCATCCGCACAGGGGGCTGGTTGGGCCGGGCGAATTCATTGCCGTGGCCGAAGAGACCGGGCTGATCGTGCCGATCGGCGCCTGGGTGATTCGCGAGGCATGCCGCCAGCGGCGGCAATGGCAGAATCTGGACGTGGGCGCGCTGTCGATCAACTTGTCGCCGCTGCAGCTGCAGGATCCGCATTTGTTCGAGGTCATCACGCAGGCGCTCGACGCCAATCAGCTGTCGCCGTCACTGATCGAGTTCGAAATTACCGAAAGCGCGCTGATGCGCAACTCCATTGCCACGCTCAATCAGCTCAACCGGCTCAAGACGTTGGGCGTGGGGCTGGCGATCGACGATTTCGGCACCGGCTATTCCAATCTCAGCTATTTGAAGCAGTTTCCGGTCGACCGGCTCAAGATCGACCAAGCCTTCGTTCGCGGGGTGCCGGGCGATTGCAACGACGTGGCGATTGTCGAGGCGATTGTGGCGGTGGCGCGCGCGCTCGGCCTGTCGACTGTCGCCGAAGGCGTGGAGACGCAAGCGCAGGCGGATTTTCTGCGCGCGCGGCAGTGCGACACGTTTCAAGGGTTCCTCTATGCGCGGCCGTTGCCCGCCGGCGAGTTTGAAACTTGGCTCGGCGCGCGGCGCCGTCTGGCTTCCTGAGGGGATGCCGCCTGTCTGATGCGGTGGGTATAATCTACTGATCTATTATCTCCTTCGCGTAAACAATCTTATGTTGATGGACGTCCGCGCGGTGCGGCGCACTGGCCTGCAGCCGGTGTCGTTTTCCTTGGCTGCCGGCGAGGGCCTGGCGGTATCCGGCCCTTCCGGTTGTGGTAAATCCCTGATGTTGCGTGCCATTGCCGACCTGGATCCAAACCAGGGCGAGGTTTGCCTTGACGGCGCCTTGCGCTCGGCCATGGCGGCGCCCGCTTGGCGCCGGTTGGTGGGCTATGTCCCAGCCGAGCCCGGCTGGTGGGCCGATACCGTGGGTCAGCATTTCAGCGATTGGCCGGCAGCCGCCGAGCTGGCGGCTCGTCTCGGTTTGCCGCTGGATGCCGGCGATTGGCCGATGACCAGGCCATCGAGCGGTGAACGGCTGCGATTGGCGTTGGTGCGTGCACTGATGAACCGGCCGCGCGTGTTGTTGCTGGACGAGCCGACCGCGGCGCTGGATGCGGCTTCGGTGACGCGGGTCGAGGACTTGATCGCCGAGAACCTGCGTGCCGGTCTGGCGGTGGTTTGGGTGAGCCACGACCCGGCCCAGGTGACGCGGGTGGCGCGGCGTCGGCTGCGCTGGGATGGCGAGGGCTTTCGCGAGGAGGCGGGTGCATGAGCGGCTATATCGCATTGAGCGCGGGAGACCTGGCGCTCGCCAGCGTGCTGGTGTTGTGCAACGCGGCCCTGTCGTTGCGTTGGCAATTGGGGCTGGAGCGGAAACTGTTGGTGGCGGCGGCGCGCATGGTGCTGCAGCTGTCGCTGATGGGGTGGGTGCTGGTGAAGCTGTTCGCTTGGGTGTCGCCATGGGCGACGCTGCTGGCGGCGCTCACGATGGTGGGTTTTGCCGGTCATGAGGCGGCCTCGCGGCAGCAACGGCCAATGTCGGGTGGCTGGAGCTACGGGCTCGGCACGCTCAGCATGTTTCTCGCCGCGGCGCTGGTGACGATTTTTGCGCTGACCGGCGCGCTGCGGCCGGACCCCTGGTACGACCCGCGCTATGCCATCCCGTTGTTGGGCATGATCCTCGGCAATACCATGACCGGCATTGGTTTGGGGCTCAACGGGCTGACCACTGGGCTCGTCAATCGCCGCGCCGCCATCGAGGCGCGTCTGATGCTGGGTCACGACCGCCGTTCGGCGCTGGCGCCCGTGACGCGCGAGGCGCTGGTGTCGGCGATGATGCCGATCATCAACACCATGTCCGCTTCCGGCGTGGTGGCGCTGCCGGGCATGATGACTGGCCAGATTCTCGGTGGCGTACCGCCGGCGCAGGCGGTCAAATATCAGATCCTGATTTTGTTTCTGATCGGCGGCGGAACGGGCCTAGGGGCGCTGGCGGCGGTCATGGGTGGCGTTTACCGGCTAACCGACGACCGGCACCGTTTGCGGTTGGACCGGCTGCTATCGCGTTCCTGAAATAACGGACCTGGCCTTTGGATGCAATTCGTATATTCCTGTTTGAAATATAAAATCGAACTGCTATATTTGTTCGATCTTTTGCGGGCAATGTTGTCCGCGACGAACAGGAGAGAAGGCCATGTCGAATTCGTCGGTGCTGGGGTTGATCGGCAATACCCCGCTGGTGCAGGTCAATCACCTGGATACCGGGCTATGCCAGTTGTTTCTCAAACTGGAGAGCAGTAATCCCGGCGGCTCGATCAAGGACCGTATTGGGCTTGCCATGATCGACGCGGCCGAGCGCGACGGATTGCTGCGTCCCGGCGGCACCTTGGTGGAGGCGACGGCCGGCAATACCGGTTTGGGATTGGCCCTGGTGGCCGCGCAACGCGGTTACCGGTTGATTTTGGTGGTGCCTGACAAGATGAGCCGGGAAAAGGTGCTGCATTTGCAGGCCTTGGGCGCCGAAGTGCGCTTGACCCGCTCCGACGTGGGCAAGGGGCACCCGGCGTATTACCAGGACATGGCGCGCCGCATCGCCGAGGAGACGCCGGGCGCCTACTACATCGATCAGTTCAACAACCCCGCCAATCCCCGCGCGCATGAAACCGGCACGGCGCCGGAAATTTGGCGGCAGATGCGGCACGAGGTGGACGCGGTGGTGGTGGGCGTGGGTTCCGGCGGCACGTTATCCGGTTTGTCGCGCTTCTTCGCGCGCACGTCGCCGCATACCGAGTTTGTTCTGGCCGATCCGCAAGGATCGGTGCTGGCCGACTATGTCGAGACGGGCACCCATGGCGAGGCCGGCAGCTGGCTGGTCGAGGGGGTGGGCGAGGATTTCGTGCCGCCGCAGGCGGATCTGTCGCGCGTCAAACACGCTTTTCGCATCAGCGACCGCGAGAGCTTCGAGACGGCGCGCTTGTTGCTGCAAAAGGAGGGCGTGCTGGCGGGGTCGTCGTCCGGCACGCTGGTGGCGGCGGCATTGCGCTACTGCCGCGCGCAGACGACGCCTAAACGGGTCGTTACGTTCGTTTGCGATAGCGGCAACAAGTATCTCTCCAAAATGTACTCGGATGACTGGATGCAGGATCAAGGCATGATCGTGCTGCCGCAGGTCGGTACTTTGCTCGATCTGATTACGCATCGGCATGACTTGGGCCAGTCGATCACCTGCCTGCCGGATGAGGCGCTCGCTCAGGTTTATCAGCGCATGCGTTTGTTCGATGTGTCGCAGCTGCCGGTGCTCGATGGAGACCGGGTGGTCGGCGTGATCGACGAGTGGGATCTGCTGCTGTCGGTACATGGCGAACCGGAGAATTTCCGCCTGCGGGTGGCGGAGGCGATGAGCACCGAGGTCACGACGCTGGCGCCGGACGCCGGGCTGCAGGATTTGCTGCAGGTGTTCAACGACGGTTATGTGGCGCTGGTGGTGGATCGGGGGCATTATGTCGGTCTGATTACCCAAGCGGATTTGCTGGCTTTTTGGCGCCGGCAACCGCGCGAGCGCTAGGAGACGATATGCACGATGACGAGCGCCATTCGGTGCAAGATTTTTTGGCGGCGCGACCGGTGATGGTGCTGGACGGCGCGCTGGCGACCGAGCTGGAGGCGCGCGGCTGCGATCTGAACGATCCGCTTTGGTCGGCGCGGGTGCTGATCGAGGCGCCCGAGCTGATTCGCCAAGTGCATGTCGATTATTTCGCCGCCGGCGCCGACGTGGCCACCACAGCCAGCTATCAGGCGACTTTCGAGGGATTTGCCCGCCGCGGCATCGCCGAGGCGCAGGCCGCCGCGTTGATGCGACGCTCGATCGAATTGGCGCGCGAGGCGCGCGACGCGTTCTGGGCCGAGCCGGCGCATCGCGCCGGCCGCTTGCGGCCGCTGGTGGCGGCTTCGGTTGGGCCTTATGGCGCGATGTTGGCGGATGGCTCGGAATACCGGGGTGATTACGGGCTCGACGAGACGGCGCTGATGGATTTTCACCGGCCGCGCATGGCGGCCCTGCTGTCGGCCGAGCCGGATCTGCTGGCGTGCGAGACGGTGCCGTGCTTGGCCGAAGCGCGGGCTTTGGCGCGACTGTTGGCGGAGTTCCCCGCGGCGCGCGCCTGGATCAGCTTTTCCTGCCGCGATGGCGCGCATAACTGTCAGGGCGAGCCGTTGGCGGATTGCCTGGCGGCCTTGGCGGCGTTCGATCAAGTAGTCGCGGTGGGCCTCAATTGCACGGCGCCGGTGCATGTGCCCGCGCTGATCGCGGCGGCGGCGCAGGTCACCGCCAAACCGATTCTGGTCTATCCCAATTCGGGCGAAACCTACGATCCGCAACACAAATGTTGGCATGGCCCGCGCGATGCCGCCGAATTCTCCGCCGCCGCGCGCGATTGGCATCGCGCCGGCGCGCGGCTGATCGGCGGTTGCTGCCGCACCGGCCCGGCGGAAATCGCCGCCGTGTCCGCCTGGGCGCGCGGCGGCGCCGCCTCTCCCGCTTAAGCGTTTCCTCGGCGCACCGGGCGTTCCTCGTCCGGTGCCATATCCTTGCGTTGTTGCCGTTGGTGTCCTGTTCCGCTGATTTCTCTATATTCCTATTGGCTATATATTTAACAATTTAAATAATTGTTTGAAATATCTAATCGTTGATACAGTATCCAAAGTACGCCGCCATGACTGAGGACCGCTGCAGTGATTCGTATCGAACAGTTAACAAAAATCTATCCCGGAAGAGGCGCCGACCATCTGGCGTTGGACGCGGTCGATCTGTCGATCGACAAGGGGGAGATCTTTGGCATCATCGGCCGCTCAGGCGCCGGCAAAAGCACCTTGATCCGTTGCCTGAATCGTCTTGAGACGCCGTCGTCCGGCAGGGTGCTGGTCGATGGCCAAGATCTGAGCACGCTCAGCGCGCGCGAGTTGCCGCGGATGCGCCAGCGTTTGGGCATGATTTTCCAGCACTTCAATCTGCTGCACGCAAAGACGGTGGCGCAAAACGTGTCTTTCCCGCTCCGGTTGGCGGGCCGGCATGATCGCGATGCCATCGACCGCCGCGTCGATGCGCTGCTTGAGCGCGTCGGCCTGAGCGCATACCGCGACAGCTATCCGGCCCGCCTTTCCGGCGGGCAGAAGCAGCGCGTCGGCATTGCCCGGGCGTTGGCCAATGCGCCGAGCGTGCTGCTGTCCGACGAGGCTACCTCGGCGCTGGACCCTCAGACCACGTTGTCGATTTTGCAATTGTTGCAAGACATCAATCGCGAGCTGGGGCTGACCATCGTATTGATCACGCACGAGATGTCGGTCATTCGCAATCTATGCGATCGCGTCGCGGTGCTCGACCACGGTCGCGTCGTCGAAACCGGGCGCGTCGCCGATATCTTTCTTCACCCCCAGCATGCCGTGACCCGCAGCCTGTTGGCCGAAAGCGGCACGCCGGATGAAGGGGCGCTGATACAGCTGCGTCAGCGGGCAACCGGTCCGTTGCTGCGTCTGACCTTTGTCGGCGACACCACCTATCAGCCGCTGCTCAGCCGCGCTACGGAGGAGACCGGCCTGCGGTTCAACATCCTGCAAGGATCGGTCGGCCGCATCAAGGAGACGCCGTACGGCCAGTTGTTGGTCGAAGCCGTCGGCGCTCACGTCGAGATCGGCCCGGCGCTGGCGTTTTTCACCCGTTGGAACGTTCATCACGAGGTGGTGGCATGAATTTTAGCGATGTCGTCTGGCCCGAGATCGGACAAGGATTGATCGATACGCTGGTGATGAGTGGCGTGTCGCTGGTGTTTGCTGTGTTGCTGGGGCTGCCGCTTGGCGTGTTGTTGTTCCTCAGCGGCAGACGTCAGTTGTTGCAGCACCACGGCGTGCATGCCGGCTTGTCGGCGGTGGTGAATGGGCTGCGTTCCGTGCCGTTCATCATTTTGCTCATCGTCATGATTCCCTTCACGGTCTTGCTGATCGGTACATCCATTGGCGTGGCGGGCGCCGTGCCGCCGCTGGTGATTTCCGCCGCGCCTTTCTATGCCCGGCTGGTGGAAAACGTTCTGCGCGAAGTGGATCGCGGCTTGTTCGATGCCTGTCAGGCCATGGGGGCGACGACGCGCCAGATTATCTTCGGCGCGCTGCTGCCCGAATCTTTACCGGGCCTGGTGGCTGCCGCGACGGTGACTGGCGTGGCGCTCGTGTCCTATTCGGCCATGGCCGGCGCCATTGGCGGCGGCGGACTGGGCGATTTGGCGATTCGCTATGGCTATCAACGTTTTCAGGTGGACGTGATGGTGATCACCGTGGCGCTCATGGTTGTGCTGGTCCAGCTGCTTCAGTGGGCGGGCGACCGGCTGACGCTGCATTTTACCCGTAAATAAATACCTGGTTCATAGAGAGAAGAGAGGACGATGATGTTGAAAAAACGCTATCTTTTGCTTGCTGCCCTGCTGGGGGTGGCGTCTTTCACGCTGCGCGCGGAGACGTTGACGGTTGCCGCCAGCGCGGTGCCGCACGCGGAGATTCTGGAGTTCGTCAAACCGCAGTTGGCACGCCAAGGCGTGGATCTGCAGGTGAAGGTTTTCGATGATTATGTCCAACCCAATGTGCAGGTCAGTGAAAAACATATCGATGTGAATTTTTTCCAGCACCAGCCCTACCTGGATAAATACAACCAGAGCCATGGCACGCACTTGGTCGGCGTCGTTCCGGTGCATATCGAGCCGTTCGGCGTCTACTCGCATCGTTACAAGTCATTGGCCCAGGTGCCGGACGAAGGCGTGGTCGCCATCCCGAACGATCCGGCCAATGTCGGCCGCGCCTTGCTGCTGCTCGCGCGCAATGGGCTGATCACGCTGAAGGACCCGCACAATATCTTGTCGACGACGCAGGACATTGTCGCCAATCCCAAGAATCTGCAGATCCGCGAGCTGGACGCGGCAGTGTTGCCGCGTGTGCTCGACCAGGTCGATCTGGCGGTGATCAATACCAATTACGCGCTGGAAGCCAAGCTTACGCCGACACGCGATGCGATTGCCCTGGAGAACGGCCGCTCGGTCTACGCCAACCTGCTGGTGGCGCGGCCAGACAACCAGAATAGCCCGGCGGTGAAGAAACTGGCGGCGGCGTTGAATTCGCCCGAGGTGCGCCAGTTCATCGAGAGCAAATACAAAGGCTCGATCATTCCGGCATTTTGATCCCCGTGCCTTGAGCACAGTCTTTGGCGGCGCCGTTCAAGCGCCGCTTTTTTTTTATGGACTGGATCCGGTATGAAAAAAGCCACTTGCCGCAATGGCCAGTGGCTTTCTGTATTTGGCGTCCCCACGGGGAATCGAACCCCGGCCGCCGCCGTGAAAGGGCAGTGTTCTAACCGCTAAACTATAGGGACTGTGGTGGAGATAAGCGGGATCGAACCGCTGACCTCTTGCATGCCATGCAAGCGCTCTCCCAGCTGAGCTATACCCCCGTACTGCGAACAGTGGGGCGCATTATATGGACGACATTTTGCGCTGTAAAGGGGGTAGGCAAAAATTTTTTGTCGAACCTTGCGCGGCGAGGCGGGGGCAGGCGGTATCGGCTCGGTTATAATCCGGACTTTGCCTCGGATGAGTCGTTCGTCATGTCGGTCGGTCACTACGAAAATTTCCCGGTCGGATCGTTGCTGTTGCCGCGCCGTTTGCGCGCGGCCGTGCACGTGATCTACCGTTTCGCGCGCTATGCCGACGATTTGGCCGACGAGGGCGATGCTACCGCCGCGGAGCGTCTGGCGGCGCTGCAGGCGTTGCGTGACGAGCTTGGCCGCATTGGCGCCGGCGAGACGCCGCAGACCGCGCTCATGGCGGCGCTGGCGTCGGTGATCGCCAAGCACGCGTTGGCGCTCGATCCGTTTTACGATCTGTTGTCGGCCTTCGAGCAGGACGTGGTCAAGACCCGCTATGAAAATTTCGCCGAAGTGATGGATTACTGCCGGCGCTCGGCCAATCCCGTCGGCCGGCTGATGTTGTCGCTGTACGGCGAGACCGATGCCAGAAGTTTGGCGATGTCCGACGGCATCTGCAGCGCGTTGCAGTTGATCAATTTTCTGCAGGACGTCGGTGTCGATTGGCGCAAAGGCAGGGTGTATTTGCCGCAGGAGGACCTGGCGCGGTTCCGGGTCGGCGAGGCGCAGATCGCCGCCGGCGATGCCGGCGGGCTGTGGACGCCGATGATGCTCAAACAGATCGAGCGCGCGCGTAAATTGCTGCACGCCGGCGCGCCGCTCGGGAAAAAGCTGCACGGTCGGATCGGTCTGGAGTTGCGTCTGATCATCCTGGGCGGCGACCGCATTTTGCAAAAATTGCATCATAGCGGCGGCAACGTGTTCACGGCGCGCCCCGTGCTTGGCACGCGCGATTGGGTCGGCATGCTGTGGCGCGCGCTTTGGGCGCGCTAATATGCGTTTTTCGACAAGGAGAGGCGAGTGACGCCCGAGCAATATTGTCAGGACAAGGCCGCCGCGAGCGGCTCCAGCTTCTACTACAGTTTCCGTTTTCTGTCCGACGCGCGCCGGCAGGCAATCACGGCGTTATACGCCTTTTGCCGCGAGGTGGACGATGTTGTCGACGAAGCGCATGAGCACGCGGTGGCGCATGCAAAGCTGGCCTGGTGGCGTGACGAAATCGGGCGGTTGTATACCGGCCGGCCCGGCCATCCGGTGACGCAGGCGCTGGCGCCGCACGTCGCGCCCTTTGCGTTGCCGGCGGAGGGGTTGCTGGAAATCGTCGACGGCATGGAAATGGACCTGAAGTTTGCCCGCTACGAGCGTTTTCAGGATTTGCTGCTGTATTGCCGGCGCGTCGCCGGGGTGGTGGGCGAGTTGTCGGCGCGCATCTTCGGCTTTTCCGATGCCCAGACGCTGCAGTATGCCGACCGCCTCGGCGTGGCGCTGCAGCTGACCAATATCATCCGCGACGTTGGCGAGGACGCGCGCCGCGGCCGCATCTATCTGCCGATCGAAGACCTGCATGCCTTCAAGGTGCCCGCCGCCGACCTGCAGCATGGCCGCGAGAGCGATGCGTTCCGGCAGCTCATGCTGTTTCAGATCGACCGGGCGCAAGACTACTACCGCCAAGCCTGGTCGCTGTTGCCGGCGGCCGACCGCAAAGCCCAGCGCACAGGGCTTGTGATGGCGGCCATCTATCGCGCCACGCTGGAAGAAATTCGGCGGGATGGGCCGGAAAAAGTGCTTAATCAGCGGCTGTCGCTGACGCCGTTGCGAAAATTATGGCTGGCCTGGACGACCTGGACGTTCGGTTACCGTCCGTGAAGCCGCGGGTCGCCGTTATCGGTGCCGGCTGGGCCGGCTTGGCCGCCGCGGTCGAGTTGGCGCCGCATGTCCGCCTGACGGTATTCGAAGCCGGGCGGACGCCGGGGGGGCGTGCGCGCCGCGTACGCGACGCGGAGCACACCATCGACAATGGCCAGCATATCCTGCTTGGCGCTTACCAAACCTGCTGGCGTCTGATGCGTCAGGTGGGGGCCGATCAGGCGTCGGCGTTGCTGCGTCTGCCGCTCACCTGGGTGCAGGCCGACGGACTCCGTATGCGATGTCCGCGCTGGCCGGCGCCATGGCATTTGCTTGCCGGGCTGTTGTCCGCGCGTGGGCTGTCCTGGCGCGATAAGGGCCGGTTGATCTTTGCGTTGGGGCGGCTCTCGCTGGCCCGTTGGCAGGTTGCCGGCGACCCGACCGTGGCCGAATGGCTCGATGCCGCACGACAAGATGCGGTGTTAAAAGAAACCTTTTGGCGGCCGCTGGTGCTGGCGGCGTTGAATACCCCCCCGGAGCAGGCTTCGATGCGCATGCTGGCGGCGGTGCTGCGTGACAGTTTGGGCGCGGCGCGCGCGGCGAGCGACATGCTGCTGCCCCGGCGGGATCTCTCCGCGTTGTTCCCCGAGCCCGCGGTGGCGTGGCTGGCGGCGCAAGGGGGCATGTTTCATTTCGGCCATCGCGTGACTTCGGTCGAGCCGGTGGCGAATGGGGTGCTGGTCGACGGCGAGGCATTCGACGCCGCCATCGTTGCCTGCGCGCCGTATCATGCCGCGCGCCTGTTGCCGGCGGCGATCGTGCCGCCGATCGTCAAGAAACTCTCTTTCCTGCCGATATATACCGTATACCTGCGTTTCGCCCGGCCGCCGAGGTTGCCGGAGCCGATGATCGGCCTGCGCCGCGGTACGGCGGATTGGCTGTTCGACCGCGATGCGTTGTGCGGCGAGGCGGGGATGCTGGCGGCGGTCATCAGCGCGCCGCAGCCGGGGGCGCTGCCCGAGGGCGACGCGGCGCTGATTGCCGCCGTGCTGGCCGACGCGCGGCGCATAGTGGCGGATCTGCCAGAGCCCGCTTGGACGCGGGTGGTGGTGGAGCGGCGCGCAACCTTCGCCGCCACGCCGGGTTTGACTCGGCCCGGTGTCCGGCTTGGCGTACAATCGTTGTTCTTGGCGGGCGACTGGGTGGAGGGGGAGTACCCGGCGACGCTGGAAGGCGCAGTGCAAAGCGGCGTTGCCGCGGCTCACGCGTTAATGCAGGACATGACTCACACAGAGCGATAATAACGATGAGAAAAGAATTTGCCCGGGATTATCTGGCCGGTCGCGTCATTTTGGTGACCGGCGCCACCAAGGGATTGGGACGCCAGCTGGCACTGACCTGTGCGGCGCACGGCGCCACCGTGGTGCTGTCGGCGCGCAACGTGAAACGGTTGGAGGCCATCTACGACGAAATCGTCGCCAATGGCGGACCGGAGCCGGCGGCGCTGCCGCTCGATCTGTTTACCGCGACCGAAAACGAATTCAATAGCGCGGCGTTGCAAATTCAACGTGAATTGGGTCGGCTCGACGGCATCGTTCACTGTGCTTCTTACCTTTACGCCGTCTCGCCGCTGTCCGATCAAAGCATCGAGGAATGGATGAACCAGTACCGCATCAACACGGTGGCGCCGTTGGCGCTGACCCGTGCCTGCCTGCCGTTGTTGACGCAGGCGCCGGATGCATCGGTGCTGTTCGTCGGCGAGACGCATGGGCTGCACCCCGGCGCGTATTGGGGCGGGTTCGGCGCCTCCAAGGCCGGCTTGGTTTATCTCACCCAGGTGGCGGCGAGCGAGTGGGACGACAAGCCGAATTTGCGCGTCAATTTGCTGGTGCCGGGACCGATCAATTCGCCGTTGCGTATGAAGACCCATCCCGGCGAAGACCGGAGCGAGCGGGCCGAGCTGTCGGACGTGATGCCTTGGTTCCTATACTGGTTGGGGAGCGACAGCGCCGGCCGCAGTGGTGAAATCATCGAGTTGGATCTACGCCGGCGTGATCAAGAAGGGGGCTAGGATGCGTGCGTTGCGGGTATTGCCGTTGGTGCTGCTCTTGACGGGCTGTAACTGGATCAACCATGTCACAGGCTTATCCAAGGATGACGACCGCGCCATCGGCGCGGGATGCCGCCAGACCGGCCGCTCGCTGGAGGAGTGTTACCGGCGCAACCCGGATGCGGACAAGGCGCAGGTGTACTCCGGCTGGCGCGAAATGCACGAGTACATGACCAAGCAATCGCTGCCGACGATGTCGCCGCCACCGGAGCCGCCGCCTCCCGCGGCCTCGGCGCCGGCGCATGCCGAGCCGCCGCATGGCGACAATGGCGGACAACCGGCGGGAGCGACGTCGGATTCCGGCGAGGATGGCGGCAAGCCCGACCCCGAGGTGCAGGCGGTGCTCGATACCATCAACAATCGCAGCAATGGCAACGGCATGTCCCAGCCGAGCAACGACGAGCAAAAGCAGCTGCAGCAGTTGCTCAAACAAGGGGCGTCCAGTTCGGCGCCGCCGAAATCGAAAAAATCCAACGGACATGGCTAAGAGCAAAATCGTTTTTGCCTGCACCGAGTGCGGCGGCGAGACCCTGAAATGGCAGGGCCAGTGTCCGCATTGCGGCGCTTGGAACACCCTGACCGAGTCTGTGGCGGCGCCGGCATCCGGCGGGCGCTATGCCGCCTGGAGCGGTACGGCCGAAGTGCAGCTTCTGTCCGAGGTCCAGGCGGAGGACGTGCCGCGTGACAGTTCCGGTATTGAAGAACTGGACCGGGTGCTCGGCGGCGGAATGGTCCGTGGCGCCGTGATTCTGATCGGCGGCGATCCGGGCATCGGTAAATCCACCTTGTTGCTGCAGGCCTTGGCTTCGATGGGCGCGACGCGTCCGGTGTTATACGTGTCGGGCGAAGAGTCGCCGCAGCAGATCGCCATGCGCGCCTCGCGGTTGGCGGTGGATGCCGGCAAAGTGCGTTTGCTGTCGGAAATCCGTATCGAGGCCATCATGGCGGTGCTCAAGCGCGACCGGCCCGAAGTGGCGGTGATCGATTCGATCCAGACGCTGTACACCGATCAGGCGACGTCGGCGCCGGGCTCGGTCACGCAGGTGCGCGAGTGCGCCGCGCAGTTGACGCGCATGGCCAAGCAAAGCGGCACGACGCTGCTCTTGGTCGGCCATGTGACCAAGGAAGGCTCGCTGGCCGGCCCCCGCGTGTTGGAGCACATGGTGGATACCGTGCTCTATTTCGAGGGGGACTCCCACTCGAGTTTCCGCATGATCCGCGCGGTGAAGAACCGATTCGGCGCCGCCAACGAGCTCGGGCTGTTCGCCATGACGGAGCGTGGCCTGAAAGGGGTGTCCAATCCTTCCGCCATTTTTCTTTCCTCCTGGCGAGACGATGTTGCCGGCGCCTGCGTGCTGGTCACGCAGGAAGGGTCGCGCCCGCTCTTGGTCGAGGTGCAGGCGTTGGTGGATGATGCGCACGGTTTTCAACCCAAGCGGCTTTCCGTCGGGTTGGAGCAGAATCGGTTGGCGATGTTGCTGGCCGTGCTGCACCGCCATGCCGGGGTGGCTTGCTTCGATCAGGACGTCTTTCTCAATGCCGTGGGGGGCGTGAAAATCACTGAACCCGCGGCCGACCTGGCGCTGATCCTCGCCATTGTTTCTTCGCTGCGCAACCGCCCCCTGCCCGCCAAACTGGCGGTTTTTGGCGAGGTCGGGCTCGCTGGCGAAGTGCGTGCCGTCATGCGTGGACAGGAGCGCTTGCGCGAGGCGGCGAAGCTCGGCTTTACCCGCGCCATCGTGCCGCTTGCCAACCGCCCGCGCCAGCCGATTGAAGGATTGGAAGTGATCGCGGTCGAACGCCTCGAACAGGCCATCGACTACTGCCGCTCATAATGTTCCCCGGATGTCATGCCAAGGAAGGATGGATCTCGGCCGCGGATTTGGCAATGCGATCCGCATAGGAATTAAGCCGGTTATAGATCGTTTTCAGGCTGATGCCCAACGCTTTGGCCGTGCGGCGCTTATTGCCATGATAGCGATCCAACGTGGCGAAGATGAGCCGGCGCTCAACCTCTTCCAGCGGGGTGCCGACCTCCACCTCGATGACTGTCCGCTCTTGGGGGCGCGTGAACGAGGTCAACGGGACCAGCGTGTCGATGTCGATGTCGACCACCTTGTCCGCCATGATGTAGGCGCGGTGAATACAGTTTTTCAGCTCGCGCACGTTGCCGGGCCAATCGTGCCGGCAGAGTTTGCCGGCCACATCCTGCGCAAAATGCTTTTGAGTGCCGAATTGCGTGTTCCAGCCCTTCAAAAAATGGTGTGCCAGCAGGAGCACGTCCTCGGCGCGCTCGCGCAGCGGCGGCAGCGGAATCGGGAAAACGGCCAACCGGTACAGGAGATCTTGACGCAACTGCCCATGGCGCACGGCATCCAGCGGTTCGCGGTTGGTGGCCGCCAAAATGCGGGCGTTGCAACGAATCTCCCGGTCGCCGCCGACACGCGTGAAGCTCCCCGTTTCCAAGACGCGCAATAGACGCACCTGCAGGTCAACCGGCATTTCCGTGATTTCATCCAAGAACAAGGTGCCGCCTTGCGCGCGTTCGAAGAAACCTTGATGCGTCTTGTTCGCGCCGGTGAAGGCGCCCCGTTCGTAGCCGAAGAGTTCCGATTCGATCAACGAAACCGGCAATGCGCCGCAATTGATCGCGATAAAGGGGGCGGAGGCGTATCCGCTCATTTCATGGATGGTTTGGGCGACCAGCTCTTTGCCGCAGCCGCTCTCTCCCATGATCATGACCGATGCGTCGCTGGCGGCGACGCGGCCGATCAGCCGGAATACCTTTCGCATGGCGGATGAAGCGCCATAGAGGCAGCCGAATCGATGCGCTTCGTGATCATGGAGGTCGGTCGCGGCGGCCGAAAAGGGCGATGGCAAAGGAGGCATGGAGGAAGAGGTGGGCTCGTCTCGAAGGTTCTCGAACATATTGCATTCCTTCTCCGTGAGGACACTGAACGGCGTTTGGTGCTAGGCGAGTTCAGCGATGGGGTGGCAACGGTGAATGATGGCTTCTGGCTTTACCATCCTAATTGCCATGGCTGGCGCGTCAATCGTGTAAACGTGCATTCTGGGGTAGGCATCTTCTCATACGATTTCAGGATGAACCCGGCGGTTGCCCGGCCTTCCGTCCGAGAGGACTAGACATGATCGGCGGCATTCATGAGAGGGCCTGCCTCGTAGAGGCGAAGCAGGCTCAGCGGTGATGGTTTATGAGGCGGTGTTCGGCGGGTTGGCCTTGCGGCCATGCGGATCGTTCATATGCGGCGCTGAGCATGCCAAACACTGCCGATCTTCAGGACCAGACCGGCTGCGAACGCGACCGCGATGCCATTTCTGTACATCATGGTTTCCCTCCTTGCCAAGGGCGCTACGCGTAGCGGCCCATCAGACTGGTCAGTTCGTCGGCATGCTGCTCTTCGACGGCGAGAATCTCCTCCAGCAGCCGACGCGTGGTAGGGTCGTCGGCGGCGATGTAGTCGATGGTTTCCCGGTAGCTTTCGATGGCGATCCTCTCGGCGACGAGGTTTTCGCGGATCATGTCTTTCAGCGTGGCGCACTCGACATATTCGACATGGCTGCGCGCGGCGATATGCCACGGGTTCAGCGTGGGCAGACCGCCAAGCTGTACGATCCGCGCCGCCACGGCATAGGCATGCGCCTGCGCTTGCTGCGCATGCTTGTCGAATTCGGCGGACACGCTTTCCGCATTCAGTCCCTGGGCGGTTAACGCATGCTGTTTGTAGCGCAGCATGCAGGTGAGCTCTGTGGCCAAGGCGCGGGCAAGCAGGTCGAGCAGTACTTGGCGGTCGCCGCGATAGCCGGCGGTCACGGGGCCTTGCTCGATATGGTGGCGTGCCCGCGCCCGCAATGTCTCGTCGTCCGTCAGCGGCGCGGCGCGTCCCGTGGCGCCGGTGAAGTGAGTGGATGGCATGGTTGAATCCTTTATCAGTGTGACGTGGAGGATGACGCCAAGCAGCCGATGACGATGCCGATCAGCGCCGCCACCGACAGCATGGCCGCCGGATGTTGTATGACTAGCCGGTAGTTGGTGTTTTCCATTTGCTGGTATTGCGCGCCGCGATAGCGGTGTGATTGCTCATGAGGTTCCTTTCCTTCATGGACCGACGGTGACGTGATTGTTGATCAGCACGACGCCAGCGACGCCCGCTGCGACACGCGAGACGGCGTCGCGCATGGCTTCGTCCGGCACCTTGCCGCACACGGTAACGACGCCGTTATCCGTGTCGACGCTCAACTTGATGGTGCTTAGACCGGCATCCGCCGCGAGCTTGGTTTTGACGCGTGCCGTGATGGCAGCGTCATCGATCATCTCGCCCGCCTTGTCGCTTAACGTGGGGTCCGCCTCGTCCGTCGCGGCGGTCGGCGCCTGTCTGTCGCAGGCAACCAGTGCGGCGAGGCTCGCGAGTACCGGCAGGATGACGGTGCGGATCGGGTAAGGTTTCATCGAGGTTTTCTCCTTCTCGGACGGATGGTTGGGCGGCGACGTTTCATGCGGTTGTTTGAGCAACCTGCGTGCCCGATTCGGCCTTAGACGGCGCCTCGCCGCATTTCCATCGGTGGGAGCTGCATCGCTTGCCGATACTTGGTGACCGTGCGGCGCGCCACGCTCAGCCCCTGCTGCGTCAAGAAGCGGGTAATGGCGGCGTCGGATAATGGCGCGTTGCGGTCTTCGTCGCGAATCATGCGTCGAATGGCATCGCGAATGGCGATGCTGGAGCAGGGGCTGCCGTGCAAAGTGTGCAATGCGCGCGAGAAGAAATACTTCAGCTCGAGGATGCCTGCCGGTGCGGCGAGGTATTTGTTGCAGGTGGCGCGGGAAACCGTGGACTCATGCAGTCCGAGGTTCGCGGCGATATCGCGCAGCCCTAGGGGCTGCATGGCGAGCGCGCCCTGTTCGAAAAAACGCTGCTGGCGAGCAACGATCTCCTCCGCGACGCGCAAAATGGTGTTGAAGCGTTGCTCGATGTTGCGCACGGTCCAGCGCGCCTCGTGCAGATAGGCGGCCATATCCTGGTGATGGGATTGGCGATGCCGCCGGAACATTTGCACGTAAGTTTGATTGATGCCGATATTGGGAATGGCCGCCGGGTTGAGCCGGGCGCGCCAGGCGCCGCCTTCCTTGTGGACGAAAACATCCGGCACGAGATACGGCGGGGTGTTTGCGCCAAAGGGGCGCCCTGGACGGGGGGCGAGCTGGCGGATCATCGCGCAGCCGAGTTCGAGCCGTTCCTGCGGGCAGGCCAAGCGTTTCCCGAGGCCCGTCATGTCGCGGCGCACGAACCGCTCGAATTCGCCGTCGACAATGGCGATCGCCATGGCGCGCGCCTCGCTATCGGGCAAATTCTGTAATTGCAGTCGCAGGCATTCGCGGACATCGCGGCAGCCTACCCCTGGGGGGTCGAGCGATTGCACAAGTTTCAACGCGATGTGCATTTCTGACATGCCCACAGGCGGCTTGAGCCCGAGAAGGGCGCGCAGCTCGCTCAGATCGACGCGTAGGTAGCCGTCTTCGTCGAGCGCCTCGATCACCGCGGCGCCAATCAGCCACTCTCGCTCGGAAAGCGGATAGGTACGCCATTGTTGGTGCAGATGTTCGCGTAATGTGCGTTCGGCCGGCACTTGCCGCCACGTCTCCTCGTGCGGGCCTTCCGCGCTGTCCTTGCGGGCGCCCCACGGCGCGCAGTCGGTAAAGGGGTCGAAACGCTCGTCGCGGGCGATGATTTCCAGCCGATCCGCATCCGTCGGTACTTCCGCTTCTTCCTCTTGCTCCGGCTCGGCCTCGCCATCGTGCGTGTCGCTCTCCTCATCGATGCAGTCGAGAAAGGGGTTGATGCTCAGCATCTGTTGCAGCGTTTGGTTGAACTCCTGGGTCGAAATTTGCAATAACCGCACCGCCTGTTGCAGGCGGGGGGTCAATACCTGGTTTTGGCGATGCTCGAGGCGCAAGGCTGGTGAAATCATGATGGCTCTCCCATGAGTCAAGAACCCTGCTGCCGCACGCAATTCATATGCCAGACAGAGCCGGCCCGCCGCCGGGACGGTGCCGGCTGGCACAGCATTTGCGGAGCAGGAGACAAGCTGGCATGGCGATTTATCTACTAGGTTGATCCACGTTGGAGGAGGGCCGTCATTCATGAAGAAACTGTTCTCAGCTTTGGGCTTGGCTGTTGCCATGGGCTTCTCGGTCTCGGGCTGCACGGTGACCAGCGGGCAGAGCACCGTGGGCCAATACGTCGATGATGCGACGGTGACGGCACGCGTCAAAAAACGCTTGGCCACCGAGCCGAAAGTCAGTGCCATGCGCATTTCGGTAGAGACGCTCAAAGGCGTGGTGGAGCTTTCCGGCTTCGCGGTGAGCGAGGCCGAGAAGATGCGTGCCGGCGAGATCGCCCGTTCGGTGCCCGGCGTCAAGGATGTCCGTAATCACATCATTGTCCAGCCGCCGCAACAATAATCGGCTCGGGCCGTGTTCGACCAAGCGGTCCGGACGCGGCCGGGCCGATACAGTACGGAGCGTTGCTATGAAAATCATCCGTCCGATGTATGGAATGGGGGTGTTGAGCATGCTTGTCGCGTGCGCCTCCTCGCCGCTGCCCAGGGAACAGTTGGCGGCGGCGCAGTCCGCCATCGATCACGCTCAGAACGCGGGCGCGAGCCAATACGCCAGCCATGAGCTCGCCCGGGCGCGCGATCGGCTCGAGCAAGCGAGAAACGCGGTCTTGTTGAACGAAACCGAGCGGGCTAGGCGTTTTGCCGCCGAAGCGGAGATCGCCGCGACCTTGGCGCTCGTCCGGACCGGGACCGCCAAGTCATCGCGCGCGGTCGAGGAGCTCGATCGGTCGATTCGGGCGTTGCGCCAGGAGATCGACGAGCGGGCGCGGCGTATGGCGCCCCTGCCGGCACGCGACAAACTGTGAGGAGAGGGGTATGGCAAGCAAGAACTTTCGCTGTGTCGAGGCCATGATGTTGGCGCTCTTGGCCGGCTGCGCGACCTCGCCAGCGCCGGATCCCGAGTTGGAGTCGGCGCGGCAGGCCTATGAGGCGGCACGGCAAAACAGCGTGGTGGTCCGGCTGGCGCCCGTCGAGCTCGCCCGTGCGCGCGACGCGCTCGCGCGGGCTGAGCAGGTCTGGGCGCAAAGGCGTCAAGCGCTGGAGGCGCAACACTTGGCGCATTTGGCGGTGGAACAGGCGGCGATCGCCGAGCAGGCGGCGGCGGGGCGCGAGGCGGAAGAGCGTATCGCCCGGGTCTCGCAAGAGCGTGAACGGCTGCTCGCCGAAGCGCGCGCGCGTTCGGCCGAGCAGCGGGCGGCGCAATTGCAGCGCGCGCTGGATGCGGCATTGGCGACCCCCTCGCGCCAGACGGATCGCGGCGTGGTGATTACGCTTAGCAATGTGTTGTTCGACTTTGCCGGCACGTCGCTGCGCCCGGGGGGGAAAGAAACGGTCGCCAAGCTGGCGGGGGTGTTGCATCGGTATCCCGATTATCAGGTGCTGGTCGAGGGGCACACCGATAGCATCGGGTCGGAGGCGCGCAATCTGGCGCTATCCGAGCGGCGCGCCGATACCGTTCGACGTGCACTGATCGCGCAGCATATCGATCCCGGGCGGATCGCATCGCGCGGCTACGGCGAACAGAAGCCCATTGCCGATAATCGCCATATTGC
>NZ_JAFAND010000097.1 GCF_019232825.1 Paludibacterium sp. | reverse complement strand
GGGGAACGGCATGGCGGGCGAGATCAGCGCGAGCGTCGGCGTCGCCCTGCGCGCCGGCATGTCGCCGACGCTCACCGGCGCCGCGCTGTTGCGTCAGGCGGACGAGGCGATGTACCTGGCCAAGCGCGCCGGCAAAAACCGGCTACGTTTCTGGTTGCCTGCGGCGCCGCCGGCCTAGCCGTCATAAACCCAGCTCCTGGATCTTGCGCGTCAGCGTGTTGCGGCCCCAGCCCAACAGCTGCGCCGCCTCGATCTTGCGTCCGGCGGTATGCGCGAGGCTCGCCAGGATGCAGCAGGCCTCGAAACGGCGCGTCAGATCGTCGGCGATGCCGGTTTCGCCCGCCTCCAGCCGGCGGGTGATTTCCGCCGACAGGCCGCGGGTCCAGTCGGTCTCCGCGGCGGCGGACGCGGCTGACGCGCTCGTCAACGCCCCGCTTTGCGGGTGCTTCAATTCCGGCGGCAGGTCGGAGACCTCCACCGTCTGTCCCGGCGCCATCACCGTGATCCACTGACACAGGTTTTCCAGCTGGCGCACGTTGCCGGGAAAATCGTAATCGACCACGCATTGCATCGCCGGCTGGCTGAGCCGTTTGGGCTCGACGCCGAGACTCGCCGCGCTCTTGGCCAGGAAGTGCTGGGTCAACAGCGGAATGTCCTCGCTGCGCTCCCGCAGCGGCGGCAGCCGTAGGCGGATGACGTTGAGGCGGTGAAACAGGTCTTCGCGAAACTGCCCGGTGCGCACCCGCTCCTCCAGGTTTTGGTGCGTGGCGGCGATCACGCGCACGTTGGCCTTGATCGGCGTGTGGCCGCCGACACGGTAGAAGTGGCCGTCTGACAGCACGCGCAGCAGCCGGGTTTGCAGCTCGGTCGGCATATCGCCGATTTCATCCAAAAACAGCGTGCCGCCCTCGGCCTCCTCGAAGCGGCCGCGCCGTGTCGCCTGCGCGCCGGTGAAGGCGCCTTTTTCATGGCCGAACAGCTCGCTCTCCAACAGATCCTTGGGAATGGCGGCGGTATTGAGCGCGATGAACGGCCGGCCGGCGCGCACCGAGTGCTGGTGCAGCGCCTCGGCGACCCGCTCCTTGCCGGTGCCGGACTCGCCGGTGATCAGCACGGTGACGGTGGATTGCGATAGGCGGCCGATGGCGCGGAACACGTCCTGCATGGCGGGCGCCTGGCCCAGCAGCACCGGCAGGGCAACTTGCGGCGCCGGACCGTTCTCGTGCCGGCTGGCCTCGGCCAGCGCGCGCTCGATCAGTTCGACCGCCTGATCGATGTCGAACGGCTTGGGCAGATATTCGAAGGCCCCGCCCTGGAAGGCCGATACCGCTGAATCGAGGTCGGCGTGGGCGGTCATGATGATCACCGGCAACTGCGGGTGACGCTCCTTGATGCGCGCGAGAAATCTCAGCCCGTCGGTGCCGGGCATGCGGATATCGGAGATGACGACCTGCGGCTGGTCGTCGTCCAGCATGTTCAGTGCGTCGTCGGCGCTGGCGAAGCTGCGGTAGTCGATGGCGCTGCGCGCCAGCGCTTTCTCCAAGACCCAGCGGATGGCCTTGTCGTCGTCGATGATCCAAACCGTCATCGTTCTTCTCCTTGCGCGCCCGGTGCGGTGGCGTGTGTTTGTTCTTGTGTGAACGGCAGCATGACCGTAAAGCAGGTTTGTCCCGGCTGCGATTCGAACTCGATGCTGCCGCCATGTTGATGGACGTAGGCCTGGGCCAGCGTCAGGCCAAGCCCGGTGCCTTCGGCCCGGCCGGTGACCAGCGGATAGAACAGATGATCGCGGATGTCTTCCGGAATGCCGGGGCCGTTGTCGATGATTTGCAATTTCAGTGCCAGGTTGTGACGCTTTCTGGCCAGGGTGGTTTGCCGCGCCACGCGGGTGCGCAAGATGACCTTGCCATGGCCCTTCATCGCCTGGATGGCGTTCTTGACGATGTTCAGCACCACCTGGATCAGTTGCTCCTTGTCGGCGACGAGCGCCGGCAGACTGACGTCGTAGTCGCGCTGAATGAGCAAGCCCTGCGGATATTCCGCAAGCGCGATGCTGCGCACGCGCTCCAACACCTCGTGGATATTGACTTCGGTGAACACGTGGCGCCGGTGCGGCGCCAGCATGCGGTCGACCAGCGATTGCAGCCGCAGCGCTTCTTCCTTGATGACCTCGGTGTATTCCTTGAGCTCGGGCCGGTCTTGCAGCTCGTGCTCCAATAGTTGCGCCGCGCCGCGAATGCCGCCCAGCGGGTTTTTGATCTCATGCGCCAAGTTGCGGATCAGTTCGCGGTTGGCTTGATGCTGCAGCAAGCGTCGCTCTTCGTTGACGATGCGCAGTTGCTGGTCGAGCGGGCGCAGTTCGATCAGCGCCTGGTTCGCGCCGGCGTCGATCGGCGTGACCGACAGCGCGACGTGCAGCGGTTGGGCGCTCTGCGCCGTCACCAGCGCCAGATCGTGCTCGATGTAACTGGCGTTATGGGCGAAGGCGGTGGCCAGCGCCTGGTTCAGCGGTTCGCTAGGCAGGAACAGGTCGGCGACGCGGTGGCGCAAGAGTTCGCGCAACCCCTGGCCCAGCAAGTTCTCGCAGGCCGGATTGGCGAAGATCAATTCACCGTTCCGGCGCACGATCAGCACCGGCGTATCGAGCAGTTCGAGTCCGGCAAAGCCGGGCGGGGTGAGATCAGATCCGGTCATGGCGGTGGCGATTTCGTTGACGGCGGGTTTCAGAACGGGGCATCCCGTTCCTAGTATGCACTGTTTTGGTGCGTTCATCCGGGCGCTGTCGGAAAAAAACCCGCCCCCCTGACGGGAGAGCGGGTTTTGGGTCAACCGCACCCGGGCGCGGCGCCGATTACAGGCTGTAGTACATCGAGAACTCAACCGGATGCGTGGTCGTGCGCGTCAGGGTGACTTCCTGGGTCTTCAGCTCGATGTAGGCGTCGATCCATTCGTTGCTGAACACGCCGCCGCGGGTCAGGAACTCGCGGTCGCCGTCCAGCGCGGCCAGGGCCTCGTCCAGCGAGAAGCACACGGTCGGGATCAGCTTGTCTTCTTCCGGCGGCAGATCGTACAGATTCTTGTCGGCCGCGTCGCCCGGATGGATCTTGTTCTGGATGCCGTCGAGACCCGCCATCAGCAA
Source organism: Paludibacterium sp. (assembly GCF_019232825.1). Taxonomy (GTDB): domain Bacteria; phylum Pseudomonadota; class Gammaproteobacteria; order Burkholderiales; family Chromobacteriaceae; genus Paludibacterium. Next base: position 29,709 of record NZ_JAFAND010000097.1, on the reverse strand, counting down.
TGCCGAGAACAACAGGTACGGGTTGGCCATCGGGTCCGGGAAACGGGTTTCCAGACGGCGGCCTTTGGTGCTGGCCACGTACGGGATGCGAATCGAGGCCGAACGGTTCTTGGCCGAGTAGGCGAGCTTGATCGGCGCTTCGAAATGCGGCACCAGACGCTTGTACGAGTTGGTCGACGGGTTGGCGATGGCGTTGAGCGCCTTGGCATGCTTGATGATGCCGCCGATGTAGTACAGCGCGGTATCGGACAGGCCGGCATAGCCGTCGCCGGCGAAGGTGTTTTGGCCGTCCTTCCAGATCGACTGGTGCACGTGCATGCCGGAGCCGTTGTCGCCGACGATCGGCTTGGGCATGAAGGTGGCGGTCTTACCGTAGCTGTGCGCCACGTTGTGCACCACGTACTTCAGGATCTGGGTCCAGTCGGCGCGCTGGGTCAGCGTGGAGAACTTGGTGCCGATTTCGTTCTGGCCGCCGGTGGCGACTTCATGGTGGTGCACTTCGACCGGCACGCCCAATTCTTCCAGCAACAGCACCATGGCCGAACGCATGTCTTGCGCGGAGTCGACCGGCGGAACCGGGAAGTAGCCGCCCTTGACGCCCGGGCGGTGGCCGGTGTTGCCGCCTTCGAATTTCTCGGCCGACGACCATGCGCCTTCTTCCGACTCGATCTTGACGAAGCAGCCGGACATGTCGGCGCCCCAGGTCACGGAGTCGAAGATGAAGAATTCGGGTTCCGGACCGAAGAAAGCGGTGTCGCCGATGCCGGTTGCCTTCAGGTACGCTTCGGCGCGCTTGGCGATGGAACGCGGGCAGCGGTCATAGCCCTTGCCGTCGGCCGGATCGACCACGTCGCAGGTCATGAAGATCGTCGCTTCGTCGAAGAACGGATCGATCTTGGCGGTGGCCGGGTCAGCCATCAATAGCATGTCGGAAGCTTGGATGCCTTTCCAGCCGGCGATCGAGGAGCCGTCAAAGGCGTGGCCGCGTTCGAACCAATCTTCGGCGTCTTCGGTGAGCACATGCGCCGGAATGGTTACGTGTTGTTCTTTGCCGCGGGTGTCGGTAAAGCGAAGGTCAACGAACTTCACGTCGTTTTCCTGAATCAGTTTCACTACGTCTGCAACCGCCATGTTGATCTCCTAATTAGGCTACCTGCTTCAATGTGATGCTTGTTGAGATGTCGATGACGTCTCTCATAGCATGAAGTGTGCCAGGCCCTGGATCACTGGCGCGGCCTTGTTCGGCACTCCCAATAGCCGGTTGTCATGAATTTGCCCGACCCATTTTAGTGCTCGCGCCGGAGAAATGCACCAAAATGATGCGTTACGTGCCCGTTTGTGAACACCGTTGCCATGGCGCGGCGCGCGCAGGATAATTGCTCTGTCATATTTTGAGCCGGCGGGCGGGAAGGGGCGCGATGGATCAGACGCAGACGATTTTGCAACAGGCGGCGGCGCGCGGCGCGGCGCTGGGTGTGCCGTATCAAGGCGCTTTACTGCCGCAGGAGGCGTACTACTTGATGCAGCATCTGCCCACGGCGGTGCTGGTGGACGTGCGCAGCGCCGCCGAATGGCAGTTCGTCGGCATGGTGCCCAATGCGCTATGCGTCGAATGGCGCACTTTCCCCGGCATGCAGCCCAACCCGCAATTCGTGCCGGCATTGCAAAAGCAGGTGGCGCAGGATGCCACGCTGATGCTGATGTGCCGCTCCGGCGTGCGCTCGGACGAAGCGGCGCGCGCGGCCCAGGCGGCGGGGTTCGGCGCGGTCTTCAACGTTCTGGAAGGCTTCGAGGGCGATAAGGACGGCATGAGCCAGCGCGGTCACGTCAACGGCTGGAAAATGCACGGCTTGCCCTGGGTGCAGGGCTGAATCTATTGATGTGGATCGCCCTTCAAGGCTAAAGTAGCGGACACCGCAGGAGCCGGATTTTCAGAAAGCAGATCATGACCGAACGTTACGCCGTCATCGGTAACCCCGTAGACCATAGTCAGTCGCCCTACATTCACACCGAGTTCGCCCGGGCGGAGAACCGCGCGATCCGGTACGAACGCCTGCAGGCGGCCACCGACCGTTTCGTGGATGTGGTCACTGCCTTCGTCAAAACCGGCGGCAACGGGTTGAACGTCACACTGCCGTTCAAAGGCGACGCCTACCGGTTCGCCACCGATTTGTCCGACCGGGCCCGCGCGGCCGAGGCGGTCAATACGCTGACGTTCCGCGACGGCAAGGTCTACGGCGACAACACCGACGGCATCGGGTTGGTGCGCGATATCGTCGAAAACCTCGACTTCCCGATTGCCGGCAAGAGCGTGCTGATTCTGGGCGCCGGCGGTGCGGTGCGCGGCGTGCTCGGCCCGATCCTGGAAGAGAAGCCGGCATCGGTCACCATCGCCAACCGCACGCTGATCAAGGCCGAAGCCGTGGCGCACCATTTCGAGGCATTGGGCTTGGGGCGTTGCCGCGCGGTCGGTTACGAGCAATTGGCCGGCCAGCATTTCGACATCGTCATCAACGGCACGTCGACCAGTTTGAGCCATGAGCTGCCGCCGATTCCGCCTGGCATCTTCACCGCGCGCTCGCTGGCCTACGACATGGTCTATCGCAGCGGCCTGACGCTGTTCTTGCAGCGCGCCCAATCGGAAAACGCGGGCATGCTGGCCGATGGCCTGGGCATGCTGGTCGAGCAGGCGGCCGAATCCTTCTTTATCTGGCACGGCGTGAAACCGGAAACCCGCAAGGTCACCAATATGCTGCGCGAGCTCCTGGCCTGACGATGCGGTTGATCAGCAAATTGCTGGCGGTCCTTGTGGCCGCCTTTGCCTTATATAACCTGTGGATTTTTGGCCATATCGTCTATTGGCGCACGCACAATCCGTCGGCGAGCGCGTTCATGAACGAACAACTGGCCAAGCTGCAGGAAGACGATCCGCAGGCCGAGTTGCGTCAGAAATGGGTGAGCTACCAACAGATTTCGCCCAATCTCAAACGCGCGCTGATTGCCGCCGAGGATGCCAAATTCGTCGATCACGTGGGGTTCGACTGGGATGGCATGGAAGCGGCGTTTGAGAAGAATCTGAAGAAGGGGCGCATCGTCGCCGGCGGCTCGACCATCAGCCAGCAACTGGCGAAAAACCTGTTCCTGTCGGATAAGCGCACCCCTTGGCGCAAGGCGGAGGAGGCACTGATCACCGTCATGCTGGAAGGGGTGATGGACAAGCGCCGCATCTTCGAGATCTACCTGAACGTCATCGAGTGGGGCAACGGCGTCTTCGGCGCCGAGGCCGCCTCGCACTATTATTTCCGCACCTCGGCCGCGCGCTTGAGCGCAGGGCAGGCCGCCAAACTGGCGGCGATGGTGCCTAACCCGCGCTATTACGACGACCATCGCAACGCGCCCGGCCTCGGCCGCAAGACGCGCATCATCCTGCGGCGCATGCCTTACGCCGATTTGCCTGATTGAGCCTTATGACGACCATTGCCTCGGCGTTGGCGGCCTATCCGCTGCCGCGCCTCGAATCCCGCTTGCTGTTGATGCACGTCGTGCCCGAGCTGACGCATGCCCGTATCGTCGGTTATCCGGAGCGTGTGTTGGCGTCCGACGTCTACGCGCGTTTTTGCGCGCTGGCCGAGCGCCGCGTGGCGGGCGAACCCCTGGCCTATTTGCTGGGCATGCGCGAGTTTTATGGCCGCCCGTTCGCGGTGACGCCGGATGTCCTGATTCCCCGGCCCGAAACCGAGCACCTGGTCGAGGCCGCGCTGGCGCGCGTGGGGCACCAGCCTGCCGAGGTGCTCGACTTGGGCTGCGGCAGCGGCGCCATCGCGGTGACGCTGGCGCTGGAGGCGCCGTCGTGGCGCGTCAGCGCCGTCGATGTGTCCGCCGCGGCGCTGACGGTGGCGCGCGGCAACGCCGAGCGGCTCGGCGCGCGGGTGGATTTCCTGCAAGGGTCGTGGTTCGCGCCGCTGCCGCCCGGCGGCTGTTTTCAGTTGATCGTGTCCAATCCGCCCTACATTGCGGCGTCGGACCATCATTTGGACGAGGGCGATGTGCGTTTCGAGCCGCGCCTGGCGCTGACCGACGGCGGCGATGGTTTGGCGTGCCTGCGTGAGATCGCTGCCGGCGCGCCCGCGCGGCTCGCGCCTGGCGGCTGGCTGATGGTCGAGCATGGCTACGATCAGGGGGAAGCGATGCGCGCGCTGTTGGCGGCACAAGGATTCGTCGAGGTGGAGACGCTGCCCGATTTGGCGGGGTTGGACCGGGTGACGCTGGGCCGTCGGCCCTAAGGGATGCGCCCTGTGGCGTGCCACGGTCCCCGGTTTTCCCGGCTTCGAGTTATCTCCCTGCGCTATAACGCACTGGCAGGTTGATCCAGTGTTCGCCGCGCTCTCCCTTCAGAATGCGAATCAGGTCGGCCATGAGTGCGTCTACCGTGTTGTACGGCAAGGCGAATACGCTGTCGAACAGTGAGGCGGCACCCCCTTCGAGCAGATCAGGTTGGGCCAACTGCGCTTGAACCACTCCCAGCAATTGCTGCACGTTGTGCACGAGGCGACCGAATTGACAGGTTAGTGCACTGAAACGAGGGTGTTTGGTGCATTCGTCTTCTGGAATGAAAAAAATCGGCCGTTGGCGGGTGAGCATTTCATAGACGAAGCCGAATCCGGACATGTCTGTGAGCAGCACGTCCGGGTCCGCATACAAAGTCGGGGAGGGGGTGTTGGATAAATCGAACGTGATGTTGTCCATGCGCTGAGCCGCGAATAAGGCCATCATCTGCCGCACATAGTCGTGGTCTCGATCCGTCGGGTGCGGCCGGCACACGATGCGGGCATGTGGGAAGGTGCGCGCGAGCGAAAATAGGATCTCACTACCGTCCAGATGGAAGCGGTGACCGGTATGCTCGGGAGAGTACACCGACGGGGCATAGAGAATGAGCGGCTGCGCCGGGCGAGGGCCGCCGGGTGCGCGAGGTGGCGGAAGCGCCTTGGCATAACCGCCGGGGATGACATATTTGGTGATGCCTTGGTCCATTGCATTGGCATAACCCAAGCCGACATAGTTGGCATCGTACAACGCGCGAATGGTCCATTCGGCATAAAAGGTAGATGGCGCGAAAAAGTAGTCGAATTCGAAATAGTGATCGGCGCCCATTTCAATCGGCGAGGGGATAGTGTCGCGAATGAAAAAGGAATGGCCGAGCAAGACTTTTTTCGAGCCGGCGAACCCCGAGATATATTCGCCTTCATTGGGACTGACCACCACCGTCGGGGGCCTTATCCGGCCTGCCTGGCAGTCTTGAATGAGTGATTGGGCCTCATAGGGGCCCAGTAGCATGCATTGGTAACCGGCCCCTCGCAGCAAAGCAAGGATCGGGCCGATGAAATCTGAAAACTCCGGGCGTGGAAGAACAAAGGCGAAATCAGCAGCGACGCGAACTTCTTCCGCTTCTTGTTCGGTAGCATGGGGGGCGGACGGCATTGTGTCTCCGAAAAAAATGCCTTACAAGGCGTGGCGATGACACGGTACTGCCAAATCTCATGACCTGTCCACTTGGTCAGTATGGCGTGGCAAATGGAATGGGCGTCATTTTCGAAATATTGTTTTCAGTGTGGTGACGCAGCGTGACTTCCTGCACAATGGCCAATGACGCGCTCTGTGATATTCGAAGAGGGAATTCGCTGTGCGGGATAAGAGACAGTCAATGAAAAAAGGCCGGGTGATTTGGATTACTGGGCTGTCAGGTGCAGGGAAAACCACGCTCGCAGGAGCGCTTGCCGTTCGACTGCGAGCATGCGGTGAGCCGGTGGTATTGCTTGATGGCGATGAGCTGAGAGAGGTTTTCATGGCGGTCGCTGCAACTGCGCAAAACCACGGTCGTGCGGGCCGGTTGTCGTTGGCTATGCAGTATGCGCGGCTATGCCGCGTTATTGCCGCGCAAGGGCAGGTGGTGGTTATTGCAACGATTTCGTTGTTCCGCGAGGTGCATGCCTGGAACCGCGCCCATTTGCCTGATTATTTCGAGGTCTACTTGAACGTGCCGCTTGAGGAACTTCGCCGGCGCGACCCCAAAGGTATTTATCGTCGCTTCGATGCAGGCGAACTGACCCACGTTGCTGGATTAGACTTGCCGATCGACGAACCCGAGGACGCTGACTGGACGGTGGAATTTGACTCAGGACGGCCCGTGGCTGTGCTGGTGGACGATTTATTGAATCGCCTGAACAGAAAGACAACGTATGAAAACTGAATGGGATTACACGACGTTGGCTGATGCGTATCTGAAACGTCCAGACTACGCCGATGCCGCTATCGACGCCATGCTTTCGATTGCCGGCACAGAAAAGGGTGACTGTTTCTGTGATGTGGGCGCCGGAGTCGCGCACTTGACATTGATGCTGGCTGTTCGCGGACTGGACGTCGTTGCGGTTGAGCCGAACAACGCCATGCGTGCAAATGGTATCAAGCGTACCGGAAAATTCGCTAATGTCCGTTGGCATGAAGGAACGGGGGAAGCGACGGAGCAGGCCTCGCATGCTTTCGACATGGTGACGTTCGGTAGCTCGTTCAACGTGTGCGATCGCCTGCAAGCACTGAAGGAAACCGCCCGTATCCTCAAGCCGCGCGGCTGGTTTGCCTGCATGTGGAATCACCGCGAACTGGACGATCCGATTCAGGCGCAAATCGAAACCATCATCAAGGATCGAGTGTCGGGCTACGGCTACGGTACGCGCCGGGAAGACCAGACAGCTGTCATCGACGCCTGTGGGTTATTCGGTCCGGTGGTACATATTGATTCACGTGTGATGCACGAACAGCGTATCGAGGAGTGTGTGGAGGCCTGGCGTTCGCATGCGACCCTGGAGCGTCAAGCGGGAGCGGCATTCGGCGACGTGGTGGCGGCTATCGAGAGTTATTTGCAGAGCCTAAATACACCGGTGATTCAGATCCCATACTCTACTAATATCTGGGTTGCCCAGTTGCGATGACCTGAAGGGCAAAATCCATGCCTAAGTACGCTATGTTGTGTAGGATGTGGCGTATACGATATACGGCGGCATTCACCACTTAATTCTTTCGCTGGGGAACTTCCTCGACCATGTCCTTGAGTTTTTCCACCAAGGCGGGAACCCTGCACTGCCTACAAGACCGTCTGTCCATGGCACGTATCGCGCCGTTGGCATACTTCACGGTGGAGGAGTGGCGCGCGGCGCCGGAAATGTGTTTGGCGCGCGTGGCCTCGTTGCCGCATGCGGGGCCGTGGATTGTACGCTCTAGCTGCCGCGCGGAGGATAATGCCGAGCAGTCCAACGCTGGCGCCTTCTTGTCGCTGCCCGATGTCGCCTCGGAGAATTTGCGTCCTGCGGTGATGCAGGTGATTGCCGCTTATGGCGAGGCCGGCGCGCAGGATGAAGTGCTGATTCAACCGATGTTGCGCAATGTGTTGCGCTCAGGTGTGGCTTTTTCGCACGACCCCAATACCTGTGCACCCTATCGCGTGATCAATTGGGTTGAGGGCGCCGACACCGCGGCGATTACTGGCGGTCGCAGTGGCCGCGTCTGGCAACAGGCGGCCTGTTCGCCGGTAGTCGCGCCAGTCGAACTGTCGGGCGTGGTGGCGTTGCTGGAGGTATTGCTGGATTTGTTCGGGCAGCAGCCGGTGGACTGCGAATTTGCCGTGACCGAGGAGGCAGCGGGGGAGCAACTGTGGCTGTTGCAGGCGCGCCCGCTGATTCTGCCGCGCGCGCCGGAAAACGATACCGCTCAGGCCGAGCGCCTGAATCGGATTTACGACAAAGTTGCGCGCGGCATGCAGCCGTATCCGTTTTTGATGGGCAGCCGTACCGTATATGGGGTCATGCCCGACTGGAATCCAGCTGAAATCATCGGCATCCGACCCAAGCCGCTGGCCTTGTCGTTGTATCGAGAGCTGGTGACGGATGCGATTTGGGCCTATCAGCGCCACAACTACGGTTATCGCAATCTGCGCAGCTTCCCGTTGATGCCGCATTTTTTCGGATTGCCCTATATCGATGTGCGCCTGTCGTTTAATTCCTTCATTCCTGCCGATTTGGACGAAGGGCTGGCCGGGCGTCTGGTCGATCATTACATCGATCGGCTGTTGGCCGAGCCGACCTTGCACGACAAGGTCGAATTCGAAATCGTGTATTCCTGCTATACCCTAGATCTACCTTCCCGTCTGCAGCGTCTCGAAACAGCCGGATTCACCCGGGATGAATGCAAAAGCGTAGCGGATAGCCTGCGACGATTGACCAACCGCATCGTCCATCCCAAGGAAGGCCTTTGGCGCGAGGACGCTGCCAAGTTGGAAACACTGCAGTCGCGTCGCGAAGAGCTGATGCGCACGAGTGCCGACCCGCTGGAGCGCATTTACTGGTTGCTGGAAGACGCGAAGCGCTATGGGACCTTGCCGTTTGCCGGCTTGGCGCGGGCCGGCTTTGTTGCCGTGCAGATGCTCAAATCGCTGGTATCCGCCGGCGTGTTTTCCCAGGCGGATTACGATGCCTTCATGGGGGGAGTGTCAACCGTCAGTGGGCAGTTGGGCCGTGACCGCGCCACCCTGGACAAAGCGACTTTTCTCGCCCGTTACGGGCACCTGCGGCCCGGCACTTACGACCTGCTGTCCCCGCGTTATGACGAGGCGCCCGAGCGCTATTTCGATTGGACGCAAAAAATAGCGCCTCCCGAGCCGTTGCGTCCGTTCTCGCTGACCCTGCCGCAAATGCGCGAGATCGTGAAGCTACTGGATCATCATGGTCTGCATCCCGATCCGGTCGGCTTGCTTGATTTCCTGCAAGCGGGGATTGAGCTGAGGGAGCTGGCCAAGTTTCATTTCACGCGCAATTTGTCGGACGCACTGGCCTTGATCGCCGAATGCGGTAGTCGCTGGGGGTTTGAGCGTGAAGAACTGGCGTATTGCGATATCGCCGTGTTCAAAGAGCTGCATATCGCCGCGGTCGATCCTCGAGAAATGTTGCTTCGCAGTATCGAACAGGGCAAGCAGCACTATCGCGAAACACTGGCGGTGTCGCTGCCCCCGCTCATTGCTACGCCGGACGACGTCTGGGCTTTCGAGTGGCCGGCAACGGCGCCGAATTTCATTACGCAGAAGCAGGCCTCTGCCCCGGTGGCCGGCAGCGAGGACCGCCAACGCCTGGCCGGCGCGATCGTCTGTATCCCCAACGCGGACCCGGGGTTCGACTGGCTGTTTGCCTACCCCATTGCTGGGCTGGTGACTGCCTGGGGCGGGGTGAACTCACACATGGCTATCCGTGCGGGGGAGTTGGGGTTGCCGGCGGTGATTGGCACGGGGGAGCAGCTTTATCAGCGCTGCTGTGCGGCCAAGCGATTGTTTCTCGATTGTTCCGGACGACGTATTGAGGTGCTGGCATGAAGGTTGTCGCTGTCAGTCAGCGGGTGGATATTCATCCCGAGCGGCAGGAGCGGCGTGATGCGCTGGATCAGGCGTTGGGCGCTTGGCTGTTGGCTGCAGGATTTTTGCCGGCACCCGTCCCTAACCTCGCGGATGCAGCGGTACTGTATGCGTGGTTTGAGGCCGTGCGTCCAGAAGCTATCGTATTATCCGGTGGCAACGATATTGGGCGCTGTCCCGAACGAGACGACACGGAAGGCTTTTTGTTGGCGCAAGCTCAGTTACATCGGTTGCCGCTGCTCGGCATTTGCCGAGGCATGCAGATGTTGGCGCATTGGCTTGGCGCCGAGCTGCAGCCGGTTGACGGCCATGTCCGTGCCCGGCACCAGTTACACGGCGAAATCGAGGGCGAAGCCAACAGCTACCATGCCATCGGCTTGATCGACTGCCCGGCGCACTGCCGCGTGCTGGCGCGTAGCGAAGACAATCGAATCGAGGCGGTAGCGCACCAAACGCTGCCTTGGGAGGGCTGGATGTGGCATCCGGAGCGCGAATCGATCTGGAGTACACGCGACCTCGATCGTATCCGCCTGTTGTTCGGATCCTGAATTTGTTCATTCTGTAAGTACTAGGGCCTGTCTGCAAACTATTTGTGAACTGCGCTGGCCGTTTACCAGGCCAGCCCTTCGGGGCCGGTATCAGCCGGCGCATCGCGTTGTCGCTTGCCCCTTGCAGTGAATGACACTGCGGCGGGACGCGCTTCTAGCGCTGCATCCGACTGATGCCGGCCGCAGCCGCAAATAGTTTGCAGACAGGCCCTAGCCCAACGGTGGAAACATCATGAAAGCGATCATTCTTGCCGCAGGACGCGGTAGCCGCATGCGGAGCCTGACCGATGCGCGGCCAAAATGTCTGGTCACCCTACGCGGTAAGGCGTTGCTGGATTGGCAGTTGGCTGCGTTGCGCGCAGCAGGTATCGATGAGATCGCCATTGTTTCCGGCTACCGCGCGGAGCTGCTGGTTCGCCCCGGCGTCACCCGGTTTCATAACCCACGCTGGGCCGAGACCAATATGGTGTCTTCGCTCGCCTGTGCCGGCGCGTGGCTGTGCGAGGCGCCCTGCATCGTTAGCTATTCGGATATCTTTTATGACGCTTCGGCGGTGCGATCGCTGATCGATAGCACCGCTTCCCTGGCAGTGACCTTCGATCCGGGCTGGCTGGCGCTGTGGCGGGAGCGCTTCAGTGACCCGCTGGTCGATGCGGAAACCTTTCGTTTGAAACCGGATGGCATGTTGGCGGAAATTGGACAAAAGCCGCAAACGATCGAGGAAGTCGAAGGACAGTATATGGGGCTATTGCGCTTCACCCCGGAAGGCTGGGCGGAAACCGAACGCGTGAGGGCGGCATTGGCGCCGGCGCAGCGCGATAAAATGCATATGACGGGAACCTTGCAGCGCATCATCCAGGCGGGCCGGGTGCCGATTGCCGCGATACCGTACGCTGGTCCGTGGGGGGAGGTCGACACCGAGGACGATCTGGCGGTGTACAACCGCGTTTGAGCGGGGAAAGAGATAGGGAGCGGTTAAGCTCCCTTCTGTCGAGCTAGGGCCTGTCTGCAAACTATTTGCGGCTGCGGCCGGCATCAGCCGGATGCGGCGCTAGAAGCGCGTCCCGCCGCAGTGTCATTCACTGCAAGGGGCAAGGGGCAAGCGACAACGCGATGCGCCGGCAGATGCCGGCCCCGAAGGGCTGACCTGTCAAACGGCCATCTGCGTCCTTGGGCGGCTTGGCCTTAGAATGACTAAGGCCTGCGCCCCCCGCCTAGCATCTGGCCATTTACCAGGCCAGCGCAGTTCACAAATAGTCTGCAGACAGGCCCTAGCCGCACACCGGGCAACCGGGATCGCGCGGCACTTTGAGCTGGCGGAAGCTTCCTGCCAAGGCGTCGTATAGCGTCAGTTGCCCCCAAGGCACCGGCAATCCCACCAGCAGTTTGATGGCCTCGGCGGCCTGTAGGCTGCCCATCACGCCAACCAGCGGCGCCAGCACGCCAAAGGTGGCGCAAGGGCCATCGGTCGCCGGGCCCGCTTCGGGAAACAGGCAATGGTAGCAAGGACTTTCGGCCTGCCGGCTGTCGAATACTGCCAGTTGGCCATCGAAGCGCACCGCCGCGCCGCTGACGAGCGGCACCCGGGCGGCAACCGCCGCGCGGTTGACCGCATGACGCGTGGCGAAATTGTCCGAACAATCCAGCACCACGTCGTGGTTCGCCACGAGCCGGCGCAAGTCATCCCCGTCCAAACGGCGACACAACGCCACCACTTCGATATCGGGATTGAGCGCCAGCATGTGCGCGCGCGCCGACTCGGCCTTGGGTTGTCCCACGCTCGCCATGTCATGCGCCACTTGCCGCTGCAGGTTGCTCAGCTCGACATGATCGTCATCGGCGATGGTGATGTGGCCGACACCAGCGCTGGCCAGGTACAGCACCACCGGCGACCCCAGCCCGCCGGCACCGATGACCAGCGCGCGGCCGGCGCTGAGCCGGCGCTGGCCGGGCACGTCGATCTGCGGCAACAGGATGTGTCGGCTGTAGCGCAATAGCGCGTTATCGTCCAATTCCATGGTCTGCCATTCTCATGACAACGCCGCTGCCTGTCGGTCAGCGGCGTGAAGGGGACTAGGGCTGCATCACTCTTCGGCGGCGCGGCGCGAAAACTTGATGCCCAGTTGTTTCAGCTTGCGATACAAGTGCGTGCGCTCCAGACCGACCTTTTGCGCCACGCGGCTCATATTGCCGTTTTCCAACGAGATGTGGTACTCGAAATAGCGGCGTTCCAATTGCTCGCGCAGCTCGCGCAAAGGCAAATTGAAATCGAAGCCGGTCTCCTCGATCGGTTTCTCGTGGCGGAACTGCGCCAACACTTTATTGACCGCCGGGGCATCGATGTCGTCGGACTCGGCGGTCAGCGCCAAGCTCTTGATGATGCTGCGCAATTGCTCCAGATTGCCGGGCCAATCGTATTGGCGCAGCGCGTTGAGCGCAGCGGTGGTCAGCTTGCGCGCCGGCACCTGCTTGGACTCGACGAGTTCGGTCAGAATCTGCTCGGCAATGAAGATGATGTCTTCGGCATGTTCGCGCAAAGGCGGAATCGGCACGATCACGCTCGACAACGCGGTGAGCAGGCGGTTATCGCACTCCGGATCGACCAGCAGCTCCTGCAGCGGGCGGCTGCACGAACAGATCAGCCGGACGTTGAAACGGTCGAGTTTCGACAGCAGGAACAGCAAGCCTTGCTGCACCCGGCGGTTGTATTGGCCGATCTCCGGCAGGAACAGCACGCCGTTGTTCGCCTTTTGCAGCAGTTCGAGCGGCGCGTCAGCCAGTTGCTCGGGCTTGGCGGGGGTCACCCATGGGGTGTTGCCCTGATGAAAGAAGCGCGCCACCAGCTCGAAACCGGAACCTGACTCGCCGGTCATCAGCACCGGCGAGCGCACTTTGGCGACGCGCTCCAACTGGCGCTTGAGCTCTTGCACCGGCTCGCTCTTGCCCAGCTTGTCGAGGTTGAGCGAGGTATTGGCTTGCATGTCGCCGTATTTGAGCGCGCGCTGCACCGTGCTCAACAGCTTTTGCAGGGCGATCGGTTTTTCCAGAAAATCGAAGGCGCCGATGCGGGTGGCCTCGACCGCGGTGTCGATGCTGGCATGGCCGGACATCATCACCACCGGCATGTTCAGATGCCCGGACTTGGCCCATTCCTTCAGCAGCGTAACGCCATCGCAATCGGGCATCCAGATGTCCAACAACACGAGCGCCGGACGCGTCTGGTTTCGAAGCTGTCTGGCGACCTCGGCGTTTTCCGCCAATGCCACCGTATAACCCTCGTCTTGAAGGATCTCGGACAGCAGTTCGCGGATACCGATTTCATCGTCCACAATCAAAATGTCGCTGCTACGCACGCTTAGGCCTCCAGCATTGGCAAGATGAGAAGAATACGTGCGCCTCGATGTTCAGCATTGCCGAGAATGATCTGTCCTTGATGCTCTTCCACGATCTTCTTCACCACGGCAAGTCCCAGACCGGTGCCCTTGGACTTGTTCGTCACATAAGGTTCGAATGCCCGGGGAAGAATATCGGTGGCGAAACCCATACCGTTATCTTCCACACAAACATGCACGTTTCTTCCTTCTAGTCGGCTGCTAATTTGAATCATCGGGTTTTCGGCGTCAAGAACTGCGTCTTGGGCGTTTTGCAATAAATTATGCAAAACCTGCCGTAATAACGCCGCGTCCCCCATGATCATCAGCGGGCCGTCGGAAAGGTCAATCTTAACAGCAGGATTGGATTCGTAAAGCGTCATGACCTCACGAATCACCTCATTTACATCAAGCTTTTGTAATTTGGTTCGGGGTGAACGGGCATAATCGCGGAATGCGTCGACCATTCCCTTGAGCGCCGTGACCTGATTGACGATGGTATCCGTCGCGCGATGCAGAATTTCCGCATCCCCCGGGGATAGCTTATCGGCCAGCTTCATCGCCAGCCGTTCCGCCGATAATTGAATCGGCGTCAGCGGATTGCGGATTTCATGCGCCAGCCGTTTGGCCACCTCGCCCCAGGCGGCGTCACGCTGCGCCCGCGCCAAATCGGTGATGTCGTCGAACACCAGCACATAACCGGCATTGCTCAATTCGGAGAGGCGTGCGCCGCGAATCAGCAGCGCGCGCTCGCCCAGCGCCGTGGGGTAATCGAGCTGCAGCTGCCAATCGCGCCGGGAGGTGTCGCCGGCCTGTGTCGCCACGGTATCCACCAACGTCAGCAAACTGGGAATCTGGCTGGGCCAAGCGGTAAAGGGGAGCTTGCTCAACGCGTCGAAATCGACGTTCAGGATGTGTTCGGCGCTGATGTTGAACGCGCGCAGCCGCCAGGCGGCGTCAAACGCGATCACCCCGGCCGACAAGTTGGCCAGAATACTCTCCAGATAGACCTTGCTGGCCTCCAGCTGCCGATGGTTTTCGTCCGCCAGCTGGCGCGCCTCGTCCAGTTGCCGGGTCATGCGGTTGAACATCGAGGTCAACATGCCCAGCTCGTCGCGGCGATAAACCGGGTGGCGCCGGGAAAAGTCGCCCTGCGCCACCGCGCGCGTGGCGGCGGCGAGTTCCAACAGCGGCGCGGAGAAGCGCTCCGACAAGAACAGCGCGAAAGCCAACGCGAGGGTCACCGCCAGCAGAAACGCCAGCGCCAGCGTCAGCATGTAAAAGGTTTTCAGCCCGTGCCGGTTGAACAGCAGGCCTCGATAATCGGAGCGGGCGCTCTCGATCAGGTCGGCATCGCGCGCGATGCTTTCCGGCGCGCTTTGCTGCACCATCAACACGCGCACGCTATCGTCAGGCATGCGGTATCCGAGCAGCACCTTCAGCAACAGTCCGCTTTGGTTCTCGTTCTCGACACTGTCCGCCGACTGCATCGGGCCGAGCGAGCGAAGCGCATCGCGCGTCGGAGGAGACGGCAAACGGACCCCCGGCTCGCCGGAATAGGCCAACAGCCGCCCGTCGCGGTCGTACACCGCGATTTGGCGCAACGCGAGCTCCGCGCGCATGATGTCGAGCTTGCCCGGCAACGCGCCATCGGGCAGTCCCTGGATATTCTCCTCAACCACCCGGCCCTTGCGGCTGACATCCTGCAGCACGAAGCCGAGCGCATTGCGCCCCAGCGAAAGACCCCGGTCTAGCGCGGATTCGACCCGCACGTCGAACCAGCTTTCGATGCTGCCGGTGAGAAACTGCGCGGAAATGGTGAAGATCAGCACGCCAGGCACCAGCGCCACCAGCGCAAACATGCCCACAAGCTTCTGGGTCAGTTTGGCGCCGAACATCCGGCTTTTAACCCGTGCGCGCAAACGCAGCAGCTGCCGGCCCACCACCCCCACCAACGCCGCCAACAGCAGGGTATTCAGGCCGAAGACCCACCAATAATAGGCTTCCAGACGGCTGGTGCTGCCGGTGGCGAACGCCAGCAAATACAGCAGAATCGCCGCGATCGATGCAACGGAGATCACGGCGTAAGGCATTAATTGCGCCCCTTCATATCCAGGCCGACCCAATTGGAAGCGAGGGTCCAATCGGCGGAGCCCAGCGCGTTCAACTGAAACGGCTTGGGCAGCTCGCTGATGTCGAGCACCAGCCGCACGCGGCCGGCGACTTGGTCGGGCGACTCGCCCGACAGCGTTCCGGGATTGAGCACCCGCCAGCTCTGGATGGCGCCGACGGCGCGCATGGCATCGTTGAGGTTGCTGTAATAGCTGGAGAAAGAGCCGATCGCCACGCGATAGCGGTCAGTCAACGGCTGATAGGACAATTTGAAGGTCATGCTGGCATGCGGAGAGAACCACTGGCTGATGTCCAGATAATAGGCGGTGGTGCGCGGGCGCGTCAGCTCGAACTCGAGACGAAAGGTCAACGGGACGCCCTGTGTGAGCGCCTCGCCCAGACCGGCAGGCAGTTTGACGCCAAAACGCGTGCTGATGGCGAGCTGCCCGTCGACGAGCTCGGCCTCGGCGCGACGGGCACTGACGTTGTCGGCCCAGGCAAGCTGGGTCAGACAAAGCAGCAGGCACACGAGCCAGCTAACGTTTCTCAAGCAGCGCGTAATAAAAGCCGTCATGGCATTCGTTAGGCAGCAGTTGTTCCTGGCCCAGGCAACACGCATCCGCGCGGCGCTGCAAGAAAGCCGACAATTGCTGCGAATTTTCTTCTGGATAAATCGAGCACGTAGCGTAAAGCATTTTACCGCCCGATGCGAGTAAAGACCAAAGCGCATCCAGCATGTGCGACTGCTGGCGCGCCAAGGTGGCGAAATCGTCCGGCCGCCGCAGCCAGCGGATGTCCGGGTGACGGCGCACCACACCGGAGGCGCTGCACGGCACGTCGGCCAGAATACGGTCGAATGGCCGCCCGTCCCACCACCCCTGCGGCAAGGCGGCGTCGCCGACACCGAGCCGGGCGGTCAGGCCCAGACGGGTGAGATTGTCCCCTACCCGCGCCAATCGCGCCGCGTCGATGTCGAGCGCGGTCAAATCCAGATCGGCCAGCTCCAGCATGTGGCACGTCTTGCCGCCCGGTGCCGCGCAGGCGTCCAACACGCGCTGACCGTCGGCCAAATCCAGCCAAAGCGCGGCTTTCTGCGCGCCCCAATCCTGCACCGAGACGACCCCTTCCGCGAAACCCGGCAGCTGGCGTACCGGCATCGGCTGCAGGAGACGCACCGCGTTTTCGTCAAGCGCTTGTGCCGCGATACCCGCATCCTGCAGTTGCGCCAGATATGTCGTCATGTCGGCGCGGCGTCGATTGAGCCGCAACGTCATCGGCGGATGGCCATTGTCGGCATCGACAATCGCCTGCCATTCGCTGGGGTAATGCCGGCGCAGCGCCGCGAGCCACCACCCGGGATGATTGTGATGGGCCTCTTCCTGCGCCGCCACCGCCTGCATCAGTGTTTCGCGTTGGCGTAGCGCGTTGCGCAGCACGCCATTGACGAGCCCCTTGAACCGGCCGCGTGCCTGCGTGCCGGCAAGGCGCACGGCCTCGTTGACCACCGCATACTGCGCCGCTCGGCTGTAATAGAGCTGATAGAGCGCCACCACCAGCAGATGTTCAAGAAACGGCAGCGGAATCGTATTGGGCACCAGTTGGCGCAACACCAGGCGCAGCTCGGCCCAATGGCGCATCACGCCGAACGTGATATCTTGGATGGCGCCGCGCTCTTGCGGCGTCAGATCCGGCGCGGCGCGCCAGCATGCGGCCAGCGCCTCGGTCAGATTCGTGCCGGCGGCAACCTGTTCGACCGCCTGTGCGGCCAATTCCTGAATGCGGTGCATAACCCTTCTCAAATAGTCGGGCCACAGCCGGTAAAACCTTGCTGTGGCCCGATCTCGGCCCCAAGGGGCCAACGGTTTCGCTGGGCGCGCCCGGCGCCGAACCGCTAACGTATGCCGCGCGCCATCTCGGTCAGGCGGGCGATGCGCTCTTCGGTGCGCGGATGCGTGCGAAACAAGTCGCTTACCCCGCCGCCGCCGGAAAGCGGGTTGATGATCATCATCTGAGCGGTGGCGGGGTGCGCTTCTGCCGTGGCAAACGGCAGGCCCTGCGCATAATACTCTATTTTGCGTAGCGCCGACGCCAGTGCGAGCGGGTCGCCGGAAATCTCGGCGCCGCCTCGGTCGGCATCGAACTCGCGCGAGCGTGAAATCGCCATTTGGATCAAGCTTGCCGCCAACGGCGCCAGCAAGGCGATCAGGATGCCGGCGAGCGGATTGACCGGACGGCCATTCTCGTCGCGCCCGCCGAAGAACAGCGCGAAGTTGGCCAGCGCGGCAATGGCGCCGGCGACGGTGGCGCTGATGGTCGAGATCAGGATGTCGCGGTGGCGCACGTGCGCCAGCTCATGCGCCATCACGCCGCGCAGCTCGCGTCGATCGAGCATGCGGATGATGCCGGTGGTGGCCGCCACGGCGGCATGCTCGGGGTTGCGGCCGGTGGCGAAGGCATTGGGCTGGTCCTCATGGATCACGTACACCCGCGGCATCGGCAATCCGGCCCGGCCCGCCAACTCCGCCACGAGGCCGTAGAACTCCGGCGCCGTACGTTGATCGACCTCCTGAGCGTTGTACATACGCAACACCATTTTATCGGCGTTCCAATAGGCGAACAGATTCATGGCGCCACCGAACAGCAACGCCAGCAACATGCCGCTCTTGCCGCCGATCATGCCGCCGATCAGTCCAAAGAGCGCGATGATCGCCGCCATCAATACCGTGGTTTTCAACCAGTTGTTCATTGCCTATCGTTCCTCCGTAAAAAGTCCTACGTTGGAGTGCCTTATCCCAAGCGGGTTCCCGTCAACGCGGGATGACCGGCGAGGAATTCGCGCGCCGTCAGGCGGCGCGCGCCCGGCGCCTGCAGCTCGCTGACGCGCACCAGCCCCGCGCCGCAGCCGATCAGCACGCCATCCGCGTCGGCGTGCACGATCCGCCCCGGTTCGGCGTCCCCCGGCATCGCCTCGGCCATCCACAGCTTGAGCGGCTCGCCATCCATCGAGGTATGGGCGCCCGGCGCCGGATTAAAGGCGCGGATCATGCGCGCAACCGCCTCGGCCGGGTGCGTCCAATCGACCAATGCTTCCTGCTTGCTGATCTTGTGGGCATAGCTGACGCCTTCGGCCGGTTGCGGCACCGGCGTCAGCGCGTCGAGCCGCGCGAGCGCGTCGACGATGGCCTCGGCGCCCAGCCGGGTCAACCGGGCGAACAACGTGCCGCTCGTCTCCAGCGGGTCGATGTCGAGCGGATGCGACGACAGCATGGCGCCGGTATCCAATCCGGCATCCATCTGCATGATGGTGATGCCGCTTTGCTTGTCGCCGGCCTGGATGGCGCGCTGTACCGGCGCCGCGCCGCGCCAGGCGGGCAAGAGCGAGCCGTGGATGTTCAAGCAGCCGCGCGGCGGGATATCCAGCACCGCTTGCGGCAGAAGCAGGCCATACGCCGCCACCACCATCACCTCGGCGCCGATGGCGCTGAGCAGCGCCTGCGCTTCGGGGGTTTTCAGCGTCGGCGGCTGTTCGACGCGCAAGCCGTGCGCGAGCGCGACGGTCTTGACCGCGCTGGGTTTGAGTTTCATGCCCCGGCCGGCCGGACGGTCCGGCTGCGTCAGCACCAAGGGAATCTCGTGGCCGGCGGCGAGCAACGCCTCCAGCGCGCAAGCGGCGAAATCCGGCGTACCGGCAAAGATCAGTTTCATGGGCAAGTCCTGCGGCGGGAGGTTACAGCGTGCGCTTTTCCAGCTTTTTCATTTTGGTGCGGATACGGTTTTGCTTCAGCGTCGACAGATATTCGACGAACACCTTGCCGTTGAGATGGTCGATCTCGTGCTGCAGGCAGATGGCGAGCAACCCGTCGGCTTCGGCTTCGAACACCTTGCCGTCGCGATCGAGCGCGCGCACCTTGACGCGTTCGGCGCGACGAACGGTTTCATAGATGCCGGGCACCGACAGGCATCCCTCTTCGTATTCGGTTTCACCCTGCTTTTCGATGATTTCCGGATTGACGTAGGCCGTGGCGCCGTCGCGTTCCTCGGATACGTCGATCACCACCAGCCGGCGATGCACGTTGACCTGCGTCGCGGCCAGGCCAACACCCTTGGAGGCGTACATGGTCTCAACCATGTCGTCGATCAGCCGACGCACCTCGTCGTCCACCGCCTCGATCGGCTTGGCCACCTTGTGCAGGCGTTCGTCCGGGTAGTGCAGGATATTCAATAGCGCCATGGGGCAATCCATCTCCATTACGTTGCTTCGCCGCCGCCCGGCAGGGCGGACACAGGCGAATTCGATCATCATCGACTTGCATTATATCCCGACATTCGCCACTCGCAGCGAGGCAGCCATGACCGAGCCCCATTCTTTCCCGCCGGAACAAGACCGGATCGACTGGTTGCTGGCGGCGCTGACCCCCGGACTGGGCTCGGCCGGCATGCTGGCGCTGCTGCACACGTTCGGCAGCCTTGGCGCCGCGCGCCGGGCGGAGCTATCGGCATTGCGCCGTATCATCCGCCCCGCTGCGGCCGCAGCGCTGCGGCAAGCGACCGCTTGGCCGGCGGTGGAACAAGCGCTGGCCTGGGCAAGGGGGGACGAGGCCTTTTTACTCACCCTATGCGATGCCGACTATCCGCTCGCGCTCGCGCAAACGGCGTCGCCCCCGCCGCTGCTGTTCGGCCTCGGACGGCGCCGCCTGCTTGACCGCCCGATGCTGGCCATCGTCGGCAGCCGCAGCGCCGGGCCCCAGGCCTGCGCGACCGCGCACGACTTTGCCGCGGCACTCGCCCGCCACGGTTATACCATCGTCAGCGGACTGGCCAGCGGCATCGACGGTGCCGCGCATCGCGGCGCCCTTGACCATGCAGCGGCCAGCAGCGTGGCGGTCATCGGCACCGGCATCGACCGCGTCTACCCCGCCAGCCACCGGGAACTCGCCCGCCAGCTCGCGCGCGAAGGCCTGATTCTGTCGGAGTTTCCACTCGGAGCAAGGCCGCTGGCAGCCCATTTCCCACGACGCAACCGCATCATCGCCGGACTGTCCGCCGCCTGCCTGGTCGTCGAGGCCAGCATCGCCTCCGGTTCGCTGATTACCGCCCGCCTCGCCGCGGACGCGGGGCGCGACGTCATGGCGATTCCCGGCTCCATCCACCATGCCCGGGCACGCGGTTGCCATCGCCTGATCAAGGATGGCGCGGCATTGATCGAGACGGTCGACGATGTGCTCGACGTCGTCGGCCGTCTGCCCGACGCCACAGCGGCGGACACAGCGCCGACAGCCGCGGCAGGCCATCCGTTGCTTGATGCCATGGGGTCTGACGCCGTTTGCCTGGACGAACTGGTATCAAGAGTTGGGTTGACTGTGGCGGAGCTTTACGCGATCCTCTTGCAGCTTGAGTTGGAAGGCCGCATCGCATCCCTGCCCGGTGGTCGTTTCCAACGTATCGATCCGCCGCCGGATCGAGCCGCCTCTTTAGAGTGAAGTTGCATCATGTTTGACGTTCTCGCCTATCTCTTTGAACAGTATCGCGATCCGGAAGCGTTCGACGACCGCAAGCTGCTGACCCATCAGTTGGAAGCGGCCGGTTTCGACAACGAGGAAATTCAGGACGCGCTCGACTGGATCGACAGCCTCTGCGGCTTTTCCGACGGGGCGTTCGCGGGGGCGGACAATGCAAGCGGCATGCGCATCTACAGCGACCTTGAGCAAAAACGGCTGTCCGCAGAGGTGCGCGGCCTGCTACAGTTCTTGGAGGATCATGGCGCGCTGGGGGGCGCGCAGCGGGAAATGGTCATCGACCGCCTGCTCGCGCTGACCGACGACGAGATCACGGTGCCTTCGGCAAAGCTCGTCGCGCTGATGGTATTGTGGGTACAGAAGGCGGAATTGCCGATCCTGCTGGGGGAAGAACTCCTGGATGCGGTGCATGGCGAACCAACCATGCAATGACTTGTCAAGCGGGCTCAGCCGGCATACCATCGCCGGCTTTCCGGGGCTTGCCCGCAAAAATGGCATCCAAGAGCGCAACACGGCGCTCTTGTTTTGTTTTTAATCATCGTATATTGAGCATTCAGAGCTGCCTAAGCCACCGGACCATGCGGCCGGCCAACTAAAGAATACGAACATGCCTTCGAGCCTTTTGATCGTCGAATCGCCATCCAAGGCGAAAACTTTGAAGAAATATCTGGGCCAGGACTTCGAGGTGCTGGCCTCTTACGGCCACGTTCGGGATCTGGTGCCCAAGAATGGCGCCGTCGACCCCGCCAAGAACTTCGCCATGAAGTATCAGCTGATCCCGAAAAACGCCAAACACGTCGACGCGATCGTCAAGGCCGTGGCGGAAGCCGACAACATTTATCTGGCAACTGACCCGGATCGCGAAGGCGAAGCCATTTCCTGGCATCTGGTGCAAATTCTCGACAGCAAAAAACTGCTCAAGGGCAAGACGGCGCAGCGCGTGGTCTTCCACGAAATCACCCGCAACGCGGTGCTGGAAGCCATCGAGCATCCGCGCGAGGTGTCGCAGTCGCTGGTCGACGCCCAACAGACGCGCCGCGCGCTCGATTATCTGGTCGGCTTCAACCTGTCGCCGCTATTGTGGAAGAAAATCCGCCGCGGCCTCTCCGCAGGTCGCGTGCAAAGCCCGGCGCTGCGCCTGATCTGCGAGCGCGAGAATGAAATCCGCGCGTTCGTCGCGCAAGAGTATTGGAGCCTGCATCTCGACAGTCACAAGGGCCGGCAGAAATTCAGCGCCCGCCTGATCGAATGCGACGGCAAGAAGCTCGATCAATTCGACATCGCCAATGACGCCACCCATCAGGACGTCTTGGCGCGGCTCGCCAACCACCCGGCCATCGTCGGCAACATCGAGAAGAAAAAGAAAACGCGCAATCCCGCCGCGCCGTTCACCACGTCGACGCTGCAACAGGAGGGCGTGCGCAAGCTCGGCATGACCACCGACCGTACGATGCGCACCGCGCAGCAACTGTACGAAGGGGTCGACATCGGCCAGGGCACGGTCGGTCTGATCACCTATATGCGTACCGACGCCGTGGTGCTCGCCAATGAGGCCGTGGCCGAAATCCGCGAATACATCGGCGCCAACTTCGACGCCGATTTCCTGCCCAAGCAGCCGGTCACCTACAAGAACAAATCGAAAAACGCGCAAGAAGCGCACGAGGCGATCCGCCCCACCTCGATCCTGCGCACGCCGGAGTCGGTCAAGCCGTTTTTGACCGCCGACCAGTTCAAGCTGTACGACCTGGTCTGGAAGCGCACGCTGGCATGCCAGATGGCCCCGGCCAAATTCGACACCACCAGCGTCGACATCGGCGTCGGTCCCGGCACCTTCCGCGCCACGGGCCAGGTACAGGTATTTGCCGGCTTCCTCGCCGTCTACGAAGAGGACGTCGACGATGCCGAGGACGAGGACAACGCCAAATTGCCGCTACTGGAAACCGGTGAAGACCTACCGATCGACAAACTGTACGGCGAACAGCACTTCACCCAGCCGCCGCCGCGGTTTTCCGAAGCGAGTCTGGTCAAGGCGCTGGAAGAGTTCGGCATCGGCCGGCCGTCGACCTACGCCAGCATCATTTTCACGCTCAAGGACCGCGAGTACGTCACGCTGGACAAGAAGCGCTTCATGCCGACCGACACCGGCGAAATCGTCAATAAATTTCTGACCGAGCACTTCGCCCAGTACGTCGACTATAACTTTACCGCCAAGCTGGAAGACCAGCTCGACGAGATCGCCGGCGGCCAGCGCGCCTGGATTCCGGTGATGGAACACTTCTGGCACGGCTTTTCCAAGCAGATCGCCGAGAAGGAAACCATCTCGCGCGCCGAGGTCACCACTGAAAGCCTGGACGAGGCCTGCCCCAAGTGCGGCAAGCCGCTGATGATCCGCTTCGGCAAGCGCGGCCGCTTTATCGGCTGTTCCGGCTATCCGGAATGCGACTACACGCGCAACATGAACGAAACCGCCGAACAAGCGGCCGAGCCGGAAGAGCCGGAAATTCTCGAAGGCCGCCTCTGCCCGGACGATGGCGGCCAGCTGGTGATCAAGAAGGGGCCGTACGGCAAATTCATCGGCTGTGCCAACTACCCGAAGTGCAAGCACATCGAGCCGTTGGAAAAGCCGCGCGACACCGGCGTGACCTGCCCGGAATGCAAGACCGGCACGCTGATCGAACGCAAGAGCCGCTACGGTAAGCTGTTTTACAGCTGCAACACCTACCCCAAGTGCAAATACGCGACCTGGAACCCGCCGGTGGCGGAACCCTGCCCGCAATGCGGCTGGCCGATTCTGACCATCAAGACCACCAAGCGCCGTGGCACGGAGAAGGTTTGTCCGCAGAAGGAATGCGGCTACAGCGAGGTGATCACGCCGCCGGAAGAGAAGTAAAAACAAGGGAGTGGGGAGTCGGGAGAGGGAAGTCGGAAACCCCTCCTCATCGACTCCCTACTCCCTACTCCCTACTCCCTACTCCCTACCCAAACAGCACCACGCCCCACACCACCGCCAAGTTGATCAAACCCAACAGCTGCGCGGCGCTGCCCATGTCCTTGGCGCGCTTGGCCAGCGGATGGCGCTCGAGCGAAGTGTGATCCACGGCCGCCTCGATGGCCGAATTCAATAGCTCGATGATCAGCGTCGCCAGCGAGCTGGCGATCAACAGCGCGCGCGCCAAAGGCGCGGCATGGACGAAGAACGCCAGCGGAATCAGCACCGCCGAGAGCAGCACCAACTGGCGGAAAGCATCCTCGTGCCGGAAGGCGGCGCGAAGCCCGTCGAAGGAATAGCCCAATGCATTGATGAGCCGGGCAATCCCGGTCTTGCCCTTGAACGGGCTCTCGCGCAGCGGGGCGCCGTCTTTCATGTCCATGCCTCAGGCCTGTGACAAAGCGCGCTCGAGCGCGTCGATATACAAGCCCGCCACGTTCAGGCCGCTTTGATCCATGATCTCGCGGAAGCAGGTGGGACTCGTGATATTGATTTCCGTCAGGTAATCGCCGATCACGTCGAGTCCGGCCAGCAAAATCCCGCGACGCTTCAACTCCGGCCCCACCGTCTCGGCGATTTCGCGGTCGCGCGCGCTCAGCTCGCGTACCTCGCCACGGCCGCCGGCAGCCAGGTTGCCGCGGTTTTCCCCCGCTTTGGGAATGCGCGCCAAGCAATAGTCGACCGGCTTACCGTCGATCACCAGCACCCGTTTGTCGCCGTGGCGGATTTCCGGGATGTAGCGTTGAATCATCACCGTGCGGGCGCCCCGCTCGGTGATGGTTTCCAGAATCACGTTCACATTGGCGTCATCCGGCCGCAACCGGAAGATGCTGTCCCCGCCCATGCTGTCCAGCGGCTTGACGATGGCGTCGAAGTGCTGATTGACGAAAGCATGCAAGCGGCCGATGTCGCTCGTGACCATGGTCGGCGCGATCAGGTCGGGGAAATTCAGGATCGCCAGCTTCTCGTTGAAGTCGCGCAGCGCCTGACCGCCGGTAAAGACCTTGCAGCCTTGCTGTTCGGCCAGCGTAAAGAGCTGCGACGTGTACAGATACTCCAGATCGAACGGCGGATCCTTACGCATGACCACCGCGTTGAAACCGGTGAGCGGCTGGCGGTAGCAATCGCCCAACCGGTACCAAGGGTCCTGCTCGCCGGTCAGCGTCAGGTTGGTGGCGTCGACCATCACGCGCCCGCCCTCCATCGCCAGACTCTTTGCCTCAGCCACCGACAGCGCGTGTCCGCGCCGCGCCGCCTCCTGCATCATGGCGAACGTCGTGTCCTTGTAGATCTTGAACGTGTCCAGCGGGTCGGCAATAAACAGGACTCTCATCGTGCTTCCTTTATGCGTTGTCCGGGTCGGTGGCTTCCAGTTCGCGCGCGCCGGCCAGCAAGGCTAGACGGGCGATGACACCATACGAATAGAACCGGTTTTGCGGGCAGTCGGGCATCCCCTGGCGATCGGGCAGGCACGCGGTTTCGAACGAGAGCGGCACGAAATGCATACCCGGCGCGTTGAGGTTCTCGTCGATGCCGCGGCCGGTGTGCACGCGATAGAAACCGCCGATCACATAACGGTCCATCATGTAGACCACCGGCTCGGCCACCGCCTCTTCGACCGTCTCGAAAGTATAGACACCTTCCTGCACGATCACCTCGGAGACTTCCAAGCCTTCCTTGACCACCGACATCTTGTTGCGCGCCTTGCGGTTGAGCCCGATGACCTCCTCCGGCGACTTGACGCTCATCACGCCCATGCCGTACGTACCGGCGTCCGCCTTGACGATGACGAACGGCGCATGTTCGATGCCCTGCTCGCGATACTTGACGCGGATGCGTGCGAGCAAATCCGACACCGTGTCGGCGAGCACCTGCTCGCCTTGGCGCGACTGGAAGTCGAGCCCGCCCGCATGCGCGAACAGCGGGTTGATCAGCCACGGGTCGATCGAAATCAGTTGGGCAAACTCGCTTGCCACCGCGTCATAGGCTTGGAAATGATGCGATTTGCGTCGCACCGCCCAGCCGGCGTGCAGCGGGGGCATCAAATTCTGTTCGATGTTCTGCAGCATTGCCGGAAGACCGCCGGACAAATCGTTGTTCAGCAACACCATGCAGGGGTTGAAGCCGTCGGCGAGCACCAGGCGATTGCCGCGCCGTTGTACCGGTTCGAGCCGTACCGGCACGCCGTTGGCCGCAACGAATTCGGTCGGCTCGGTGATCTCGGGATTGAGCGAGCCGAGACGCACCTTGAGGCCGGCCAACTCGAAGATGCGCACCAGCGACGCCACGTTTTGCAAATAATAGGTATTGCGGGTGTGATTCTCGGGAATCAGCAGAATGCTCTTGGCTTCCGGGCAGACCTTGTCCACCGCGCTCATCGCCGCTTGCACCGCCAGCGGCGTCATATCGGTATTCAGATTGTTGAAACCGCCGGGGAACATATTCATATCGACCGGCGCCAGCTTGAAGCCGCTGTTGCGCAGATCGACCGAACCGTAAAACGGCGTGGCATGCGCGCACCATTGGCTGCGGAACCAATGCTCGATCTGCGGCTGAGCTTCCAAGATGCGGCGTTCGAGTTCGAGCAGCGGGCCGTTTTGCACGTTCGACAGATGCGGTATGGGCATGAAGCCCTCCTCAGAGAAGAATAAAGACCAACCTGTGTTGTTGGGGTTGACCTCGGGATATTCAACCCTGGCAACATGACAAACAATCATTGCAGCACTCGCATGACGCATTTAGGGCCGCTATGATTGAACGCATTCTTCAAACAAATGTCATTTTAACACCTTGCCAGCCCCACGGGCCGGTCCGTGTGCCACCCCTTACGTGTCAGAGAATGCCATGCCGCAAACCCTTCATTCCCTTCGCCTCACCGCCAGCGCGCTGCTCTTTGTGTCCTGCATGACGCAGGCCGGGCCGCTCGACAACACGGCGTTCACCGATCTGAATGGCCATGCGGTCAAGCTGGCCGATTTGCGCGGCAAGACGGTGCTGGTCAATTTCTGGGGCACCTGGTGCGGTCCCTGCCGCAAGGAGATGCCGATGCTGGACGCCTTACGGCAGAAGTGGAAAAACCGCGGGGTCGAAGTGATCGGGATCGCGCTAGACGACAAAAAAGCCGTCATTCCCTTCATCCAACAGCAAAAAATTCACTATCCAATCTGGCTTGGCGACGAAAATACCACAGATTTACTGCCAACCCTGGGCGATCCAGGTATAAACGTGCCCTTCACGCTGCTAATCGACAAAAATGGCGCAATTTCACAGCACTGGATTGGCGCCGTTGAGCAAAAGCCACTCGAAAAGGCCATTTTTAGCTTGCCGCGCTGAGCGGCATTGATCCAATTTTCGGTTTTTGCAGCCAAAAAAATCATTCCAAAGTTCGTTTTACCCTGTTCATCGACGCGTTCACCAAAAAAATCGCCCATTTTGGCGATTTTTTTCGTTCGGGCAATTGTCTTTATGTAAAGATACATCATCCAGTTGATTTGCATCATAGAGAGACAAGTCGCTCGTCCTATACTGGATTTTCATCCTACCGTCACACCGGGTAGGCGCTCACAAGCACAACTTCGGGACATTTCATGGCACAACTCGGCAAACCGCTGATGGATAAAATGCACGCCTATTGGCGCGCCGCCAACTACCTCTCCGTCAGCCAAATCTACCTGCTGGACAACCCGCTCCTGCATAAGCCGCTCAAGCGCGAGCACATCAAGCCGCGGCTGATGGGCCACTGGGGCACCACCCCTGGCCTGAATTTCATTTATGTCCACCTCAACCGTGTCATCAGCGCACGCAAGCAGCCGATGATCTACATCACCGGTCCTGGGCATGGCGGACCGGGTCTGGTGGCCAACAGCTGGCTGGAAGGCAGCTACTCCGAGGTGTACCCGAACGTGTCGCAGGACTATGACGGTCTGCGCAAGCTGTGCAAGCAATTCTCCTTTCCTGGCGGCATCCCGTCGCACGTGGCGCCGGAAACCCCTGGCTCGATGCACGAAGGCGGCGAGCTGGGTTATTCGATCTCGCACGCCTATGGCGCGGTGTTCGACAACCCCGGCCTGATCGCCGCCTGCGTCGTCGGCGATGGCGAGGCGGAAACCGGTCCGCTGGCCACCAGCTGGCACTCGAATAAGTTTCTCAACCCGCTGCGCGACGGGGTGGTGCTGCCGATCCTGCATCTCAATGGCTACAAGATCGCCAATCCGACCGTGCTCGCGCGCTTGTCGACCGACGAATTGACCAAGTTGTTCGAGGGCTACGGTTACCAACCGCACTACGTCGACATCGGCAAAGACCCGGACGACTTCGCCGCCATTCACCGCAAGATGGCCGCCACCCTCGACGGCATCATGGACGAGATCGCCGCCATCAAGGCGCGCGCCCAGCGCGAGGATAAGGCCGGCAAACCGTTGTCGCGCCCGAAATGGCCGATGATCATCCTCAAGACGCCGAAGGGCTGGACCGGCCCGAAGGAAATCGACGGCAAGAAGGTCGAGGGTTACTGGCGCAGCCACCAAGTGCCGTTCTCCGATATGACGCCGGAGCACATTCAAGCGCTGGAAACCTGGCTGAAGAGCTATAAACCGGAAGAGCTGTTCACCGAGGGCGGCGCCCTGCGCCCGGAACTGGCGGCGCTGGCGCCGCACGGCGAATTGCGCATGAGCGCCAATCCGCACGTGCATGGCCTGGTTTCGCGCGATCTGAAGATGCCCGACTTCCACCAATACGCCGTGCACTTCGACAAGCCGGGCAACAAGGTGGCCGAAGCCACCCGCGTGATGGGCAAGTTCCTGCGCGATGTGATGCGCGACAACCACGACGCCCAGAACTTCCGTATCTTCGGCCCGGACGAGACCGCCTCCAACCGTTGGAATGACGTGCTCGATGCCAGTTCGAAGGTGTGGATGGCCGACTATAAGCCCGAGGACGAAACCAACGACCACCTCGCAACCGACGGCCGTGTGATGGAAATCCTGTCCGAGCATACCTGCCAGGGCTGGCTCGAAGGCTATCTGCTCACTGGCCGTCATGGCTTCTTCAGCTGCTACGAGGCCTTCATCCACGTCATCGACTCGATGTTCAACCAGCACGCCAAATGGCTGAAGACCACGCTGGACATCCCCTGGCGCCGTCCGTTGCCGTCGTTGAACTATTTGCTGACCAGCCACGTCTGGCGCCAGGACCACAACGGCTTCAGCCACCAGGACCCAGGCTTCCTCGACCACGTCGTCAACAAGCGCGCCGAGGTGATCCGCGTCTACCTGCCGGCCGACGCCAACATGCTGCTGGTCACCACCGACCAGTGCTTGCGCTCGCGCCACTACGTCAACGTGGTGGTGGCCGGCAAACAGCCCGCGCTGCAGTACCTGACCATCGACCAGGCGGTCAAGCACTGCACCAAGGGCGTGGGCATCTGGGATTGGGCCTCGACCGATGCCGGCGCCGAGCCGGACGTGGTCCTCGCCTGCGCCGGCGACGTGCCGACCATGGAGGCCTTGGCCGCCACCGATCTGCTGCGCCAGCACTTCCCCGACCTCAAGGTGCGCTTCGTCAACGTCGTCGACCTGATGACGCTGCAACCGAAGAGCGAGCACCCGCACGGCCTGGACGACCACGAGTACGAGTCGATCTTCACCACCGACAAGCCGGTGGTGTTCGCCTTCCACGGCTACCCGTGGCTGATCCATCGCCTGACCTATCGCCGCCGCGGCCA
>NZ_JAFAND010000095.1 GCF_019232825.1 Paludibacterium sp. | reverse complement strand
GGAGCGTTCGCTCCCCGCCTCCAGGTTAGGGTGTTAATCGGCGGTCAACACCAAGCATCCCGCCACCTCGCGCAGGCGCGCGGCGTTTTTCAGGTATAACCACGACGACTGGGCATCGACCGGCATCGACGCCCAACTCAGCCGGCTATCGAAAATCAGCCGGCGCACGTCGGGGTTGGGGTGGGCTTGCCGCGGTTCGCACAAGGTTGTGTAGGGCGCAATCGACGCGCAACGCGCGGCATTGCGCCGAACTCCGGTGGCGCACTGCCTTCGGCGAGTGCGCCCTACTCTCCACTGCCCACTCCCGACTCCCTCTTCACGGCCGCCCCCAAGGCGATGTCGTCCGGCGGCAGCGGTTGGCTGAAGAGGTAACCCTGCACGTAGTCGCAGCCCAGCTGGCGCAGAATGTCGAGCTGGGCTTGGTTTTCCACCCCTTCCGCCACGACTTTCAGCCGCAGGTTGTGGGCAAGTTGGATGATGGACGCGGTAATCGCCTGGTCCTTCGGATTCGCGACGATCTGGGCGATGAACGATTGGTCGATCTTGAGCGCATCGATATCCGATCCCATCAGATACGCCAACGAGGAATAGCCGGTGCCGAAGTCGTCGATCGACAGGCGCACGCCCAACGCGCGCAACTGCGCCAGCATCGGGCGCTGATCGTGCGTGTTCACCATGAGAACGCCTTCGGTGACCTCCAGCTCCAGCAAGGCGGGCGGCAGCGCATGCCGTTCCAGAATCCGCGCCACCGTCGGCGCCAGTTGCGGATTGTTGAATTGGCGCGGCGATAAATTCACCGCCACCGGGCAATGATCCGGCAGCTGACCGGACAACTGCCAGGCGCGGCGCTGTTTGACCGCGGCCTCCAACACCCATTCTCCCACCTGATTGATCAGACCGGTCTGCTCCATCAACGGGATGAAGACGTCCGGCCGGACTTGCCCGTTGTGACGCCGCCAACGAAGCAAAGCCTCGATGCCGACGATGTGCTGGCCCGCGGTATCGAACTGCGGTTGGTAATCGAGAGAGAACTCGTGGTTGTCGAAGCCTTGGCGGATGCCTTGTTCGAGCAGCATGCTGGCTTGCGCGCGCGCGTTGAGTTCCGGCGTGAAGAATTCGAAGGTGTTGCGCCCCAGGCTCTTGGCGCGGTACATGGCCAGGTCGGCGGCCAGCATCAAGCTGTCGGTATCGTTGCAATTATCCGGAAACAGCGCGATGCCGATGCAGGCGCCGGTCGATAACGAGTGGTTGCGCATCTCGAACGGCGCGGACAGCGTGTTCAGCAGTTTGCGCGCCACCAAGGCGGCGTGCTCGACGTCCTCCAGATCATCGATGATCACCGTGAATTCATCGCCGCCCAGGCGCGCGATCACATCCTTGGCGCGCAACGCCGCCTTCAGGCGGCCGGCAACCGATTTGAGCACCAAATCGCCGACATCGTGGCCCTGTGTGTCGTTGATGTCCTTGAAATGGTCCAGGTCGATGAAAAACAGCGCCAGATGCCGTCCGGAACGGGCGCTGCGCTGCACGCAGCCGGCCAGCGCCTGCTTGAGGCCGTGGCGGTTCAATAGGCCGGTGAGCGAATCGGTCACCGCTTGCTGCCGCAACTGTTCTTCCATCTTTTTTTGCTGGCTGATGTCCTGGAAGACGATGACCGAACCGCTTTCCGCGCCGGGCAACGGCGCGCAGCTCAAGGCCACCGGCAGCGTCTCGCCGTCCATGCGCCGCAGCAGCGTATCCGTCAGCCGCAATGCCCGGCGCGACTTCCAATAGCGGTAGAACACGGTGTTTTGCCAATCGGCCCCATTCGCGCTGGGCGGCTGGCCGATTTCGAGGAAGTTGGCGCCTAACAGCTGGTCCGGCGCGGCGGCCAGCAAGCGCAGCGCGGTCGGGTTGGCGAAGTGGACCCGGCCGTCGGGCGACAATCCCAGCACGCCCTCGTCCGCCGCGTTGAGCATCGATTCGTAGTACCTTTTCTGCGCCGCCAGCAGATCGTTGACCCGCTCTCTCTCCCGCTTGTAACGCGCGAGCTCGAGGAACTGCTGCACCTTGCCGCGCAGCACGGCCGAGCTGATCGGCTTGAGGATGAAGTCGACCGCGCCATGGCGATAGCCATCGACGATCTCTTGCTCGTCCCGGGCATAGGCGGTGAGAAAGAGCGTGGGAATATCGCGGGTACGGCGGTTGGCGCGCATGGCGCGCAATACTTCGAAGCCGTCCATGTCCGGCATGTTGACGTCGAGCAGCACCAGCGCGATCTCCTCGCGATACAGCGTCTCCAACGCTTCGTTACCGGAGCGCGCTTGCAGCAAGTGGGCGCCGCAATCGCTCAAAATGGCGTCGAGTACCGCCAGGTTCTCGCCGTGATCGTCGACCAGCAAAACGCGTTGCAGGCGATCCTGCGTGCATTGCACCGCGTTGGCGGCGTTTACTCCGGAATATGTGCCGTGCCCATTCATCTCAGCATCTTTCCTATCAGGGTCAAAAGCGCCTGGCGCTCGACGGGCTTGGCCAAGTACGCGTCTGCCCCGGCCGCCAGGCATTTTTCGCGGTCGCCTTTCATCGCCAGCGCGGTCAGCGCCAGGATCGGTTTGGAGAAATGCAGTTCGCTGCGCAAGATGGCCGTTGCCTGGTAGCCATCCAAAAGCGGCAACATCATGTCCATCAGAATCAATTCGATTTCCGGCTGGCGGCGCACCGCATCCAGGGCCTCCTGGCCATTGCGCGCCACGCGCACGTCCAGACCGGCATCCTCCAACAGGCTGGTCATGGCAAAGATATTGCGTATCTCGTCGTCCACCAGCAGCACCTTGCGCCCAGCCAGTGTCTGCAATAGCGACGGGTCGGCCAGTGGCGGCGGGGGGAGCGGGTCGCTCAGCGGATGCGGCGCGGCGCGCGGCGCGCTCTCGGTGAGTAGCGGCAAGTGGAGGGTAAAGGTGCTGCCTTGGCCCACGGTGCTGTCCACTGTCAAGTTGCCGCCCAGCAAGGCCGCCAGCTGGCGGGCGATGGCCAGCCCCAAGCCGCAGCCGCTGACGCGGCGGCTGGAGGTGCCGTCCAGTTGGACAAAGGCATCGAAAATCTCGGCTTGCTTATCGGCGGGTATGCCGCTGCCGGTATCGCTGACCGCGATGGAGAGCGTGGCTGGATCGGCATCGATGCGCACGGCGACTTGCCCGTTGGCCGGCGTGAATTTGCAGGCGTTGGAGAACAGGTTCTTGACGATCTGATAGAGCCGCTTGAAATCCACCACGATGGTGTCCGGCACCGCCGTGGCGACCTCGCAGGTCAACGATAGCTGGTGCGACTCGGCAAGCGGCGTGAACGTGCGGCGCAAATAGTGGCAGAGCTCGCGTGGAGACAGCGGTTCCGCGTGGATGTCCAGCTTGCCGGCCTCGATGCGGGACAGATCGAGAATATCCTCGATCAGCGCGAGCAGATCCCGGCCGGATTGATGGATGATTTGAGCGTAGTTGAGCTGCTTGGGCAGCAGATTGTCCTGGGGCGCGGCGCACAGATGTTCGCTCAACAGCAAGATGCTGTTGAGCGGCGTGCGCAGCTCATGCGACATATTGGCCAGAAACGCCGATTTGTAGCTGCTCGCTTGCGCCACCTGCGCGGCTTGCGCATGAAAGCGCGCCTCGCTGGCCTTGCGTTCGCTGATGTCGATGATTGAACTGAGCACCATGGTCCCTTTGCGGGTCTCTAGCGGGTTGAGACCGATTTCGACCGGGAATTCGCTGCCGTCCTTGCGGCAAGCGAACAACTCGCGCCCCTGTCCCATCGGTCGCGCGGCCAGCGCCTGCATGAAACTCTGCCGCAGGAACACGTGATTGACGCGCAAATCGGCGGGGAGCAGCACTTCGACCGGCTTGCCGATCAGCTCGTCGTGCGCATAACCGAACCAGCTTTCCGTTCGGGCGTTGAGCGCCGCGATGCGGCCTTCGCGATCCACCACCACCACGGCGTTGGGGATGGCCTCGAGGAAGGGCGCGAGCCGTTTGCGAAAACGCGGCCAGGACGTCAGCCAAGCACGGGCTTGCCGCCGCAGTGCCGACTCCGGCATGACCAGCGCGTCCAGAACGGCCCTGAGTCTGGCCATGCGCTGGGAGCGGGGGGGCGGGATCGAGGACTGGGTCATGGGGAATTCCTTCCGTCAGGCACTCGGCGCGGGACGGCGGAAGCGTCGGGTTTGGATGCGGCGCTTCAGGATGAAGTGCGTACTTAAAATGGATAAATCACATGAGAAAATATTAACAATGGTTAAGGCGAATGCAAGACGTTTTTTGTCCCGATCCGCCCAAGGTCGCGGCACCGCCCCATGAGCAATATTTTAAAAAAAGGGGACGGGGTCAAATAATTGGCCTTTGCCGATAAAGTGGCCGCCGTGATGGTTAATCGCCTGCAAAATCAAGCTGAATTTGGCATGTTTGGCTTTCCCTTCGCGCCGAGAGGGATACATTAGCACCTTCTTAAAAACGCACGTCAGGACCACCTGGAGGTATTCAGGGACGGCTGGCCTTGAAGGAAGAACAACATGCCTCTGTCCATCGAAAACCAGAACAAGCTCGATGCATTCTGGGCCCATTGCGTTAAAAACCAATACTTCAATATTGGTTATCCCGAATCGGCGGATTTCGATTACGGTGGTCTTGAGCGCTTCATGCGCTTTTCTCTGAACAATTGCGGCGATTGGGCGGAGTACTGCAATTACCTGCTCAACACCTTCGCGTTCGAGGAAGAGGTGATCAAGCATTTTGCCAAGCTCTATCGCATCGGCTTCGACCAAAGCTGGGGCTATGTCACCAACGGCGGCACCGAAGGCAATATGTTCGGTTGCTACCTGGCGCGCGAGTTGTTTCCCGATGGCACGCTGTTCTATTCGCGCGACACGCACTATTCGGTCGCCAAAATCGTCAAGCTGCTGCGCATCAAATCCCAAGTGGTGGATTCGCTGCCCAATGGCGAGATCGATTACCAGGACCTGATGCGTAAAATCGCCGCGAGCGGCGAACGTCATCCCATCCTGTTTGCCAACCTGGGTACGACGGTCAAAGGCGCCGTCGACGATATCGGCCGTTTGCAGCGCTTGATGAGCCAAGCCGGTTTCGCGCGCGAGGATTACTACATTCACGGCGACGCCGCCTTGAGCGGCATGATCCTGCCCTTCGTCGACGATCCGCAACCGCATAATTTTGCCGACGGCATCGATTCGATCAGCGTGTCCGGCCACAAGATGATCGGCACGCCGATCCCGTGCGGCGTGGTGCTGGCACGGAAAAAGAACGTCGATCAGATTTCGGTCGAAATCGACTATATTGCCGCCCACGATAAAACCATCACCGGGTCGCGCAACGGCCATACGCCGCTTTTGCTGTGGTACGCCATCCACGCCGTCTCGTTCGAGGAGCAGCAACGGCGGATCGCCCATTGCCTGAGAATGGCCCAATACGCCGTCGACCGTTTCCAGGCTTGCGGCATCAAGGCTTGGCGCAACAGGAACTCGATTACGGTCGTCTTCCCCTGTCCGTCCGAAGACGTGTGGAAAAAGCATTGTCTGGCCACGTCGGGAGCCTATGCCCATCTGATCACGACGGCGCATCATCTGGACAGCAGCCGCATCGATGCCTTGATCGACGACGTGGTCGCCGATCTGGCGGAAGCCGCCGCCTAACTGCGTGGCGACGGGGCGGACCCCTCGTCCGGTTTTCTGACACAATAAGCCCGGGGCGATCCCCGGGCTTTCGTTTGGGAGAATGGAGCGGACCATGACGCTGGGCGGTATGCCGCAGGATATCGTCGTCGAGACGGACAATCTGAAGCATTGGGTGGAAGCGCGGCTTCGCGGCGTCATGCACCGTTATGGCTATCAAGAAATCCGGTTGCCGGCGCTGGAGGCCAGCACCCCTGCCCACGAGTCGGCAGGGACGGCGTGGGACCGCTTGCGCCCCGACGGACTGCCTTCCGGCGTGCGCGCCGTGCTGGCCGCGCACACGCCGGCGCGGCGCGGCATCGAGCGCATTTGGTTTCTCCGCCCGGTGCTATGGCACGGTCCTCAAGGCCCGCGCCAGACGGTGGAGTTTGGCGTGGTGGTCTTCAATGCGCCGGACCCCGCCATCGAGGCGGAGCTGGTGTTGTTGATTCGCGAACTGTGGCGGGCCTTGGGGCTCGCGCAAAAGGCCGAGCTGACCGTCAACAATCTGGGAAGCTGGCGCGAGCAGGCCCAGGATGCCGCCGGTCGCCTCGGATTGCATAGCCGGCGCCATTTTGCCGAGTTCACGCGCATGCTCGACGCTTTGGGCCAGTGCTGGCTGCTCGATGCCGACGATGTGGCCGGACGCGGCTATTTCAACCATACCGTGTTCGACTGGCGCCTGGCATCCGACGCGACGGGGGTGTGTAACGGCGGGCGTTGCGACGAACTGGCCTCGCGTTTGCTGGGGCGGCCGCTGCATGCGGCCGGGCTCGCCATCGACGTTGAACGGTTGACCGACCTGTTGTGCCGCTACCAGCCACCCGCGACGCAGTCGCCGCCGTGCGTGGTGCTGCGCGCCGAGAGCCGGGAACAAGCCACCGACTTGGTGTTGTTCGGCCATACGTTGCGGGCCCGCTTGCAGGGATGGCGGATTCGCACGCAGCTGTCCAGTGCGGCGCCGGAGACTGCCGCCGAGGACGCCGACTGGCGGCTGGTGCTCCGCCGCGATGGGCGCTGGACGGTGTGGTCGCGCGCCGAGGGCGCCGTCGGCGAGCAGTCGACCGATGCCTTGATCGACTGGTTGAGCGGCGCGCAAGCCGCCGGCCGGGAGCGCTGACGATGCCGAGAAAAGAACGGCTCCTGGTGACCGAATTGCCGCAGTTGCTGGCCCTGCGCGGCAACAACGGCGAATTGCTCTTCCGCGACGAGGACGATTATCGCACCTTCGTCGGCTTGCTGCGGCAGGCGGCCATCGACATGCCGCTGCGTCTGCACGCTTTTTCCTTGTTGCCGAGTCAGATTTATCTGCTGTTGACGGTCACGGACAAAACCGTGCTGGCGCGATTCATCCAATACCTCGGACGGCAATATGTGGCGTACTTCAACCGCCGCCACGGGCGCAGCGGCGTGCTGTGGGAGGGGCGCTACCGCAATGCCGGCGTCGAGCCGGCCAGCTATTTCCTGTTGTGCCAGAAGTACATCGAATTACGCGCGCTGGAGGCGGGGGACGACGTCGATCCCTCGTTGCTGAGCAGCGGCCCGGCGCACTTGGGGCAGTGTCGCCAAGATTTTCTGACGCCGCACGCGACCTATCAAAACTTGGCGGCGGAGGATGCCGGACGTCAGCAACGCTACCGGCAATTCCTGTCCGCCGCGCTGGGCGCCACGCTGGTCCATCGGGTGGAAAGCTGTTTGCGCCAAAACGTCGTGCTGGGCAATCTGAATTATTGTTTGGAGCTGGAACAGCGGCTGCGGGTGCCGGTACGCCCCCGTCCGAGCGGCCGGCCGCGCAAGCATTATCCCGACCGGCTCGATTATTGGAACCGGCTCGATGCCGAAGCGCGTCAGGTCTTGCTGTCGGAAGGTTATCGCGAGATCCGGCTGCCGTTGCTGGATGGCGACGACGAGGCCGACGATTGGGCCGCCCGTTTGCTCAGCGATGGCACCATGGGCTGCTTGCGTGCCATCGCCGCGCAGCATTTGACGGAAATGCCGGCCCGGCTGTGGTATCAAGGGCCGGTTTTCCGTAACCACCACCTCGACGGCGGGCAGCTTGAACAATGGCATCAAATCGGCGCCGAGGCGCTGGGCTTTGACGACGTCGACATCGAACTGGAACAGCTGCTGCTTGAGTACGCGCTATTGCAGCGCTTGAAACTGCTTCCCCAAGTTGAGCTGGAAATCAATACCCTGGGCACGCCGGCGGAGCTTGCCCGTTATCGGCAACGATTGTGTCAGCACTTCGAGACGGTGTTGGCGCCGCTCGACCCGGTGGCGCGGGCGAGTCTCGCGTCCGCGCCGGAAGTGCTGCTCGGCGACCGTTTGCCCGGGGTGCCGCGCGCGCTGATCGATAGCGCGCCGGACATGCTGCACAGCCTGTCCGACGCGAGCCTGGCGCGCTTTGAACGTTTGACGGCGGCATTGGCGCGCGCGGGGCTGCCGCACACGGTGCGTCCCGACCTGTTTCCGCACCGGCCCTACTATCAGCACAGCTTTCACGAATGGTCTGCGCCCGGCTTGGAGGATCACCCGGTGTTGTGCCGAGGCGGGCGCTATGACGAGGTCGCCACGCGCGTCATCGGCAAGGCCACGCCCGCCTGCGGTTTCGCCTTCATGGTGGAGCCGCTGCTGCAGTTGGCGGAAAAGGCGCGTAGCCAGCCGGTGGTATCCAGCGCCCGCCAGGATATCGCCATCCTGCAGGAGAGCGAGGGAGATGCCGCGGCGGGCCTGCTGGTGGCGAGCGGGCTGAGGG
Organism: Paludibacterium sp.; assembly: GCF_019232825.1. Classification (GTDB taxonomy): domain Bacteria; phylum Pseudomonadota; class Gammaproteobacteria; order Burkholderiales; family Chromobacteriaceae; genus Paludibacterium. Next base: position 33,167 of record NZ_JAFAND010000095.1, on the reverse strand, counting down.
ATGCGTTTCCCCTGTTGGCCGTGGTCTGCGACTTCGGCGTGGGGCAGCGCGCTTGGCGGCTGCGCCATGCGCTCAAGGGCGGCGCGCGCATTGTGCTGACGGTGGCCGACCAAGGCCGGCGCATTGAATTGTGGGACGTTGCCGCCGCGCACCGGCAAACGTGCACCCGCGAGGGACTGGTTAGCGCGATCAGGCTGATGCTCTCCTGAAGACAGCCCCATGTGCATCTCGCAATGCAGCATTCATGACTATTCCGGCTTGCCGCCATCCAGGCCGACAAAAAGCGCATGTAGTCCGTCGACTATTAAGCAATAGTTGTGCCATGCATGTTTTGTCGAACTTTTTCAGGCAAAGCCGCTGTATGGCTATGATTTTGTCAAGCCATTGAAAATAAACGATTTGATGGTTTTTTGCTTTGCGGGCGATTACGCAAACTTGCTGGAAAGCGGCGCTTTTTTGACTGTCTGATGGTGGGGCGGGGGCGCAAAAAGGCCCTTTTTCGCCATCTTGCGCGAATCGACAATATTTGCGCGTCTTTTGAGATGTGATGATGCGTCAGGTGGAATGCGAGTTGGGGTTGGTGGCGCAAAACCTTTTATAAATCAATATATTGATATTGACGCCCCCCTTGTAGTGCGGCTCTGCACTATATCAACCAATTGCGATATTGCCCTGGTGTTATCCCATTCCTATGCTATAAAGCAGAAAATAATCCATAGCAGCTAATGTTTATACATTGATATGCTGAAATACATTGGCGCCAAAATGCGTTTTGTCAGGCCAAGGCCGATTTTATTGGGATTGGACGGGGTTTTGGCTTCCCGGTATCTCTCTTTCAATCTTTCCCCCCGTTGATTGGCACCGGCCTGAAAGCGCCGCCGTTATTGATTCTTATCGTTTCCTCATCGAATATTTTTCGGAAAGGAAGGGAAAAATCAATTGAGCGGAAAATGACAAAGAATCATGCTTTTGGAATGATGTAAATATGCTTTCGGCATTGTTTGCATGTTGCGCTGCAAAATTTGGAATTGAATTAGATGTTGATGTGTATCAAGTAGTGCAGTTGTCAGAGCAAGCACATTATATACAATTCTGAATATTACCAATTTCTCATATTTATAGGGTGTGAAGGGCAACGTACCCCGGCATCCAGAGGTTCTGGCAGCGCACATCAGGAAGTCGCTGCGCTGCCAACGGTGTGGACCCGGTAGTCAACGGGAGCAGTACTGAATACCCGGCCATTCGTAATGAGGGCTCGGGCGTGTTCCGGAACAAGGCGGTGGCCCCTGTAATTCGCTACTGCCAGGGACGCGAAAGCCAATTGGCTGGGATCCCGGGTGAATGCGCGGGTGCCGGACTGATTGAATGTTCGATGCAGTAATTGGGAGCAATAATATGTCTTCTAAGTCACACAAGATGGGGCTGTCCGCGTTGACGGTCTTCGTAGCGCTGAACATGATGGGGTCCGGGATTTTCCTGTTGCCCTCGAGTTTGGCTAAGGTCGGTTCGATCAGTATTTTTGGTTGGATCATCTCTACCGTTGGTTCCATCGCTTTGGCGGTGTCCTTCTCCAAGCTGAGCTTCCTCTGCCCGAAAGAGGGTGGTCTGTACGCTTACACCCGCGACGGTATCGGCGAATATGCCGCCTTTACTGAAACCTGGTGCTACTGGCTGTCGCTGTGGGTCGGTAACGTGGCCATCGCCGTAGCCGGTATCGGCTACCTGGCATACTTCGTTCCGGAGCTGAGTAAGCCGATGCCGGGCGCCATCGCCGCCATCATCTCCATCTGGTTCTTCACCTTCCTGAACTACCCGGGCGCCGGCTTCATTGGCCGCATCCAGAAGTTCACCTCGCTGGGCATGTTGATCCCGGTGGTGGGCATGGCCGTGTTGGGCTGGTTCTTCTTCCACCCGGACTACATCACCGCCAGCTGGATCGTTGACAAGAAGCAAAGCAGCTGGGATGCCGTGATGGCCGCTTCTTCGCTGACCCTGTGGGCATTCCTGGGTCTGGAATCGGCTTGCATCGTGACCGGTGTGGTTGAAAACCCGAAGAAGAACGTGCCGATCGCCACCATGCTCGGCACGCTGTTCGCCGCTGTCATCTATATTCTGTCGACCTTCGCCATCATGGGCGTGGTTCCGGCCAAGGAACTGGCTGCCTCGAGCGCTCCGTTCAGTACCGCCGCACAATATATGTTCGGTAACTGGGCTGGTTCGTTCGTCAGCTTCTGCGCGGTCGTTGCCTGCCTGGGCTCGCTCAACGGCTGGGTATTGACCACTGGTCAAGTGTCGAAGGCCGCTGCCGACGACGGCATGTTCCCGAAGATCTTCGCCGATACCAACAAGTACGGCACCCCGTTCAAGGGCATGATCATCACCGGCGTGCTGATGACGCTGATGGGCTACATGACCGTATCGCCCGACCTGGCTTCGCAGTTCCAGATCATTACGCTGTTGTGCGTGTTCACCAACGTGGTTCCGTACATCCTGGCTACCGCCGGTATCTACAAGATCATGAAGGACAACAACATCGCCTCCGGCGAATACACCCGCTACGGCCTGATCGCCCTGCTCGCCCTGGTCTACAGCTTCTATGCGCTGGCCGGCTCCGGCAAGGACACCGTGTTCTGGGGCTCGCTGACCATGATGCTGTCCATCCCGATGTACGGCTGGATCTCGCATTCGGTTAAGCAAAAGCGCGAAACCGCTGCGGCTACCACCGTGACGAGCGAAAACGCCTAACGATCAAGTACCTCAGCTTCTAATCAAGCTGACTTTGGCCGGTCGCAAGACCGGCCATTTTTTCAGGGGGAAAGCCCTTCATCCCTCCGGCTTGATGAAGTACCCCAACCGCCCGACGGCAATTGCCGCCGGGCGGTTTGCATTGAGGCCTTGCCATTTGTAGGGCGCCAATCGACGCGCAACGCGCGACATTGCGCCAAACCTCGGAGGCGCACTGCTGTTGTGTAGGGCGCCAATCGACGCGCAACGCGCGGCATTGCGCCGAACCTCGGAGGCGCACTGCTGTTGTGTAGGGCGCCAATCGACGCGCAACTCGCGGCATTGCGCCGAACCTCGGAGGCGCACTGCTGTTGTGTAGGGCGCTAATCGACGCGCAACGCGCGGCATTGCGCCAAACCTCGGAGGCGCACTGCTGTTGTGTAGGGCGCTAATCGACGCGCAACGCGCGGCATTGCGCCAAACCTCGGAGGCGCACTGCCTTCGGCGAGTGCGCCCTACGCGAATGTGTGCCCTTGCGCCAAACCCCTGGCGCAAAAAAAGCCCCTGGCGATCAACGCCAGGGGCTAGGTTTATTGCCGTTGCAAACGTTAGAGGATCAATCGCAGCGCAATGGTCGAGGAGGAGCCGGCGCCTTGCAGTTCCGACGAAACGTAGAGTTTGGTCGGCATATCCGCGCGGGCCATCTTCTCGAAGCCGTTGTCGAAGAACAGTCCGTCGATCGGTCCGGACAGCAGATAGAGGGCGCCGATCTGCTTGGCGCGCGCGCGCTCGATCAAGGAGAGCAGCAAGCGCTTGGCCACGGATTTGCCGCGCATGTTGGAGGCCACGACCAGCGAGCGGATAAGGCCGATATCGCCGTAAACCTCCATGCCGATGGTGCCGACGACACGGCCGTTTTCGGTGGCCACGACGAAGTGCATCAGATGGTTGAGCGCGCCTTGCACCGGTAGGCGGTTGGCGGTCAGCAGATTACGGATCTCGTTCCAGTCGGTCGGGGACGCGGGTTGAAACTGAATGCCGTCGTCCGGCAGCGCTTCGACCGGCGGCGGTTCTTCAATCCATTCCTGTTCCGGCTGCTGCTCGCGTTGCAACAATTTGTTGAACAACGATCCCTGCGACAACAGCTTTTGAAACAACGAGCCGGAGCGTGGCGCGTCCGCCTGTGCGGCGGCATGCGGGACCGCCGCGGGGGTGGGCGCCGCGCGCGGGGTGATCGGCGGCGCAACGGAGGGGCTTGTCGGTGCGGGCGTGGGGGCCGGGCGCGCGACCGGAATGGCGCGCGTTACGGCGGGCTCGACGGCGGGGCGCGGAATCGCGCCGCGCTGTGCGGGCTCTTGCGGCACGCCATGCTGCGCCAGGCGTGGCTTGTCCATCGGCTCCGCTTGCCGTTCCTCCAACTGCTGAGCGGCGCGCGACAAGGGCGTGCGCGGCGTGGTGCGGGACAGCAGCGGGCGGGTTGGCAGGGTTTTGGAGCCGACGATCCGCGTGTGGGCTACCGGCATTGGCGGGCGCACCTTGTCGGCCAGCGGAGACACCGGCCGCGGCGGGGCGTCCAGATCCGGATGCGCGGCGGCTTGCGCCTCGGCGGCATGATGTTCCGCCTCCGACATGTCCGCTTCGGCGGTGACGAGTTCGGCTTCCGGCGCCGTGGCGGGCGCCGCGTCTTCGATCGCTTCGTCACTGAGCGCGCTATCCGGCTGTGGCGGCGCCTCCTCGACCTCGGCGAGGGCGGCTATGGCGGTGTCCGGCGGCTCGGCGGCGGCTTCGGGCATCTCTCCCTGCATGCCGCCGATCAGAAGCACCAGCGCTTGGTGAATCTGTAGGCGTTGCTCGGCACTGAGCCGCAGCATGAATTGCTCGGCATGCGCGTCAAGCGACTCGCTCAGCGCCAGATAGCGTTTATGACCCTTGGCGGTCAGCTCCAGCCAGCGGCTGCGGCGATCGTTGTCATGGCGGGATTTGGCGACCAGGCCGGCTTGTACCAGGCTTTCGACGGCACGACTGACCCAGCCTTTGTCGAGGCTGAGGCGACGGCCTAGTTCCTGCTGCGTAAGCAGGCCGGCTCGCCCCAGCTCCATCAAGACGTGGCTCTGTGTCGAAGACGTGTCGTGGCCGCTCGTGACATGCTCGCGTTGTGCCTGGGTATACAAGCGGGTCAGTTCGCGAAGCAAGTTTCCAATAGAGGGCTGCATTGCGGGTTCCTGAAGATGGTTTGCTGCTCCAGAAAGCAAGTTTTTTTAAGATTAAAGTTGCTTAAGACAACGTAAAAATGTCAAACAGCTTGCCAGAATTAGTAGACGAGCAGCTTGTCATTTGCAATCAGCCATTTCTGATGATTGTTATATATCAACTATATTTCATGGCGTCGAAGAGTGAAAGAAAACTCGAAAAAATTTTGACGGTGGGCAGACGAAAGTGTCGCTAATTCCTCCCAATTTTGTGCGGGAATGGCGCTATTTCTTGTCAACGAAAAGGTTGTTTAAGGCAATTTAATGGCGGGAGAGGGTTGTGCCGCCATGGTTTTTTCTTGCGCGCCGGCAGGCCGAAAAAAACCGGCGCAGTGCGCCGGTTTTCGTACGCCATCACAACGGTCAGGTATGGAAGCGGGAAACCAAGGCATGCAGCCGGTCGGCCAGTTCTTCCAGTGCCGCCGCCGAAGCAACCGCTTGTTGAATCGACGCATCGTTCTCGCGCGCATGCTCGGCGATGGCATCGATATTATTGGCAACCGTATTGCTGACCTGTTGTTGCTGTTCGGTGACTGAGACGATCTGTTGCAGGCCGTCGCAGACCTCGGCTGCGCTGGCGTTGGCGCCGGTTAATACTTCGGCGACACGGTCGGCGGATTGGTGGCTTGAAGAAAGCAGTTCCAGGCTGGTCACAACGGTCTGGCGAACCATCTCGGTCCGCTGGCCGAGCGCTTGAGTGACATCGTCGATTTCGCGCGCTGAAACGGCCGATTTTTCCGCCAGCTTGCGCACTTCGTCCGCCACCACGGCAAAGCCGCGCCCCGCTTCGCCGGCACGCGCCGCTTCGATGGCTGCGTTGAGCGCCAGCAGGTTGGTTTGATCTGCGATCTCGCGCACTTGCTGGGTCATGCTGGTGATCGCCGTGGTCGAGGCGACCAACTCGCTTTCCGCGTCGGCCATCACGCGCACGGCTTGCTCGACTTGGCTGAGATCCTGTTGCAGCGCGGCCAGGCTCGTGACGCCCTCCTCCGCCCGTGCCAGGCTGTCTTTGGCGCGGTGGTTGACCTGGGTGGCGCTGTCGGCGATTTCGCTGATGTGGCCGGCCAATTCGATCACCGAACTGGCGGCGACGTGCGATTGGCTGGTTTGTTGTTCCGAGCTCTCGCTCAGGCTGGATGCCTGGGCGGAAAGCGTGTGGGCGGCGCCGTTGACTGCCGTGGCGGAGGCGCCGACTTGGCGCACCAAATCGGCGATGGTCTCCAGCATCTGATTGAATCGCTTGGCGGTTCGCCCGATTTCATCGTCGTGCCGGTCGGTGAGCCGTTGCGTCAGGTCGCCCTCGCCCTTGGCGATCATGCCGAGGCGATGCTCCATCGACATCAGCGGCCGCGTGACGAAGCGGCGGACGAAGAGGAACACCACCAGGATCAAAGGCAGCGATAGCACGACGGCGAAGGCGAAACATTGATTGCGGAAGCTCGCCACCGAATCGTAGGTTTTCTGCAGCGAGATGCGCATGCTGACCAGACCCAGCGGCGTCCTTTCCGCCACCATATGGCAACTCATGCAGTTCTTGCCCAAGTATTGCTTTGACGCAAGCGCCGGGTAGATGACGCGCAGATGCTCGCCGATTTGCGGTGAGGACTCGATGCGGATGATCGGTTTGCCGTCGGCGAGCGCCTGCCGTTCCGCCTCGTCTTGCGGCTGTGCTTCGCTGCCGGCGCCGGGACCGAATTGCTTGACCACCGCCGGGCCGCGCACGACCCGCAAGTCGCGCACCGCCGACAGCTCCTTGATCTGATCCAGAAACACGTTGCGCTGGTTGACGGTGCCGGTGATCATCATCCCGGTCAACCCGGCCAGAGTCATTTCGTTGATCGAGTGCGCCATGTCGGTGGCTTGGTCGATGGCGATATCCTTGGTGACCTGTGTTTCCCAAGCAATCATCGCCCCCCAGGCGATCACCAGACACAGCCAGATAGCCCCCGTCAGTCTCAGCCAGATCGGCCAATTGGAAAATTTGCGCATACATGCATCCGGTACACCAGTGGTGCCCGCTCCCCTTGTTGTTTGTGATGCCATTCGCTATGCGATGACAATATCATGATCAGGGACCAGCATAGCCTAGAGGAGATGCTCGAATTTTTAATCAGGATCAAAAGGCTTGCAGACAGCGCCTAAATGCAGATAAATCCTCTATGCTGCGAGCCCAACCCATGAGGAGGAGAGGCCGATGAAATCCGATAAGGGCGGTCTGGTGTATTCGACGGAACACGGCCGCATGTGTCCGCAATGCCGGCAGCCGATCGCGGCTTGCGTGTGCGCCGCGGCGCGGCCCGCGTTGCCCACGGACGGGGTCGTGCGCATCCGCCGCGAAACCAAGGGACGGCAGGGCAAGGGCGTGACGGTGATTCGCGGCGTGCCGCTCGCCGAAGCGGCGCTGACCGCCTTTGCCAAGGGCCTGCGGCAACGTTGCGGCAGCGGTGGCACGGTCAAGGACGGTGTGATCGAAATCCAGGGGGATCATGTCGAGGCGCTGATCCCGTTGCTGACGCAGCAAGGCTGGGCGGTTAAACAGAACGGCGGCTAGGGTTGGCAGACAGACCCTAATCGTCGTTTCCGCCGGGAAACCATGCGAGGGCGCGCATGTCGACGCGGCCGCGCGCGTCGAACGTCACGCCCTCGTTCTCCAGCAGCAGCCGCTGCAATTCATCCTCGCCGGTCAGTCCGCGCACGGGAACGTATCCTTGGGCGTTGAGCACGCGAAACCATGGAATCGGTTGCGGCGCCAAGGACAAGGCCCGCGCCACCATACGCACGTGGCGCGGATAGCCCGCCGCGCGGGCCACCGCGCCGTAGCTCATGACGCGGCCCGGTGGAATGGCGGCGACGACGCGTTGCATGGCGGCCAGCATGCGAGGGGTCGACGGTTTTTTCATCTCAGTCCGCCATGGTGACGGCCAGCCGCGCCGCGACGATCACGACCGCCGCAAGCAACAGGCCCTCCACGCGCAAAATGCGCCAAAAATAGCGTTTGGCCTGCGGGTCCCGGCGCATGACGCCGGGCAAATAGCGCCAGCGGTTGAGCGCGCCCAGGCCGACCGCGCCGGCGATCAGCGCGCCTTTGGCCCACAGCCAGCGCAGGTAGTCGGGGCTGGCGCGCGTCGGTGCGCCGTGCGTGACCCGCTCCAGGTTCCATAATCCGGTGAGCACGATCAGCCCCAGCGCCCAGGTGGCGAGTGTCGACACTTGCTGCGCCAGCATCTCGGTCCCCGGATCTTCCGCATTGGCAAGCCCCGCCAGCCAGACCGTTCCCGCCCAGATGGCCATGCCGCTCAGATGCAGAACGTGCGCGATGAGCGCCGGCGTCAGAACGCCGGCGTCGGCCGCATGGCCGGTCGCGGCACGCGCCGCAACGAGTGTCAGTGCCGCGAGCCAAGCGAGCATGCGTTGCCGGCCGCCGAGCAACAGGCAAATCCAGGCCGTCAGCGCGACAAGCTGCATGGCGCCGAAATGTGTTTGTCTCAACACCAGGCTAAGCGCGTTGGGAAAGTCGGCGGGCGTGGCGTCGGTCATGACCGTCGTCGAAACCGCTATATAGCCGGCAAGCGCCGCGCCGATCAGCCCTGCGATCCCGGCGCGCCGCGCTGCCGATGTGCCGAAGAGCAAGCCGGCGACATAAAGGGCAATGCCGGCGTCAAGCCACGCCGCGCACAACGGCACGCTCCAGTCGGACCAAAATGCCGTCATTGCACGTGGAAGATATAGCTGCCGTGCGTGCGGTGGCCATCCTTGGCAACCGCCACCCATTTCACCATATAGCCGCCGGCGGCGAGCGGCGGCAGCGGCAGTCGCATCGAGTCCGGCGTATCGACGGCGGACGGGGCGTTGCCGATCTTTTTCCCTTGCGCGTCATCGAGTTCCAGCGCGCTGAGCGCCGGTTCCAGCGGTTCGGTAAAGCGCATGCGCACCTCTTTGGGCGCGGCAACCGTGCTGTTGGCCGCCGGGGTCATGGCGGCGGGATGCGCGTGCGCCCACGCGGTCTGATAAGCGACGAGCAGCAAGGCGGCGGCACCGAGCCGGCATAGTAAGGAACGAGGCATGCGATTCTCCACAAAAAGCAGATTATTTGATCAAGATCATCAGGCGCAGGTCGCCATGATACAGGGCGGGAATCATTGTTATCTACATAGGGTGTATAGTGGCGCCCCTGTGGCGATATGTCGCAGGCATGACATTTTGGGCGCTGGCTTAGGGTCCTTAGGCCGGCATCGTTGATTTAGAGGAAGCAGAAATAATGAAAAAAAGCATGTTGATGGCGTTGGCCGCCGTGGGGCTACTGGCCGTGTCGGCGGGCGCATCCGCCAGCCAATGGAAAGAAATCCGTTTTGGCGTGGAAGCCAGCTACCCGCCGTTTGAGTCGAAGGCCGCCGACGGTAAGCTGGTCGGTTTCGACATCGATCTGGGCAACGAGATCTGCAAGCGCCTGCAAGCGAAATGCGTGTGGGTCGAAAATGATTTCGATGGCCTGATTCCGGCGCTCAAGGCGCGCAAGTTCGATGGCATCCTGTCGTCGATGTCGGTGACCGAGCCGCGCCAGAAGCAGATCGGCTTCTCCAGCAAGCTGTTCAATACCCCGACGCGCATGCTCGCCAAGGCCGGCTCCGGGCTGATGCCGACCGCCGCTTCGCTCAAGGGCAAACGCGTCGGCGTGCAGCAGGGCACGATTCAGGAAGCTTACGCCAAGCTGCACTGGGCCGCCGCCGGGGTGGAAGTCGTTCCTTATCAAAGTCAGAACCAAGTGCTGGCCGACCTGAAGAGCGGCCGTCTGGACGCGACGCTGCAAGATGCGATCGAGGCGGACCAAGGGTTCCTGCAAAAGCCGGACGGTAAGGGCTTCGCTTTTGCCGGCAACGATCTGAACGATCCCAAGACCTTGGGCGTCGGTTCCGCGGTGGGTCTGCGCAAAGAGGATACCGCGTTGAAGGCGGCGATCGACCAAGCCATCGCCGGCATGTTGAAGGATGGCACCTTCAAGAAGATCGAAGCGCGCTATTTCCGCTTCGACGTCTACGGCCAGTAAGCCGGCCGGACGAAGCCGCCGCGGCTAGGCCCGGCGGCTTTTTCATTGCAAATCTGCAACAGTGTGCATAAAAAAATATATTACAAAGTCATTGAGATTCTTTGTGAAATATCTGTTCCTATCCGTCCCTCATGTGCATGAGTGATGACTGATATTCCCGGTATACCGTCCGATCGGACGGGTTGCTATCTGGGCGTCATGGTTTGAGTAGGCGATGTCACGGCCAAAATGGCTGGAGGCCGCAACATCCACCTACAACATTGTAAAAATAAATTCTATAGACATAGCGTCACATTTATATAACATTCGGGTCCGTAAGCTTCCGCACACAGGGAGCCTGCTCCGTCAAAGAGGGTCAATAACCCCGGAGAACGAGTGAAAGTTATCCCGACACCCGGCCAAATGATGGTTCGGGTTTTTTCATCGTTGCAGTGCATCTTGTCTCTGAGGAGAAACAAGTGAAGAAGACGTTTGCAGCAGTTGCCGCCCTGGGCCTGATGGCCGCCTCTTTCGGCGCATGGGCAGGCCAATGGCAAGAAGTCCGTTTCGGCGTGGATGCAAGCTATGCGCCGTTCGAGTCCAAGGCACCCGATGGCAAGTTGGTCGGCTTCGATATCGACCTCGGCAATGAGATCTGCCGTCGTCTGCAAGCCAAGTGTGTTTGGGTGGAAAACGACTTCGACGGCATGATTCCGGCACTGAAGGCCAAGAAATTCGACGGCATCCTGTCGTCGATGTCGGTGACCGAGGCGCGCTTGAAGGAAATCAACTTCTCCAACAAGCTGTTCAACACCCCGACCCGCATGATCGCCAAGGACGGCTCCGGCCTGATGCCGACGGCCGCTTCGCTCAAGGGCAAGCGTGTCGGCGTTGAGCAAGGCACCATCCAGGAAACCTACGCCAAGGTCCACTGGGCGCCGGCCGGTGTAGAAGTCGTTCCGTACAAGGATCAGAACGCGGTGCTGGCCGACCTGCAAGCCGGCCGTCTGGACGCCTCGCTGCAAGATGCCGTCGAAGCGGACCAAGGTTTCCTGCAAAAGCCGGAAGGCAAGGGCTACAGCTTTGCGGGCAAGGACCTGGTTGACGCGAAGACGCTGGGTACCGGTGCCGGTGTCGGCCTGCGTAAGGAAGACACCGCATTGAAGGCCGCCATCGACAAGGCCATCGCCGGCATGCTCAAGGATGGCACCTACAAGAAAATCGAGAAGAAGTACTTCACCTTTGACGTATACGGCAAGTAATTAGCCGTGGCTGCCGCTCCCTGACGGGAGGCGGCGAATAGCCGCCGACGTGACCGGCTTGCCGGCCGGTCGCGTTGGTGGCTTGTCTTTTGGCAAGGCATCAGGATGCGGCGCGGCACCCTGAGGGGGGAATAACATGTTTTTGTATGGATTCGGTTCCATCATTTGGGGTGGGACCGTGGTGACATTGGAATTGGCGATCCTGTCGCTGTTCCTGGCATTCGTCATCGGCCTGATCGGCGCGGCGGCCAAGCTCTCCGGCAACCCGCTCTTGCGCCTTGTGTCCACCGTCTATACCACGCTTATCCGCGGTGTGCCGGACCTGGTATTGATGTTGTTGATTTTCTATAGCCTGCAAATCGGCCTGAACAAGCTGACCGACTGGCAGCACATGGCGCAGATCGATCTCGATCCCTTCGTGTCCGGCATCATCACGCTCGGATTCATTTACGGCGCCTATTTCACCGAGACGTTGCGCGGCGCCTTCATGGCGGTGCCCGGCGGCCAGATCGAAGCCGGCCGCGCTTATGGCATGAGCCATTGGCAGGTGTTCCATCGCATCCAGTTTCCGCAGATGATGCGCTTCGCCCTGCCCGGCATCTCCAACAACTGGCAGGTGATGCTCAAGGCCACCGCGCTCGTGTCCATCATCGGCCTGGCCGACGTGGTCAAGCTGTCGATCGATGCCGGCAAGAGCACCTATAAGGTCTTTTTCTTCACCACGGTCGCCGGCGCGGTCTACCTGATGCTGACGACGGTGTCCAATTTTGTGCTGATGTGGCTCGAACGCCGCTATTCGACCGGCGTGCGGGAGGCCGAGCTATGATCGATATCATCCAACAGTTCTGGCAGCAGTTTCTGTGGACCGACGGCTATCATCTGTCCGGCTTGGCCGTCACCATGTGGCTCTTGTCGTTGTCGATCGCGATGGGTTTCGTCACCTCGATTCCGCTGGCGGTGGTCCGCGTGTCGAAGACGCGCTGGGCGGCCGGCGCGGTGTGGCTCTTCACCTACGTGTTCCGCGGCACGCCGCTGTATGTGCAGCTGCTGTTTTTCTACACCGGCGTCTATAGCCTGGACGCGGTGCATCACGTCGATTTGTTGAACGCGTTTTTCCGCGACGGCTACAACTGCACGATCTTGGCGTTCGCGCTCAATACCTGCGCCTATACCACCGAGATCTTCGCCGGCGCCATCAAGGCGACGCCCTATGGCGAGATCGAGGCGGGCCGCGCCTACGGCATGAACAAGTTCACCCTCTATCGGCGGGTGATCATCCCCTCGGCGCTGCGGCGCGCGTTGCCGGCGTACAGCAACGAGGTGATTCTGATGCTGCACTCGACCACCGTGGCCTTTACCGCCACCGTGCCGGACATTCTCAAGGTAGCCCGCGACGCCAACTCCGCCACCTACGATTCGTTCAATGCCTTCGGCTTGGCGGCGCTGCTCTACCTTTGCATTACCTTCATCCTGGTCGGCCTGTTCCGCAAGGCCGAAAAGAAGTGGCTGGCGCATCTGCGGCCGGCCAGCGCACACTGATTGGATCGCATGATGGACAAGTTGATTATCAAGAACATTCACAAGCGCTTCGGAGATCTGGAAGTGCTCAAGGGCATTTCCCTGACCGCCAAGGCGGGCGACGTGATCAGCATCATCGGCTCCTCCGGTTCGGGCAAGAGTACCTTCCTGCGCTGCATCAACTGCCTGGAAAAGCCGCATGAGGGCAGCATCGTCGTCAACGGTGAAGAGCTGCGCATGCAGCGCGTCAAGAGCGGCGAACTGATCCCGGCCAACCACGATCAGCTGCAGAAGATGCGCACCAAGCTCGCCATGGTGTTCCAGCACTTCAATCTGTGGGGGCACATGACCGTGCTGGAGAACGTCATCGAGGCGCCGGTCCATGTGCTCGGCATGAGCAAGGCGGAAGCCACCGAACGGGCGATCAAATACCTGCGCAAGGTGGGTCTGGACGAGCGCGCGCAGGAAAAATATCCGGCGCACCTGTCCGGCGGCCAGCAGCAGCGCGTGGCGATCGCCCGCGCGCTGGCGATGGAGCCGGAAGTCATGCTGTTCGACGAACCGACCTCCGCGCTTGACCCGGAGCTGGTGGGCGAAGTGTTGAAGGTGATGCAGGCGCTGGCCGAGGAAGGCCGCACCATGATTGTGGTGACGCACGAAATGGGCTTTGCCCGCAACGTGTCGAGCCACGTGATGTTCCTGCATCAGGGGCACGTCGAGGAAGAGGGCTCGCCGGAAGAGGTGTTCGGCAATACCAAGAGCGAGCGTCTGAAGGCCTTCCTGTCCGGTAGTCTCAAGTAACCGTCGCTCAGCGTCCGGCGCCCGCCGGACGCTGTCGTCATGCCGTCAAGAGTTTCCCGGTTTTAAACGTGTCGGCGCTCGCCACCTTGGCGATGCCCATGCCCGCCGTGGCATAGGTGCGGTGGCTGGTGGCGTACAGCATGCCGCCCCGGTTGGCGCGGACTTCGCTGGTTTGGTCGCTGATCGGATCGATGATTTCGGCGATCAAATCGCCGCGTTTCACCGCGTGGCCCGGCTCGGCATGGTAGACGACCACGCCGGCCTGCGGCGCGAACAAGTCCTCCGAGCCCGCCAGCGGCGTGGCGGGGTAAGGCAGTTCAGGCAGCGGCGGCACCGGTTCGTCGACCACGCCGCGCAACCGCAAGAAGTTCAATATTCCCTCCGCGTCTTGCCGCGCCAACGCATGGTTGACCTCGTGCTGGCCGCGCAGCTCCACGGTGACCGCCAGACAGCTCAATGCGATGTTGGCCGACAGGCCATCGGCCGCCAACAGTTCGCGCAGCTGCCACCATGGCTGGCTGCAGGCCTCGTCGAACGGCTGGTCGCCCGACTCGGTGGCGAGCAGCGAGGCGCTGGCGCCCAGATAGCGCGCCAAGGGCTCGCATTGCGGCCACAGCGGCGTGCCGGTATAGACGTGCAGCGCGGCGCGGAAGTCGCAGTGCAAATCCAGCACCACGTCGGCATCCACCGCGAGTTTATGCAAGGTGAGCCGCAGCGATTGCAGTTCGGTTTCCGGCTGCAGCCGGTTCAGGTATTGCTGCATATGCCGGCGGATCAAGGCGGTATTGGCGGTCGCGTCCTGGCCGAGCGCCGCGCGGATGTCCGGATAGATGCCTTGGGCGAGTTGCGGGTAGTGGCGATTGAAGTTCTGGCCGCTTTGCAGCTCGAAGCGGCCGAGCAGATTCTGGCTCTGGTTCTGATTGAGGCCGATCGGGTTCGCCGCCGGCACCAGCACGATCTCGCCCAACAGCCTGCCCGCGTCTTCCAATGAGGACAGCTGTTGCTTCAGATGCCAGGCGACCAGCATGCCGGGCAGCTCGTCGGCATGAAGGCTGGCTTGGATATAGACTTTCTCGCCTTGGCCGGCCGGGCCGAAGTGGAAACTGGTGACCGTGCGCTGGCTGCCTAGGCTGGGGGATCGCAACGGATGATGATGGATATGCATGCACTCTCCTCTAGGAGTTCGATTTTTTGGTTATCTATTCATGGTATGCCATCTGGGCGACGTTGTGGGAGCGGCGGAGGGGGCTACGGCGCGGCCAGGGATGATAAACTCGACTGTCGTCCTTTCTTTCTTGACCGCCTCTCATGCCACGAAAAGCCCTGACCGACGATCAGCGCCATGCGCGCCGCGCCACGCTGCTTGCCGCCGCGCAAACGCTTTACCGCCATTCCGGCCAACTGCCGACCGTGGCGCAGATCGCCGAGGCGGCCGGCGTGGCCAAAGGCAGCGTCTATCTGTCTTTCCGCACCAAGGAGGCGATTTTCATCGCCCTGCTGGAAGACAGTTTCGATCGCCTGTTGGCAGGACTGCTGCCGCTGTTGCGCGCCATGCCCGCCGAGGCGGAAGCCGCCGCTTCGCATATTGCCCCGGCCCTGTCGGCCTATCTGGCCGAACAGCGCGAACTGTTGTCGCTGGCCGGCATGGCCAACGCGGTGCTGGAGCAGAACCTTCCCCTGGCCGAAATGCTGGCGTTCAAGCGCCGCTTGGCGCTGGGCTTGGCACAGGCGGGAGCGGTGCTGGAGATGCGCACCCCCCGGTTGGCTGGGCGCGGCGCGGCCTTTCTATTGCAAACCTGGGGGCTGTGCATCGGGTTGTGGCAAGCGCTGGACGCGCATCCCGGACTCGTCGCCTTGCGCGACGAGCCCGATCTGGCCATCTTGCGGCTCGATTTTCGCGCCGAGCTCTGTCATGCGCTCGACGCGATGTGGTTCGGCGCGCTGGCCCCTCGCTAGGACGCTCCGCCGCGTAGGGCGCAATCGGCGCGCAACGCGCGACATTGCGCCGAACACCTGACCCCAGTCCTAGGACATGTCTTAAAAGACGGTTGCTGTGGGAATTTCTGAGTAAGAACGCGAACCAAGCGTCTTTTATTTAGAAAAAAGAGAGAACATTGATGAAGGCTCTTCCCACGCGCGTCGGCATGTTGCTGCTCGCCAGCATGCTATCGGCTTGCGCTTCTTACAAGGCAACGCTTCTTCCGCAAGAGAACGATACCTATACGGCTATTTCCACGTCTTCCAATTACCGCGATGCGTTGAACGATGCGGTTGGCAAGGCCAACGACCATTGCGACTCGACGCGCCGCAAGGCGGTGTTCCTCGAACGCGCCGAAGTATCCAAGCAGGATGAGCAGGGCGATGCCGTCAAGGTGACCAATACCGTGGCCTCCGCCGCGGTCAAGATCATGACTTTTGGCATCGTGTCGAGCAACTTCGGCCAAAGCGACGAAGACCACAAGGTTGCGGTGCGCTTCCGCTGCGAATAACTACAGCCCGTACTTTCTGACCTTGTCGAACAGCGTGGTCTTGGGGATCTTCAGCGATTCGCTGGCCCGGCTCAGGTTGCCGTCGTGACGCCGCAACGCTTCGGCGATCAGCACGCGCTCGAAATCCTCGACGCTTTGCGCCAGCGACGGCGTGTCGCCGCCGCGCGCCTCGGGCAGCAGCGGCGTGCGGATGCCAAGCGCGAAACGCTCGGCCACGTTGCGCAGCTCGCGCACGTTGCCAGGCCAATCGTGGCCCAACAGCAGCGCTTGTTCGTCCGGTTCCAGCGTCGGCGTGGCGCGGTCGAAACGGGCGCAGGCCTGCAGCAGAAAATGCTCGAACAAGAGCGGGATGTCCTCGCGCCGCTCGCGTAGCGGCGGCAGCTCCAGCGACACCACGTTGAGCCGGTAATAGAGGTCGGAGCGGAATTGGCCGGCGTCGCTCATCGCCTTGAGGTCGAACTTGGTGGCCGCCACGATGCGGCAATCGAGCTGCACCGGCGTGTTCGAGCCCAACCGCTCGAAACTGCGCTCCTGCAGCACGCGTAACAGCTTGATTTGCTGCGCGATCGGCATGCTCTCGATTTCGTCGAACAGCAGGGTGCCGCCGTTGGCGTACTCGAACTTGCCGATGCGTTTTTTCTTGGCATCGGTGAAGGCATGCGCCTCATGGCCAAAGAGCTCGCTTTCGAACAGCGTGTCGCTGAGCCCGCCGCAGTTGAGCGCCACGAACGGCCGTTCGCTGCGCTTGCTCGCCATGTGCAGGCAGCGCGCGACCAGCTCCTTGCCGGAGCCGGTTTCACCGTGGATCAACACGTTGGCGGCGGTGTCGGCCAGGTCGGCAATCATCGCGCGGATGCGCGCCATGGCCGGCGAGTGGCCGATCAGCTGCGTTTCCAGCGTGAATTTGCTTTGCAGCTGTTGTTCCAGGTTGCGTACCGCCAAACCGAGCCGGCGCTGTTCCAGCGCCCGGCACGCCACATCCACCAGCCGTTCCGGCGAGAACGGCTTCTCCAGAAAATCGTAGGCGCCATCCTTCATCGCCTGCACCGCCAAGCGGATGTCGCCGTGACCGGTGATCAGGATCACCGGCAGCGCGTTGTCGCATTCGCGCAGCTTCTTCAACAGCGCCATGCCGTCGGTGCCGGGCAGGCGGATGTCGCTGACCACGATGCCGGCAAAGCCGTGCGCAATCTGCTGCAGCGCCTCCTCGGCGCTGCCGACGCCGGCCACGGCGATGCCTTCGAGCTCGAAGGCCTGCATGCAGCCGAGCAATACGCTAGGATCGTCTTCGACGATAAGAACGGACAGGCCTTCAAACATGGTTGTGCTCTCCGGAGTGCGCGGGCAGGGTCAGGGTGAAGATCGCCCCGCCTTGCGGATGGTTGGCCGCCGTCAGCGTGCCGCCGGCGTCGCTGACGATGCTGGCCGACAAGGTCAGCCCCAGGCCCAAGCCAACCCCGGGCGGTTTGGTGGTGTAAAACGGCTCGAACAGATGCTGCAGGCTTTTGGCGGAGAAGCCGTGGCCGTTGTCGTGCAGCGTCAGCTCGATGCGGTCGCCGTCCTGGCGGCCGCGGATGACGATCAGCGCGCCGGCTTGATCCTGCAGGGCATCGAGCGCATTGGTCAGCAGATTGACCAGCACTTGCTCCAGGCGGTTGGGGTCGCAATCGGCCACCAGGCCCGGCGCTTCTTCGCGCCGCACTTCGATGGCGCCATGGCGCAGCCGCTGATCGACCAGAAAGAGCGCGTTGTCGAGCGTGCGCGTGAGCTCCGCCTGGCCGCTGCTGGCCTGCGATTTGTGCGCGAACGAACGCAGCGCGCCGGTGATGCGGCCCATGCGCTCGACCAGTTGGCCGATGGTTTCCAAATTGCCGCTGGCGGTGTCCAGGTTGCCGCGCGCCAGGTATTTGACCGTATTGGCCGACAGCGTGGAGAGCGCCGCCAGCGGCTGGTTCAGCTCATGCGCGATCTGCGCCGACAATTGGCCGATCACCGCCATCTTGCCGGCCTGGACCAGCTCCGCCTGGGTTTGACGCAAGTGGGTTTCGGCGCGGGTGCGCTCGATCACTTCCTCCTTCAGCTGCTGATTGGCGGCCAATAGATCGGCCGTGCGCTCCTCGACCTTTTGCTCCAATTGCCGGTAGGCGCGCTGCAGCGCCTCGCGCGCCGCCAGCTTGTCGCGAAGCCGGCGGCGGCGCTCGTTGAGCAGCACGAGCCCGGTCAGAATCAGGATGGCCAGCACCGCCGCGAGGCCGGCGCGGCTGTAAGCCAGGCTGTAGGCCGGCGCCAGACTGACCAGCACCGACAGCTGCCAGTTGCTGCCGGATAGCGGACGCGTCTGTTCCAGATAACGGTGCCATGTCGATTCGGCCACGCCGGGCGGCGCCTGCCAGCGCACCACGCGGGCATCGCTGGACTGTTGGCGCAGAAAATCGATTTTCAGCGGCTTGAGCCGGAGACGGTTGTATTGGCGCGTTTGATCGAACTGGTTGAGTTCGTTGGCCGGCAGCAGGCCAAGCGTGGCGAACTTCCACTCCGGCCGAGACGCTAGAATGATGACGCGGTTGGCGTCGGCCACCCAGACCAGCGCCTTGTTCTGGCTCCAGGTGTGCTCCAGCCGCGCAAGGCTGATCTTGACCACCGCCACGCCGATGACCTTGCCGCCGCCATTGTCGTCCAGCGCCTGCGACAGGTAGTAGCCCGGCTCGCTGCGCGTGGTGCCGATGCCGAAGAAGCGGCTGCTCTGGCCGATGATCGCCTCCTTGAAATAAGGGCGGAAGGCGTCGTTCTCGCCCAGGAAGCTGTCCGGCTGTTGCCAGTTGCTGGCGGCAATGACGCGGCCATGGCGGTCCATGATGTAGATCGCGGTTGCGCCGGTGCGCTCGGTCAGATGCTCCAGATAGCGGTTGACCTGATTTTGCAGCGCGAGATCGCGCGGGGCGTCCAAGAGGCTGTTGACGGCCGGCGACAGGCCGAGCACGCCCGGCAGCCGCGCGAACCGCTCCACCTCGCTATCCAGCGTCGCGGTGTACAGATCCAGCCGCTGGTTGGCGCCGTTTTCCAGGTCGGCCAGCGACGACGACAGGCTGACATTGAACGCCCAGAAGGCGAAGCCGGCGACGATCAGGGCGATGAGCGCCAGATACAGCGCGGAGCCGGACAGGGAGCGGCGCTTCGACATAAAGTGACTAAGCAAGAAAAGTTACTATCTCGGCGAGCATAGTTAGATTGATTGGGTATGGCAAACCATCCGATCAAGCTTTGTTTTATCGGCGCCGCCATCAATCGTAGCGTGTGTTCGCCGCAGGCAACGCACGGGTCATCCCTATTCCCCCGAATTCGAGGGAATTGAAGATCGGCATGTAAAAAAGCGCGGCAGGGAATCCCCCGCCGCGCCAAACAAAGGCCTCTCAGTCGCTCAAATCTCTTGATTGGCCAGCTGCGTAACCGGTTCGGCGGCGACACCCACGACGTCGGGTTGTTCCTCGCCCAGCATATTTTCCATCTTGGCCACGGTGGTGGTGGCGATCGAGTTGGCCATCACGTTGGTGGTCGTGCGGATCATGTCCAGGAATTGGTCGATGCCCAGGATCAGCATGATGCCGGTTTCCGGCAGGTGGAACATCGGTAGCACGGCGGCCACCACCACCAGCGAGGCGCGCGGCACGCCGGCGATCCCCTTGCTCGTCACCATCAGCACCAACAGCATGGTCAGCTGGCTGCCGAGCGACATCGGAATGTTATAGACCTGCGCGATGAACAGCGCGGCGAACGACGCGTACATCACCGAGGCGGCCAGGTTGAACGAGTAGCCCAGCGGCAGCACGAAGCCGGAGATCTTGCTGTCCACGCCGAAGGCGTCCAGCTGTTCCAGTACTTTCGGGAAGGCGGCTTCCGAGCTCGCGGTGGCGAAACCCAGCATCATCGGGGCGCGGATCTTCTTCATCAGCGCGAAGATGCGGCGGCCCAGATAGAGGTAGCCGATGCCGAGCAGGAAGACCCACAGCGTGGCGATGGCGACGATGAAGGCGCCGAGGAAGCGGGCGTAGATGACCAGCACGCCCAGACCTTGGGTGGAGATGGTGGAAGCCACGGCGCCGAACACGCCCAGCGGCGCGAAGGCCATGACGATGCCGGTCAGCTTGAGCATGGTGTGGGCCACGTCGTCCAGCATCTTCACCAGGGTGGTCGGGAAGCGGTTCTTGAGCTGCGCCATCGAGATGCCGAAGAACAGCGAGAACACCACGATCTGCAGCATTTCATTATTGGTCATGGCCTCGAAGAAGCTCTTCGGGAACATGTGCGAAATGAAGTCATGCAGGTTGATGGCGCTGGTCTTCAGGCCGCTGCTGCCGGTCGGCATCGGCAGGTTGTAGCCGACGCCCGGTTGCAGCACGTTGGCGTAGAACATGCCGATCAGCAGCGACACCAGCGAGGCGCCGATGAACCAGGCCATCGCCTTGGTGCCGATGCGGCCCACCGACTTGGTGTCCGAATTGGCGATGCCCACGACCAGAGTGGAGAACACCAACGGACCGATGATCATTTTGATCATGCGCAGGAAGACGTCGGTGAGGATGGAAAGATTGCCGGCGACGTTCTTGGCCGACGCCGCGTCGAGCGAGTTGTGACACAAGAAGCCGACTACGATACCGAGGATCAGCGCAATGCCGACCCACATGGTGATTTTGTTCGATTTCATTACAGTCTCCGGTTCTAAAACGCCGGCACGCGTTAACGGTGTCGAAGCCTGAACCGTCGTTGCGTTGCCCTGTCCGTCCAGCCTCCCGTGGGACGCCTTGGGTTGTGTGTGTGCGCACGATGCTGCGGCTGTCCCGCTACCGCGGACGGCTCATGGCCGTCTTATTGTCATCGATGCCGCTTATTTAGCATGCGGCGTGCCAGCTATAGGCCGGTGGCGTGTTTTTGTAACGTATTGATACAAAAAGAAAAAACCAAATGTGCTTTGCGGCGCGTTTGGTTTTCCGGATGGACGGGGGGTGGATGCGTTCGAAAAACCGAACGCCAGGCGGTCAGTGACCGCGCGCGGGCACCGACAGGCGCGAGGTCATCACCTGCACCACATCGCCATGTTGGTTGCGTGTTTCGCTCTTGAGCGCGACCAGGCCGCGCTCCGGACGGTGCGGCGAGACCTTGATCTCAAGCACTTCGCTGAAGACCTGCAGCACGTCTCCGGGCCGCGTTGGGCGAGGCCAGCGCAGTTCGGCGCCGGCGCCGACGAGCCCGCCCGCCACCGCCAGGCCGCTGCCGACCAACAGCCGCATGGTGACCGAGGCGGTATGCCAGCCGCTGGCCGCGAGACCGGCGAACAGCGTGTCGCGCGCCGCGGCCTCGTCCAGATGGAACGGCTGCGGGTCGAACTGGGCGGCGAAGGCCTTGATCGCCTCGATGGTCATTTCGTACTGCGCGCTGGCAAAGGTTTGGCCTAAGGCGAAATCCTGCAAGTAGCGCGGCGCGGCGGTCGTCATGGGTCTTCTCCTCTGCAAAATGAATGAAATGAGAAAAGGCTGCATGCGGATGGTCTATAAAAGACTATCGGCGCCTTTCCTGGGCGTATTGTTTTTTTGTCGACGACAAGGAGCGTAAAACATGGCCAGCATTGCCATCGTGTACTTCAGTGGATACGGACATACCGCCAAGCAAGCCGAGGCCGTGCGCGAAGGCGCAGCCGGCGTGGCGGGCGCCAAGGTCGAGATCTACCGCATCGATGCCGAGGGCAATCTGCCCGACGGCGCGTTCGATGCGCTCGGCCAAGCCGATGCCATCATTTACGGCAGCCCGACCTATATGGGCGGCCCGGCGTGGCAATTCAAGAAATTCGCCGACGCGTCGTCGAAACCCTGGTTCGTGCAGGCGTGGAAAAACAAGTTGGCCGCCGGATTCACCACGTCGGCCTCGGTCAACGGCGACAAAGGCTCGACCATCAATTACCTGTTCACCCTGTCGCAGCAGCATGGCCAGATCTGGGTCGGCACCGGGCTGATGCCCGCCAACACCAAGGCGCACGGCCCGGCGGACGTCAACTGGACCGCGGGTTTCGGCGGCGCCTTGGCCATTGCGCCGTCGGACGCTTCTCCGGATGAGGCGCCGCGTTCGGGCGACCTGGAAACCGCGCGTCAGCTGGGCCGGCGCGTGGCGGAACTCGCGGCCAAGTTCGGTTAAGGTGTTCGGCGCAATGCCGCGCGTTGCGCGGCGATTACGCCCTACGCAACCGGACACCCCTTTGCGTAGGGTGCACTCGCCGCAGGCAGTGCACCGCTGATGACGACACGTCCTAGTCCCGCGAGCACAGCGCGCCGGCCTCGGCCAGCGCCTCCAGCAGGCGCGCGGTGCTCTCGCCGCTGACCGAGAAAGGGTCGAGCCGTGCTTGATCCGAATAGCGCAACAGTAGCGACATGTTGAGCTTGTCGAGCGCCACGCGCGCCATCGCCCAGTTGGCGTAGCGGCGTTCGGTGATTTCCTCGTACTTCAACAGGGTGACGTCTTGATGGCGCTTGTCCTGCGCCAGCAGTTGGAACAGTTTGTTGACCTCGGCGCGGCCGCCTTCCAGGACTTGCACGAACGTATTCTGGCTGTAGCACAACAGCCCGGTGATGCCGTTGGCGGGATTGCGCGTCTGCGATTGCGCCAGGATGTCATCGATCAGTTTGCCCGAGATGGCGTCCTGCGTATGGCTGGCATAAATCAGGCGGACCAACATGATTACCCCCTGTGGATCAGAGACAGAAACTCGCGGCGCAGATTGGCGTCGCGCAGGAATGAACCGCGCATCACGCTATTGGTCATTTTAGACTGGTTGTCCTTGACGCCGCGCCAGTGCATGCAGAAATGATCGGCTTCCATGACGATGGCGAGTCCGTCCGGCTGCAGCTTCTTCATCAAGAGGTCGGCCATGTGCGACACTGCTTCCTCCTGGATCTGCGGCCGCGTCATGACCCAATCGATCAAGCGCGCGTACTTCGACAGTCCGATCAAATTGGAGTGCTCGTTGGGCATGACGCCGACCCACACCCGGCCCATGATCGGGCACAGATGGTGCGAGCAGGCGCTGCGCACGGTGATCGGGCCGACAATCATCAGTTCGTTCAGCTGCTCGACATTGGGGAACTCGGTCGACGCCGGCATCGGCGCATAGCGGCCCTTGAAGACCTCGCGCACGAACATCTTGGCCACCCGCTTGGCGGTCTCCTGCGTGTTGTGGTCGTTTTCCGTGTCGATCACCAGGCTTTGCAGCACCTGTTGCATGCTTTGCTGTACTTCGGCCTGCAGTTGGTCGAGTTCGCCTGCCTCGATGAAATCGGCGATATTGTCGTTGGCGTGAAAGCGCTTGCCGGCGGCTTGCAGCCGCGCGCGGATGCGCTGCGATGCCGGCGTGGCGCTTTGGCCTTTTTCTTGTTCAGAAGTGCTCATGAGGTAAAGACCTGTTCTGGAGGGACAGTGGGCGCCGGACTGCCGCCCGATGGTACTAATACTTTAAGAGTGTACGTTGCGTATTGCATAAACCACAAAGGACAAGTATACGCATGAAACGAGAATATTTGGCCATCTGCCGCCAATTCAAATACTTACATTGCTTAGGGGTATTCGCCGCGTTATGCGCGCTGCCGGCGCTTGCCGGCCCGTCGGCGCCCGAGGCGGCCACGGGGTTCAACGCCAAGGCGGCGGCCGAGCGGCCCCATGCGATGATCGTGACGGCGACGCCGCTCTCGACGCAGGCGGGCCTGAGCATGCTTGCGCAGGGCGGCAGCGCGGTCGATGCCGCCATTGCCGCCCAGGCCATGCTCGGCTTGACCGAACCGCAGTCCTCCGGCATCGGCGGCGGCGCCTTCCTGGTGTTTTTCGATGGCCGGCGCGTGACGACGTTCGACGGCCGCGAAACCGCGCCGGCGGCGGCCACGCCGGATCGCTTCCTGCGCGCCGACGGCCAGACGATGGATTTCTATCGCGCCGTGGTCGGCGGCCGCTCGGTGGGCGTGCCTGGCGTGCTGGCCATGTTGGCCATGGCGCATCGGCGTTATGGCCGGTTGCCATGGGCGACGCTGTTTCAGCCGGCGATCCGCCAGGCCGAACAAGGCTTTCCGCTATCTCCCCGGCTCTATGGCCTGCTTGCCGGCGAACGTTTTCTGGCGCAAGACGCGACGGCGCGCCGCTACTTTTACAACCCCGACGGCCGGCCCAAGCCGATCGGCACCCTGCTGAAGAACCCCGATTACGCCGCCACGCTGCGCCTGATCGCCCGCCATGGCCCCAGTGCCTTCTATCAGGGCGCGCTCGCGCGCGACATCGTCGACGCCGTCGCGCGGGCGCCGGGCAATCCCGGCGACATGACGCTGGCCGATTTGCGTCGTTACCGGGCGCGCGAGCGCGCGCCGGTCTGCGGCGACTATCGCGACTACCGGCTGTGCGGCATGGGGCCGCCGAGCTCCGGCGGCGTGGCCGTGCTGCAAATGCTGGGCATGCTGCAGCGTTTCCCCTTGTCCACCCTGCCGCCGCAGTCGGTCGATACCGTGCACCTGTTCAGCGAGGCCGGCCGCTTGGCGTTTGCCGACCGCGGCCAATATCTGGCCGATCCCGGTTTCGCGCCGGTGCCGGTGCGGCAATTGCTCGATCCGGCTTATCTGGCCGCGCGCAGCCGGCTGATCGACCCGCAAAAATCGCTGGGCAAGGCCTTGCCGGGGAGCTTGCCCGGCGCGCCGCAGGCATGGGGCCGGGACAACGCGCTCGAGCTGCCCTGTACCAGCCAGATCGTGATCGTCGACCGCTTCGGCCGGGCGCTGAGCATGACCACCTCCATCGAGGACCAGTTCGGCAGCCGCGTCATGGTGCCCGGCCGCGGTTTTCTGCTGAACAACCAATTGACCGATTTTTCCTTTAACCCGGTCGAGCAAGGGCGGCCGGTGGCCAACCGCGTCGAAGGCGGCAAACGGCCGCGCAGCAGCATGGCGCCGATGCTGGTGTTCGACGGCAAAGGCAAGCTGTACGCCGTCACCGGGTCGCCGGGCGGCAGCGTGATCATCAACTATGTGGCGCAGACGTTGATCGGCTTGCTCGATTGGCGTCTCGACCCGCAGCAGGCGGTGTCCTTGCCGCATTACGGCAGCCGCAACGGGCCGACCGAGCTGGAGGCGAGCCGCGGGCTCGACGCGCTGGCGCCTGAGCTCGCAGCGCGCGGCCATCAGGTGGTGCTGACCGATATGACCAGCGGCCTGGCGGCCATCGTGCGCGCGCCCGGCGGCTGGATCGGCGGCGCCGATCCGCGCCGCGAGGGCGTGGCGATGGGAAACTGACCGATTTTGCTCATGCTGGCCAACCGCTTGATCCTGACGTAACGTCATAGTTTAGATTGCCGCCAGGAGGAAGGTCATGTGGCTGAAAATCGGCGAACTCGCCCGTCGCACCGGACTGACGGTGCGCACCTTGCATCATTACGACCACGTCGGGCTGTTGTCGCCATCCGGGCGCAGCGACGGCGGTTTCCGGCTCTACAGCCAGGACGACGTCGAACGGCTGCACCGCATCCTGGTGCTGCGGCAATTGGGCTACCCGCTGGCGGACATGCGCCGGCTGCTGGCGGCCGCCACGCCCGATCCGAGCCTGCTCGACCAACACATTGCCTTCCTTGACCGGCAACTCAGACAGACCCAGATGCTGAAAAACCGCCTGGAGCGCCTGCGCACGCGCATGGCCGAGCCGCGCGGCGCGGACATCGGCGATTGGCTGTCGATTTTGGAGATGATGGCAATGATGGAAAAACACTTATCGCCCGAAGAGCTACAGACCTTGCATGAGCAGGAAGCGCGCGACGGCGATGCCTTGACCGCGACCTGGGCGGCGCTGACCGCCGAGGCGCGCGAGGCCATGGCGCGCGGCGAGACGGCGGACGGCCCGGCCGGCCGCGAGCTCGGCTGGCGCTGGGGCTTGTTGTTGCGCGACATCACCGGCAACGACGTGGCGCTGGCGATGAAATTGCGCGATTTGTTCGCCGCCGAGCCGCGCGCGCAACAGATCCGCGGTCTGACGCCGGCGATGATGACCTGGCTTGCCGATGGCTTCGCCCATGCGCATTGCGCGCTGTTGGCGCCGTACTTGAGCGAGGCGGAGCAACGCGCCGTGCTGGCGCGCCAGCGGCAGCACGGCCCCGCCTGGGCGGTATTGATCGCCGAGGCGCGCCAGGCGAGACAGCAAGGGGTGCCCGCTTCGGACGAGCGCGCCCAATCGTTGGCGCGCCGCTGGATGGCGCTGTTCGCCGACTCGTATTTCGGCGACGACAAGGCGTTGGAGGCCAAAATCCGCCGCGCCTTCCTGCAAGAGCCGCGCCTGATGCAGCACATCGGCGTCGACAATCCGCTGATCGACTGGGTGCATCAGGCGATGGAGCATGTCTACGCGCCCTATCAAACCCGCAGCGATCCCGGCGCGCCCAAGCCCAGCGCCTTCATGGTCGCCGTGCACCGCGCGGCGCACCAATGTTTCGATGTGCCGCGGGTGTTCGACGACCCGATGGCGATGGCCATGATCGGCCGCGAAGAGGCCGAGGCCATGCGCGCCGAACCCGAGCGCTTCGCCAACCCGTTCGCCATGGGGTTGCGCAGCGCGTTGGCGGTGCGCAGCCGTTTGACGGAAGACTTGTGGACCGAGGCCGCGCGGCGCGGCGTGCGCCAGTACGTGGTGCTCGGCGCCGGGCTCGACACGTTCGGCTATCGAGGCGCGGCGGCGCCGGATACGGTGGTGTTCGAGGTGGACTTGCCGGTCACGCAGCAATGGAAGCGGGCGCACCTGGCCGAATGCGGCATCGCCGAGCCGGCCGCGGTGCGCTACGTGCCGGTCAGCTTCGAGGAGGAGACCCTGGCGCATGGGCTTGACGCCGCCGGCTTCCGCCACGACGAACCGGCTTTCTTCTCTTGGCTGGGCGTGGTCATGTATTTGGCGCCGGAGGCGGCGATGCGCACGCTGGCGTTCGTCGCCGCGTGCGCCGCGGGCAGCGGCGTGGTGTTCGACTATTCGCTCGCGCCGGCGGCGATGGGACCGCTGGAACAGAGCATCCAGGCCGGCATGATGACGCGGCTCGCGCAGAGGGGCGAGCCGGTGAAGTGCCGCTTCGACCCGGCCGAACTCGCCGATCGGCTTCACGCCTTGGGCTTTGCCCGGGTCGAGGACCATACCGCCATGGCGCTCAACCGGCGCTATCTGGATGCGCGCGAGGACGGGCTGCACTTTGCCGGCATCTCGCACATCATGCATGCCGAGGTGTGAGCGATGTGTGGGGCGAGGCGAGCACCCGCCATCGTCGTACATTCTCCGCAGGCAATGCACGTCCCTAGTTGCCTGCCAGCCGCCAAAACGCGTTCAGGGCCTCGCCCTCGCGCTGCTGCACCTCGTGGCAGAGCGCGCCGATGCGGTCGTGATGGTGCTTGAGCACCGCGACCACCGTCGCCTCCAATTGGCGCGCCGCCACCAGATCCTCCAGATGGGCGAAGACCTCGGGCGCCGGCAGACCGGCGCGATAGGGGCGGTCTTCGCTCAGCGCGGTGTAGACATCGGCCACCGCCATGATGCGCGAACCCAGGCTCAGCCGGTCGGCGCTCTTGTGAAACGGGTAGCCGCTGCCGTCCAGGCGTTCGTGGTGATGGGACGCCCATTCGGCGATATCGCCCAGGCCGTTGATCCGGCTGAGAATGTCATGGGTGATGTAGCTATGCGCGCGCACCCGCGCCGTCTCCTCCCAGGTCAGCGGACCGCCGCGGTTGATGTACTCGCACGGCACGGCCAGCTTGCCGGTATCGTGCAGATAACCGGCAATGCGCATCTTGGCGGCCTCGACCTCGCTCATGCCCATGTATTTGGCCAGCGTTTCGGCACAGATGGCCACGCCGGCCGAGTGGGTGGTGGTGAAGTGGCTGCGCGAGTCGATGATCAAGGCGAAAAACTGCGCGAACCGCATCAGTTGCTGCAAATCGAGCTCGATGTCGTTGAACGGCGCCAGCGCGCGCAGGATCTGATCGAGATTGACGGAAAACAGATCGAGCCAGAAGCGCTCGATCTGCGATACCTGCATGAAAGCGTTGACCTGCTCGGGGCAGAACATGGCGCCGCTGTTTTCCTGCACGCGCAGACGGATGTCGCCGACCTCCGCCAGGATGTTGGCGTGCCCTTGCGCCAACACCTCGATGCGGTCGGCAAGATGAATCAGATGGCTCAGCATCGGCACCGGCTGACCTTCGAAGGTTTGCCCCTCGCCGTGCGCCCAGGGCACGTGATGAAACGCGAGCAGCGGCGCATAGGGCTGGAAGGTGTCGAAGCGCGCCAGTAATTGCGCGCCCATCTGGGCGTGCTGATGCGGCTCGGTGTCCTCGAAGGCCAATAGCCGCAAGCGGTCGTGCAGGGCCAGCGCGCCGATGTCGTGGAAGATCGCGGCGATGAACAGGCTCTGATAGTCGGCCAGCGGCAACGACATGGTCATGCCGATTTGGGCGGCGATCAGACAGGTGCGCTTCTGGTGCGAGCCCAGTTGCGGATCGAGCAGGTCCAGCGTGGTGGACAAGGCCGCGATCATGTCGAACAGACGTACGTTGAGCACGGCATGGGAGTGAGCTTCGGTATTGATGACGGCCATCGTATTCTCTTCAGCGTATGCATTTTGAGTGACGATGACCCTATTGTAGATAGGGGAATGGTGCTTTGCCGTCCGATCGGCCGGGCGTCCGACGCTGCTGCGCCAGCCGCCCGGGTTGGGTGCTACAGCATCATCCCGCCCGATACCTCGATGCGCTGGCCGTTGATCCAGCGGCAGTCCTCGGTCAACAGCGCCGCCACTACGCCGCCGATGTCGTCCGGCAGGCCGGCGCGGCCGAGCGCCGTCTGGCCGGCGATGAAGGCATTCACTTGCGCGTTGTCGCGCACGGCGCCGCCGCCGAAATCGGTCTCGATCGCCCCCGGCGCCACCACGTTCACCGCGATGCCGCGCGGGCCGAGTTCCTTGGCCATATAGCGCGTCAGCACCTCGATCGCGCCCTTCATCGCCGCGTAGGCGGCATAGCCCGGCAGGGCGAAGCGCGCCAGCCCCGACGACAGATTGACGATGCGGCCGCCGTCGGCGATCAAGGGCAGCAGCGTTTGCGTCAAGAAGAACGTGCCTTTGAGGTGGATGTTCATCAGTTGGTCGAATTGCACCTCGCTGGTGTCGGCGAAGGCGGCGTGGATGCCGATGCCGGCGTTGTTGACCAGGAAGTCCAGCGAGTCGCGCTGCCAGTGCGTCTGCAATGCGGCCCGCACCGCCTGGGCAAACGCCGGAAACCCGGCGCTCGTGCCCACGTCCAGCGGCAACGCCACGGCGAGCCGGCCCTGCGCCGTGATTTCGCGCACCACCGCCAGGGCCTCGGCGTCTTGGCTGCGGTAAGTCAGAATGACGTCGACGCCGTGGGAGGCCAGGTGGAGCGCCATGCTCTTGCCCAAACCGCGGCTGCCGCCGGTGATCAATGCGATCTTGCTGTTCATGCGATGCTCTCCTTAACGGACGGTCTTGTCCGGCTCTGGTCTGCAGTGTAGGTGCCTGAAACTGTTAGATAAATATCGACAATCTGGATGAACTTTCCAAAATAAACGAACAATCCGGCCGGTTTGGCCGTCATCCTGTCCAGACGGACGCATTCTCGGCTATGGTCAGGTAGGATGGTTGCCATGCGGGCTACGGTGACCGGGAACGGGCAGGGGGACAGAGGATGGATGAGCTGGCGAGACAGGCGTACTTGGCGCGTATCGGCATTCGCGATGACGTGGAGCGGTCGCCCGAAGGACTGGCGCAGCTCCACTTGCAGCATTTGCGCACGGTGCCGTTCGAGAATCTGAGCTTGTTCCTCGACGAGCCGGTGCGTTTGGATGAGGCGGGGCTGCTGGCCAAATTGGTCACGCGCCGGCGCGGCGGTTTCTGTTACGAAGTCAATGAGGCGTTTGCCCGCCTGCTGGATGCCTTGGGTTTCGATGTCAGCTTGCTCTCGGCGGAGGTATTCGATGGCGAGGCATTCGGACCCGCGTTCGATCACTTGCTGTTGCGGGTGCGTTTCGACGAAGGCGACTACCTGGCCGACGTCGGCTTCGGCGATTCCTTTTTACTGCCGCTGCCGCTGGCCGGTTCCATCAGCCACCAGCCGGACGCCAGTTACCGCCTCGTGGAAATGCATGGTCAACTGGTGCTCGAGCGTTGCAAGCAAGCGGGTCACTGGCGGCCGCAGTACCGCTTCACGCTGGCGGCGCATGCCATCGAGGCCTTTGCCCAGCGCTGCGCCTATCATCAGCATTCGCCCGAGTCGCATTTCACCCAAAAGCCGCTGTGTTCGCTGGCGCGCCCGGACGGCCGCATCAGTCTGGCCGGAACGCGCTTGATCCTCACGCTCGGCGCCGACCGGCTGGAACAGCCGATCGGCGACAGCGCCACCTTGCGCCGCAGCCTCGGCAAACACTTTGGCATCGACGTGGACGTGGCGCAGGCGGAACGGCTATTCGCGGCCGGCCGCGCACTCGCGTAGGGCGCACTCGCCGAAGGCAGTGCGCCACAGGCCCTACCCCGGCAGCGGGATCCACTCCGTTTCGCCCGGGATGGCGCCCATGCGCTGTGCCTGCCAATCCGCTTTCGCTTCCTCGATGCGCTCGCGCCGGCTGGAGACGAAGTTCCACCACATCGCCCGCGGTCCGTCCAGCGGCGCGCCGCCGATCAGCACCGCGCGCGCGTCGGCGGGCGCGGTCAGCCGCCAGGCGCAATCCGGCGCCAAGACCGCCATCGTGCGCGGCGGCACCCGCTCGCCGTTGAGTTCGATTTCGCCGTCGACGGCGTAGACCGCGCGCTCGGCGACGTGATCCGGCAGCGCCAGATCGCTCTCAGGCGTCAATTGCAGATCCAGATACACGGTTTCGCTGAAGGTGGCCACCGGCGAGCGCGCGCCGAACGCCTCGCCGATCAGCACGCGCACGGTTGCGCCGTCGACCTCGATTTGCGGCAAGGCGGCGGCCGGCGTGTGCGCGAAGGCCGGCTCGCACTCCTCGGCCTCGCGCGGCAGCGCGCACCATAACTGCAGCCCGTGCAGGTCGAAGGTTTGGTCCAGCAGGTCTTCCGGTTTGCGCTCCGAATGCACGATGCCGCGGCCGGCGGTCATCCAGTTGATCGCGCCGGGCTCGATGCGCTGCACCGAGCCTAGGCTATCGCGGTGCATCATCGCGCCGGCGAACAGGTAGGTGACGGTGGCGAGCCCAATGTGCGGATGCGGCCGCACGTCATGCGCGTGGCCCGGGGTTTCGCGCACCGGTCCCATGTGATCGAAAAACACGAACGGCCCCACCGCGCGGCAGGCCGCCGCCGGTAGGCTGCGCCGCACGACGAACCCCCCGCCCAGATCCTTCTCCGGCGACGGCAACAATATCAGGCTGCTCATCGTCAGACCTCGGCCACGGTGTCGATGACGGTCGTGACTTGCGTCATCAATTTGTGCACCGGGCAGCGGTCGGCAATCGCCATGAGCTTTTGCCGGGTGGCATCGTCGAGCGAGGGGTCGAGCGCGATGCGCGCCTGCAACCGGTAGGTGCCTTGGCTTTCCTGGCTGTCGTCGCGCGCCACGGTCACGCGGATGTCGCCCACATCGATGTTCTTGCGTTGCGCGTACCACAGCATGGTCAGCGCTTTGCAGGCGCCGAGCGCGGCGTCGTACAAATCATGCGGATTGGGGCCGCTGCCGCTGCCGCCTTCCGCTTCGCCCATGTCCACCACCAGCCGGTGCTGGCCGATCTGCACCGTATGGCGCATCGGCGCCGATAGGTCGCGCTCAATGACGATTGTCATCACGTTCTCCGTTTGTTTTATTCAGTACAACAACATTAATGCAAAAGTCGCCCATAGTGAAAGGGACGTACAGGGAGACGCAGCGATGACAGACGCCGTGGAACAAGCGCCGGCACGACCTTGGTTCAACCTGCTGCAGGTGGTGGCGAGCCTGCTGCTGGCCTATGCGCTGTTGATGGTCGGCAACGCGCTGGCCAGCACGCAGACGTCGCTCAGCCTATTGGCCGATGGCGTGCCGGTGGCCATGGCCGGCGTCATCCAGTCGGCCTATTACGGCGGCTTCTTTCTCGGCGGTTTCGCCTGCAGCGGCATCGTGCGCGACTATGGCCACCATCGCGCCTTCGCCGTGTTGGCGGCGACCGTGTGTCTGGTGGCGTTGGCGCAGTCGCTGCTGCATGGCGCGCTGCTGTGGCTCGTCAGCCGCTTCGCCAACGGCCTGGCGATTTGCGGCGTGTTCATGGTGGTGGAGAGCTGGCTCAACGCCTGCGTCAGCAATGCGCAGCGCGGCCAGCTGTTTTCGCTCTACATGATCATCAGCTACCTTGGCGCCAGCGCCGGGCAATGGTTGCTGCGCCTGCCGTTCGACCAGCCGGGCTGGCCGTTCATCGTCGTGGCCATGCTGTTCACCTTGGCCATCATCCCGGTGACGCTGACGCGGCAACAGCCGTTGCCGGTGACGGAGTCGGCGCCGGGCAACCTCTGGCGCCAGGCGCTGCGCACACTGTTGCAGCTTCACCGGCGCGCGCCGTTGGGCTGGGCCGGCGCCCTGGTGGCCGGCAGTTTCAACAGCGCGTTTTACGCGATGATGCCGGTGGTGCTAAGCCAACTGCACTACAGCAATACCCACGTCGGCGACTTCATGGGGCTGACCCTGCTGGCCGCGCCGGTGCTGCAATGGCCGATGGGCAAGTGGGCCGACCGCGGCAACCGGGCCGAGCTGCTGTCGCGCTCGGCGCTGGCGGTGCTGGTGTTGGCGCTGATTCTGAGCCAGGTGCTGGCGACTTGGCTGTTGCTGCCGCTGACCATGCTGTTCGTCTGCATCGCTTTTACCTTCTACGGCACGCTGAGCGGCATCGTCAACGACGCCATGCCGCCGCGGCGCCGGGTCGAGGCCAACGCCACGCTGCTGATGATGTACGCGCTGGGCGGGACGCTCGGGCCGGTGTTGTGCTCGTTGATCATGGGCTGGCTCGGTCCCGCCGGCTATTTCGTCAGCGCGGCGATGCTGTCCGGCGCCATGCTGGCGGCGGCGCG
>NZ_JAFAND010000120.1 GCF_019232825.1 Paludibacterium sp. | reverse complement strand
TACTCGGAGGAGAAGTGGTTCTTGATCACCTTGTCCTCGACCACGCCCATGCGGGTTTCGGAGGCGGCGAGCTTGGCCAGCGGGATGCGGGCGTCGGCGGCGGCAAGGGCGGCGGCGCGGAAGATCGCGTCGACTTGCTCCTGCGTGAAATTGGCGTAAACGCGCTGAGCCGTTTTGACGCGGGCAACCAGTTGATTCAGTTGATGACTATCCATTGTTTACTTTCTCTCTTGCATTACCAAAGCTTGTGCGCCCTTGGCGACGCTATCGCCAAGCAGCGAATTGAAAACGTTTTACTGCGCGCCGGCGGGCATGGGGCAAAAGGCGCTGGATGGTTGGGTGTGGCAGTAAAGTGCTTTGTTTTCTCTTGTTTTTAAATCAATTTATTTGTTTTTGACGTCCGATTAAACAAGGTTTCGCGGCATGAATGATCAGGGTGATTGCTGGTGATCATTTCTTTCGTCTAGGTTTGTATTGAAAACGATTACATTATTCGTGTCAATTTTTCCAGTTGGAGGTTGTCAACAAGTTACAACAGTGGCGGCTTTCGCCGCATAATGACGGCACTTGTCAACAAAAGGTGGTGGGCAAGCATGGCGTGCAGACGGAACTGCCGAGAGAGTGAGGACTGATGAGTGCGAAGATCAAGGACGTGGCCGCATTGGCCGGCGTGTCGATTGCGACGGTGTCGCGCGCGCTGGGGAATGGGCCGGTCAGTGCCGATCTCAGAGAACGTGTCGAGCAGGCGGTGGCGCAATTGGGGTATCGCCCCAACCTGGCGGCGCGGCGTTTGCGTTCGCAGCATAGCCAAACCGTGGGCTTGCTGGTTTCGGACATACGCAACCCGTTCTTCACCGCGGTCAGCCGCGCGGTTGAGGATGCGGCCTATCGCGCCGGCATGCGCGTCATTCTGTGCAACGTCGATGAGGACGTGAAGAAGGAGGCGATGTACCTGCGCCTGATGCAGGAAGAGCGCGTCTGCGGCGTGATCTTCTCGCCGACCGGCGATACCGCGAGCCGCTTCCGGCCCGACCGCTTCGAGTTTCCGGTGGTGATGATCGACCGCGCCGGTCCGCCGGGGCTGACCGACGCCGTGGTGCTGGATAACAAGCAGGCGGCGCAGCAGCTGGTGGAACACCTGATCGGTCGCGGCTACCGCCGCATCGGCGGGCTGTTCGGCAACAGCAGCACTACCGGGGCGGAGCGCGCCGCGGGTTACGAGGCCGCGCTCGTGGCGCAAGGGCTGCCGGTTGCCGCGCGCTTTGTGCCTCCGAACGTCGATGCCGCCGTCGCCGCCGTCAAGTCCTGGCTGACCGAGCCGGACCGCCCCGACGCGCTGATCGCCAGTAACGGCCTGCTGCTGCAGGGAACGGTGCGGGCGTTGATGGAGGCGGGCATGTCGATTCCCGGCGACGTGGCGCTGGCCGGTTTCGATAACGACGTCTGGACCGGGCTCGTCGGCCATGGGCTGACGGTGATCGAGCAGCCGGTGTACGACATCGGCACGCTGGCGATGGAAATGCTGCTCTCCCGGCTGGAAAACCCGAGTCTGGCCAAGCGCAAAATGGTGCTCAACGGCATCTTGCTGGCGCGGGGCTCGACGGCCGCCAAACAGGCGTAGCCGCGGCGCACTGCCTGCGGCGAGTGTGCCCTACGGGAAGGCGTGTCCAGTTGTGCCAAACACTTCCTTGGCGTGGTTTCACTGTGGCGCACTGCCTTCGGCGAGTGCGCCCTACGAGAAGGTATGTCCGGTTGTGTAGGGCGTAATCGCCGCGCGACGCGCGGCATTGCGCCAAACGCCTAAGCACCGATTTCGGCTTTCAATGCCTGCTCGACGGTGTCGAGCGCCCAAAAGAGGTCGTCTTCGGCGATGTTCAGCGGCGGCGCCAGTACCAGCACCGTGCCTTGGCCGACCTTGAACGACAGCCCTGCCGTCAAGCAGCGGTACAGCACCGCTTCGGCCAAGTCGGCCGCCGTCCGCCCGTTGTGATCCCGGAGTTCCAGCGCGAGCAAGAGACCCGCGCCGCGCGCCTCGGCTACCGCCGGGCAGCGCCGTGCCAGGTCCTGTAGCCGTTGCAGCGCTTGCGCCCCCAGTGTCCGGCTGCGTTCGCACAACTGCTCGTCGGCGATCACGTCCAGCGTGGCGAGCGCGGCGGCGCAGGCCAGCGGGCTTTTCTCATGGGTGTAGTGGCCGAGCGAGATGTGCTGGCCCACGTCGAAGCGGGGGTGCGCGATCAAGGCGGCCAGCGGCATCAAGCCGCCGCCAAGCCCTTTGCCGATCACCAGCATGTCGGGTTCGATGCCGTAGCGCTCGATGGCGAACAGGTGACCGGTGCGTCCCAGTGCGATCGGAATCTCATCGAGAATCAGCAACGCGCCGTGGCGGTCGCAGGCGGCGCGTAGCCGCCGGTAGTAATCGATAGGCGGAATCTGCACGTCGGTGGCGCGGATGGTTTCCACGATCACCGCCGCTACGTCTCCCTCTTTCTCCAGGCAGTAATCGATATAGTCGACGCAGCGCAGCGCGCACGACCCTTGGCATCCGAACGCGCAATGACCGGGGTCGTGGGGCGGCACGTGCTCGCTGCCCGGCAGCAGCGGGCCGATGCCGCGGCGGAACACCGCCTCGCCGCCGATGGAAATGGCGTCGAGCGAGGCGCCGTGAAAGCTGTCCCACATCGACAGGGTTTTGAACTTGCCCGTCGCCAGGCGGGCGAGCTTCAACGCCATGCCGATCGCCGCGGTGCCGCCGGGCGCCAGCAGCAGCTTGGCGCCGTCGATCGGCGCGGCTTGGCACAGCGCGCGCGCGAGCGCGACCGCCGGCAGGTTGGTGTAGCGTCGCGGACTGAAGGGCAGCGTGTCGAGCGTCTGTTTGACCGCCGCCACGACCTTGGGGTGGCCATGGCCGATCTGGTGCAGGCTATTGCCGTGAAAATCCAAGTACGCGCGGCCCTCCAGGTCGACGATCCGGCTGCCGGCGGCGGCCGAGAGCGCGTTCAGGCAAGGGGTGGACATCGACTGGTGCAGGAACCAGCGCGCGTCCTCCGCCAAGAGTCCGCGCGTCTCGGGACCGATGTGCGCCGCTTGCCAGGCCTGGCGCCGCGGCCCCAGGTTGACGTCGCCTTCCTCGATATTGATGGCGTCGGCCATGCTTTACCCCCACGGCAACGAAAAAGTTTTCAGATTGGTGTAGTTTTTCATCGATTCCTGTACGCCTTCCTTATGGCCGAGGCCCGAATCCTTGATGCCGCCGAACGGCGTCAGTTCCAGCCGATAGCCGGGCACTTCCCACACGTTGACGGTGCCGACGTGCAGTTCGTTGACGAGCCGCGCGATGGCGTCCTGGCGGTCGGTGCAGACGCCGGAGGACAAGCCGAAGGCGGTGCCGTTGCTGATGCGGATGGCGTCGTCGAGCGTGTCGAAGCCGATGACGGGCGAGACCGGCCCGAAGGTTTCCTCGCGCACCAGCGTCATCGCCGGATTCACCCGGTCGAGCACGGTCGGCGCGTACAGCGCGCCCCGGCGCGTGTTGCCGGTCAACAGCCGCGCGCCCTGGGCCACGGCCTCGTTGACGCGCGCCTCGATGCGGGCCGCGGCGTCGGCGTCGATGACGGTGCCCATGCGGTTGGCCGCGTCGAACGGATCGCCATAGGACCAGTCGCGGGTATGCGCCACCAGCGCTTGGCAAAAATCGTCCAGCACGCGGTTTTGCACCAGGATGCGTTTGACCGCGGTGCAGCGTTGACCGGAGTTTTTATACGAGCCTTGCGCGGCCAGCGCCGCCGCGCGTTCGACGTCGGCGTCCTCCAGCACGATCAGCGGGTCGTTGCCGCCCAGTTCCAGCACCAGGCGGCGGTAGCCGGCGCGTTCGGCGATGTGCTTGCCGATGGCGACGCCGCCGGTGAAGGTGACGAGCTCCGCCAGCGGGTGGGTGATCAGCGCGTCGGCAATCTCGTCCGGCGCGCCGGTCAAGACTTGCAGCATCGGCGCCGGCAGCCCGGCCTCATAGAGCAGGTCGGCAAAGTAGAGCGCGGACAGCGGCACTTTTTCCGATGGTTTGAGCAGCACGCGGTTGTTGGTGGCGATCGCCGGCGCCACCTTGTGCGCCACTTGGTTCATCGGATGGTTGAACGGGGTGATGGCGACGATGACGCCGGCGAGCGGTTCGCGTTGGGTGAACACCCGGCGCGCCTGCCCATGCGGCGTCAGGTCGCAGCTGAAGCTCTGGCCGTCGTCGCGCAGCGCTTCGGCGGCGGCGAAGCG
Organism: Paludibacterium sp.; assembly: GCF_019232825.1. GTDB lineage: Bacteria > Pseudomonadota > Gammaproteobacteria > Burkholderiales > Chromobacteriaceae > Paludibacterium. The sequence goes on along the minus strand of NZ_JAFAND010000120.1, from coordinate 3,872 downwards.
CAACACGTCGCCGACGCGGCCGATTTCATGCCGCGAATCCTGTTTCGACAAACCCGATTCGAGCGAAATGAGATCCGAGGCGGCGTCGGCGCGTTCGCCGAGCAGCGCCGCCGCGCGCGTCAGAATCTCGGCGCGCGCATGGCGCGTAAGCCGGGGCTGGTAAGCCGCGGCGTAATCGAAGGCGGCGCGCACGTCGTCGACGCTCGCCAGCGGCACGCTGCCGACACGCAGGCCGCTATAGGGGTCGAATACGCCGAACGTGCGTGCGCGTCCGGTTTTTTCGCCGCACAGACGCAGCGTTTCGCCGCGAAAAGCAGGATGGTCGTTCGGGGTGCCGCTCATGAAGCCTCCACATGGTTTAACGCCAGGTCGAACACGTCGAAATTACGCAGCCGCCGTCCGGCGGCAACCGTCACCGGTCGATTGAATAGCAGCGGCACTTCCTGTTCCGCCAGCCCGCCATGCGAGCGCAACGGCACCGTCAGGCCGGAAAGATCGTGCTCTTCCCGTCGTGAGCCGAGCGCCGTATCGTGGCGGCCGAGCACGACCAGATCGCCGATGCGGTCGGCCGGCAGGTCGAAGGCGTCGCACGCCTGTTGCCGCGTCAATACGCGCTCGATGCCGTCGCGCGCGCCGAGACGTTCGGCCATGGCGGCCGCGGCCGCCGAGGGCGGTAGATAAACGGTGGCGAACGAGCCGAGCGCGCCGTGATGCACGACATACGGGTCGGTGATCGGCAGGATGACGCGCGCCTGGCCAGCGCCAAGCCACTGATCGAGCAGGTCTTGCAAATAGATCACGTTGGGCGCGCCGCTTAGCGGGTCGTGCTTGGGGCTCATGCCGTGGTCGGCGGTGAGGCCGATGATCCAGCCCATGGCGTCCAAGCGCGCCAGATGGCGGTCCATCATCGCGTAGAAGGCGTTGGCCTCGGCGGTGCCCGGCGCGTGCTTGTGTTGGATGTAATCGGTGGTCGACAGGTACATCAGATCCAGCGGCCGCGTTTGCGCCAGGCGTACGCCGGCGGCGAATACGAACGCCGACAGATCGGCGCTGTAGATGTCCGGCAGCGGCAGGTCGACCAGGTCCAACACCCTGTCGATGCCATTGTCGGCCAGCGTGGCCGCGTCGGCCTTTTCCGCCGAAAAACAGATGCCGGACAGTTGCCAGCCGAGCAGGCGGCGGAGCTTGTCCTTGGCGGTGACGACCGCCACGCGCGCGCCGGCCTCGGCCGCCGCGGCGAGAATCGTGCCGGCGCGCAGGTAGCTCGGATCGTTCATCATCACCGCCGCGCCGCGGCCGCCATCGGCATCCGGGTCCCAGAAATAATTGCCGCAGATGCCATGGACCGAAGGCGGCGCGCCGCAAACGATCGACAGGTTGTTGGGGTTGGTGAACGAGGGCATGACGCTGTCGCCCTTGAACGCGCGGCCGGCTTGCAGGCAGCTTGCCAAGAAGGGCGTCGCGCCCGCCCGGGCGGCGGCGTCGAGGTAGTCGAACGCGCAGCCGTCGACGCAGACGATGACTCTCGGCGGCGCCGGCAGCCGGTAGCAGCGGCCGTTGACGGCCATCTCAAGAGGGAGGGGGTTCGACATGGCGGTTCCTTGTGAAGGCGCGAGGGTTCAGCGTTGCGGGCGCGGCCGCCGTTCGCGCGCGGCGATGGCGAGCAGCGCCGCCAGCGACGCCAGCAACAGCAACAACGACAGGGCGGAGGCTGGCAGGTAATAGCCGCGTTCGACCTGGCCGATGACCACGATCGGCACGGTGGCGAAGCCGGGCGGGTACACGGTGAGCGTCGCGCCCAGCTCGCCCAGCGACAGCGCGAAGCCGAGCGCCAGGCTCGCGCGGATCGCCGGCAGCATCTGCGGCAGCACCACGCGGGCGAGCACCATGGCCGGCGGCGCGCCCAGGCTTTGCGCCGCTTCGCGCAGGATCGTCAATTCCGGCCGCAGGGCCGATGCGGCGGTGCGATAGCAGAAGGGCAGCACCAGCGCGAGCTGCACCAGAATCACGATCAACGCCGAGCTGGACAAATCGACCGGCGGCTTGTGGTAGGCGATGAGCACGGCGAGTCCGAGCACCACGCTCGGCACGCCGTTGGGCATCATGGCGATGGTGTCGATCACGGCGCCAAGCCCGCGCCGCTCATGTCCTTCGAGCGCCAGCGCCAGCCACACGCCGAGCGCGGTGCCCGCCAGCGCGACGCCAACGCCGATCTCCAGGCTCGTGGCCAGCGCGGCGAAATCGCTGCCGTCGAGCCGTTCGAACCAGTGCAGGCTGAGGCCGTCCGGCAGCAGGGTGCCGGACCAGTGCGCCGCCACGCTGGAGAGCGCAACCACCGCCACCGGCAAGACAAACAGCCAGATGCCGACGAGCGCGGCGCAGAGGGTGAGCGATGCGCCGGCGATACGCGCCCACCGGCGCGATGCCGGCAGCTGTTTTATAGGGAGGGTGGAGAGCCGGTCCATCAGCGCGCCCCCCGCTGATGCCGTTGATTGACGCGGCGGTAGAGGGCGTAGAGCGACAGCGACATCGCCAGCATGACCACGGCGCCGGCCGCCGCGGTCGGCAAATCGAGATCGACCGTGGCGGCGCTGTAAATCGCCACCGGCAGGGTGATCAAGCGGGCGCTGCCCAGCACCAGCAAAATGCCGAACTCGTTCAGGGTCAGCAGGAAGCACAGCAGTGTGCCGGCGGCGATACCCGGCCAGGCCAGCGGCAGCACCACCTTGCGCGCCACCCGCCAGCGGCTGGCGCCGAGGCTTTGCGCGGCTTCGACGAGGCGCAGGTCGAGCATCGCGAACGACGCGAGCGTGGGGCGCACGACGAATGGCGCGTAGAACACCACTTCGGCCAACACCACGCCGCCGATGCCGAACAGAAAGTCGAGCGGGGGATTTTGCAGGTGCAGCAGCTGCTGCAGGCCGATGCTGACCGCGCCTTGCGAACCGTAGAGAAAAATCAGCGCGAAGGCGACCAAAAACGACGGGAACGCCACAAAAAGCTCCAGAAAGCGCGTCAGCAGGCCCGCGCCGGGAAAGGGTCTGAAGAACAACAGTGCCGCGAGCGTCACGCCCAGCAGCGACGCCAGCGTGGCGCTCAGACCCAGCACCGCCAGGGTGCAGGCGATGACGCCACGTGTCTCGGGGTTGTGGAAGAACTGCGCATACACCTGCAGCGTCAGGCCGTGCGGTCCGCTCAGGCTCAACAGCACCAGCCGCGAGAGCGGATAGATCACCAGCGGTCCCAAGACGGCGACGAGCAGAAACCACTGTTGCCAGGGGGCGCGGCGCAGTACGCCGATATCAGGGGTGAATGAGCGCGACATCGTCCACCTCGAAGTCCAATGAGATCCGTGCGCCTTTCAACGGCGCATCGCCTTGGTTGCGTTGCCGGGTGACCAGCACCGTTTGCCGCGGCAAGGCATCGAGCACCACCGACACCGACAAGGTCGCGCCATGCCATTGCACGTCGGCGATTTCGCCGTGCAAACGTCCCTGATCGCGCGGCACGATGAGGAACGCTTCCGGCCGCAGGCAGGCGAGACGCTCGGGGTCGTGACGGCGCGGGTCAGACGCCGGCAGTACCAGCGGCAGCGGCAGCAGATTGGCCGCGCCCAAATAGCGCGCGACAAAGGCGTCGCAGGGCGCGTCGTACAGTTGCTGCGGCGTGCCGAGTTGCGCGATGCGTCCCTCGCGCATCAACAGCGTGCGGTCGGAAAGCACCAGCGCGTCGTCGTGATCGTGGGTGACGCAGACGATGGTCAAGTGCGGCAAGCGTTCGTGCAGCGCTTTCAGCTCCGAGCGCACGTCGGCGCGCAGATTGGCGTCGAGCGCCGACAAAGGCTCGTCGAGCAGCAGAACGTCCGGCTCGAC
>NZ_JAFAND010000072.1 GCF_019232825.1 Paludibacterium sp. | reverse complement strand
AGAAGTAGAAAGAAAAGAATGGCAAACCAGTAGAAAACAATGGCAGAGCACTCGTAAAGAAAGAGAAAAAGCACAGCGCCTCCAGGAGTTAAAAGATAAGATCAGACTGGAAGAAGAGGAAAAAGGAAAGCGTATTCTCAATCACCTTGAGAGATAATCTGTCATCAATGGTTTGAGTTTACTTTATTTTTCAAACATGCATAAATGAAGAGATGATAATGACGCAGCGATCTCGATGAATCCACAACGCAAAAACACTTTGATCATTTATGGGGCAAGTTATTTTTGGTCGCTCACAACGTTGATGGTGATGTCAACCTTAACGATCTATCATGAGCATGTCTTGGGGATTTCAAAAATGCATTTGGGATCGATTCAGGCTTATGCCGTGCTCAGCATGTATGGCACAAAAATGATTTCAGGCATTCTCATTGATATATTTAAAAATTATAAAATGGTGCTTATTTTTGGCTCGATCTTATCGATGATCGCAAGACCAATGTTTGCTTTTGTAAGTGGGCCTTTTAGTATATTTTTGTTGCGTTCATTTGAGCGCCTCACAAAAGGCGTGAGAGCGGGGCCAGCCGACGCATTTTTAACGATTAATCAGCAACAAGAAAACATTGGTCAAGCCGTTGCATATAAACAAGTCTCGTATACTTTAGGGGCAATGTCAGGCGCGCTCACGGCGTCTGTTTTTTTGTATTTTTACCCTGATCATTTTGCGATGCTTTATAAACTGAGTATCATTCCTGGTTTACTCGCAACGATTTTATTATTTTATATCGAGCCGATTCCTTTCACGGAAAAAAAATCCACCAATCGTTTTCAATGGGAACAAATCAAAAACTTTCCAGGCGTTTTATATTTCATGTATTTCCTAGCGTTTGCCGTAACGGCGGCGCGTTTTGGTGAAAATTTCGTCGGGCATCGTTTTTACGAATATGGCGCACCAACCCCCTTTTTGCCTTTGGTTTATATTATTTATGATTTGCCGTGGTGTCTGATTTCATTTTTCTTAGCAAAGCGCTTGGATCAACATGATTTCAAAAAAACATTGCTGTTTGGTTTGGTATTTCTATTTTCAGCGAATATATTATTATTATCATCAAATCATTTGATAGGTTTAATCGCAGGGACAATTTGCGCTGGTGTTTATGCGGCAACTGTACAAGGTATATTGACAACGGCTATTGCTAAGATGACGCAAAAAGATGTGCGCGGGACAGCATTTGCGATTTATTATGTGGTGGTAGGACTCGGCTTTTTCACATCGTTTAAATTGACGGGATATTTTGCGCATGCTTTTAATACATGGCGTATGGGCTTTTTCGGCCAAACGATTATTTCATTTTTATTGATTCTTTTGGTGTTATTATTGCCGAAGAGATTTTTTAAGGATTAGGATTTAAATTTAATTAACTTATTTAACAAAGAAGTTTCAGTTTAAGAAGGATGCACTCTTGTGCTGGGGCAAAATCGATCTCGTCGAACGCGATTGCAACATATAATAGAGACTTTCTGATTTTTGTCAGGTAGGTTAAAAATTTAACAAGAACGTTGCCAAACAACGTTCGTCAGTCCACCGGTTATAATCCCTGCAAGCACAAATAAAATCCACGATAAAACAATGGTTGAGAAAAATAACGTTAAGATTAGTGTGCCAAGCCCGAACGCCAAGGCAACGTAAAGAAAATATTTTACAATCATGTTTTGCAAAAAACATTCCGCAATGATGACGCCTAACCCTGCGCTGATAAAAGCGATGAGTAATTTGAGATACATCATGAATATAAAATATGTTCTATATCAATATTATTGTATATTTATATTTTACTTTAATCAATTGTTTGATGTGAGTGCGATTCATCTCTCAATATCGTCGTCTCGCGTTCTTCACTTCGTCTTCTCACTCTTCCAACATCGTTTTCCCGAGCAACGATTCGATCTGGGAGATCGATCGTGAGGGATCCACAAAACGCTGTAATGGATTCTCACGTCGTTTCGCTCCTCAGGATGACGAGGAAGGGATTACTTTATTTCATTCGCAATGACAAGAAAAGGAGAACCTTCGGCTTGTGATGACT
>NZ_JAFAND010000036.1 GCF_019232825.1 Paludibacterium sp. | reverse complement strand
ACTAACCGCCAGGCAAAAAAAAGCTGCCGTTCACCTCAGGCAAACGGCAGTCAACGAGGAAAAACGCTCTCACACGACATGGAACACCCATACACCGAGACGGCCTTCATCGAGCAGCCCCTAGCGGGCCGCCTGAACGGAAAAGCCCTCGGCCACGCCAGCCAAATCCGCGGCGGCGCGCGCAACGCTTGCCACCGATTCGGCCAATGCCATGCTCATGGCGGCGCCACGCTCGACGTCGCCGCTCGTGGCCGCCACTTGGCCACGCATGTCCTCGCAAGTCGCCGCCTGCGTTCCCAGCGCCACGACGATCTGTTGCGAGGTGCCAACCAGCGTGATGATGTCGCCGCCGATGGCCTGAAGAATCTCCACGCTGGTTCCCACCGCCTCGCTGCCGTCGGAAACGACCCGATTCACCTCGTCGATCAACGAACGGATCTCCTGAGTCGCCTGGGCGCTGCGGTCGGCCAACTTGCGCACTTCATCGGCCACCACGGCGAACCCCTTGCCTAGCTCGCCCGCCTTGGCGGCCTCGATGGCCGCGTTGAGCGACAACAAATTGGTTTGCCGGGCAATCGCTTGAATGACCGACACGGCATCGACCATGCGCACGGTGACGTCCTGAATGGCCGCCATCGCCCGCGCCGCCTCCTGCCCCGCGCCGGCGCCTTCCTGGGAAAAGGCCGCCGCCTGCTCGGTCTGCATCTGGATCTCCTCGACCCCGGTCTTCACTTGGCCGATCAAGCCCGCGAGCCCTTCCACGGCGCCGGAGACCCGGTCGATGCCGCCCTGTCCGAGCGTGCTCGACTGACGCGCCTCATCGGCGGTGCGTTGCGCCGCCTGGGCGTCGGCATGCAGCGCCATCGAACCGCTGCGGATGCGCCCGGCGATATCGGACAAACTTTGCAGCCAAGCGCCGGACGGCGCCGGCGTTTCGCTGTCCGCGCCGCGCGCCGCGCTCGACGCCTGCCGCTCGACCGCAGACGACGGACGCGCGGGCAGCATGATCCGCAGCACGCCCGTCTGGACCAGCGCCGCGCCCAGGCCAAGGGCCAGAACGATCAGCCCCGTACTCCATTGGAAAGGCGTTTGGCCGGCCCAGAAAGCGAAAGCCAACTGCGCCGCGACGGTGCTCGCCAGCGCCATGCCGGCGGCGGACAACAGCACGCCGGGCGAAGAGGATGAGGCCATGAATGCTCCAATCCGTTGAGATTGCCCCGTTAGCCGAGTTGCTGGTCCAAATGCTCCAGGAATAACGTCACCACCGTCTGCGTCACGCCCTTGCGCGCGCCGAACATCAACTTACGGCCAATGGCGTCCAACGGGTACGCATCCACCACCACTTGGCCGGCGCCGCCCTGCCCCCGTACCTCGCAGGTCAGGTGGGTGCGCTCGCCCAGCGTCTTGCCCAAGATGGTCTTGGGGAAGGTCGCCACCAAGCGGCCGCGGTCCGGCACGTCCTCGGTCACTTGCCCATCCAATTTTTTGACGGCCGCCAGGGCCGCCCGGTAAAGCGCGAGCGGGTCTTGGGCGTAGTCTTTTTCCTGATGCTGTTCCAATGACATAACAAAGCTCCCTGCAAATTCAAAGGGGAAGGAAGGTGACCTGAGAGATCAGCCGCTCGATCAGCTCGCGCGACCCGACCTCGGTCCCCCCCTGACTGGCCGTGGCGGCGCCGCAGGCGACCCCGCAAGCCAGACAGGCCTTCAGATCCAGCCCACGGGTCAACGCCCAGATCAGGCCGCCCACCATGGAGTCGCCGGCGCCGATGGGGTTGCGCTCCTCCACCTTGGGCGTGCCCACCAGCCAAGAGCCCTCGGCGCTATGCATCAGCGCGCCCGCCTTGCCCATGGAGATGACCACGTTCTCGGCGCCCATCTGACGGATTTCGCCGGCAACGCGGCAGATTTCCGTCACATTGCCCACCGGCAGGCCGGTCAAGGCATGGGCCTCCTCCGCATTCGGCTTGACCAGGAAGGGCCGCTCGGCACATCCCAGCCGCAGCGCGTCGCCGGTCGTGTCCAACACCACTTTGGCCTGATGCCGGTTGAGCACGCGCACGATCCTGGCATAGAAATCCTCCTCCACGCCGGGCGGCAGACTGCCCGCCAGCACCCACCAGTCGCCCGGCTGGGCGATGCCATCGATCTTGGCCAGCAACTCCTCCTGCTGCGCCTTCTCCACCAACGGTCCCCGTTCGTTGACCTTGATGTAGTGATCGTGGCTCTCGGTGACGATGCTGATGTTGGTGCGGGTTTCGCCGGGCACCCACACGAAATCCGTGCCGATGCCGAGCTCCTGCAAACCGGTCCGCAGCATTTCGCCGCTGCGGCCGCCGAGGAACCCCACGGCGGTGCTGGCGATACCCAGGCTCTTGAGCAGGCGGGAAACGTTGAACCCCTTGCCGCCGTAATCCACCCGGGACGCGCTGGTCCGCAGCACTTCGTCGAAGGCCACGGCCTGCACGGTCAGCTCCCGATCCACCGCGGGGTTGAGCGTAAGCGTGTAAATCATGAACGGTCCTTTGACGGTTTTTCCCAGAGCGTTTCGATCAACACCTCTTCCGCCTCGGGGGTCCACATCAGATCCTCGCCAAGCTTTGCCGCCACTTCCGGCAAGCGCTCGGCCAGTTCCTTCAGGCTCGTCAGCGGCAAATCGCGGATCTGCGGGAAAACCACGACCTTGCCGGGATAGCGGCCGTCCATCACCGATTGGATCGCTTCCGCCGCGGTTTCGATACCGCCGATGGCGGCCACCGAGCGGCCCGGCGACAAGGTGCCGGCGACCCGGCGCTCCATCACCAGCGACTGATCGTCCATGGTCAGGCCCGAGGTGCCGGTGTACTGGGCGTTGGCCAGATAGACGCGGCTCAAGTCCACCGCGCCGTAGGTGCCGTTGGGCACCCCGGCGAACAGCACCAGCATGCCGTCGGCCTTCATCACCGTATCGCCCTCTTCCATCAGCCCGGCGACCGGCACGCTGACCACCACGTCATCGGCGCCTTGGCCCTGGGTGACGCGCATGACGAAATCGTGGAAGCGTTCGGCATTGCTATTGGGGTTGAACAGGTAAAGCGTACGGCCGTGTTTGGCGGCCAGCGGCGCGAACATTTCCTTCAGCGTCTCCAGCCGGTCGTCGCTCACTTCCGTGGCGATGACCACTTGCGGACCATCGGGCAACTCCAGCGCGCGCTGAACGTGCATTTGACCCATGGGGCCACCGGCGCCGACAAACACCGTGGTGCCGCCGGCACGCATTTCGCAACGGTTGCGCGCGGCGCCGTAGGACGCGGCCAGGTCCAGACCGGACGTGCCGACGAAGGCGACATAGTCGTAATGCAGCCGGCCCAGGTCGACTTGCACCAGACCGTCGAGCGGCTTGGTGCCGACCAGGTTGCAAGAGCCGCGGCGGGCGATGAACTTGGCGGCCTCGCCCACGGCGGCGGCGGAAACCGGGTTGAGCAGCATCATGTCGTCGAAGCCGGCGCCCTGGGTCAATTCCTGGCTCAGCGCCTGGTAATCGGCCGCGGACAGGCCGTTCTTCTCGACGATCCGGCCGCCCCACTGCTGGGCAAGCTGCTTGATCGATGGCGGCACGTCGGTCAGGACGATCAGCGACGGTTTCAGCGCCAGACTGCACGTAAAGGCCGTGGTATCACCCGGCTGGCCGATGATCCAGAGCGTGCCGCCCTCCTTGGGCGTCAGCCGGCGGCGCTGAGTATAGGCGCCCATCACGCAGCCCCAGGGCTCCAGCAGCGACGACTCGGCATAGCCCATATCCTCCGCCACCGGCAACAGGCAAGGACCGGCATCGGTTTCCAGCACTTCCTTGCCGATGAGGTGGTACTGCACCAGCCCGCCCGGGATGGTGTAGCCATATGCCGTGCTCATGCCGTTCTGATAGATGTCGGGTTGCACCGCCATGCGCTGGCCGGCTTGATAAGCGCCTTGCAAGTTCTTGCCCACCTTGACGATGGTCAGCGAAACCTCGTGCCCCAAGCGGGTGGGCTCGACGGTGAGGTCGCGGTTGTACAGCTTGGGGTGCGCGCTGCCTTGTTTCAGCACCTTGATGTCCGAGAAACAGACGCCGACGCTGTCGATGCGCACCAGCAATTGATCATCGCCGGGCTCGAGCACCGGGAGCGCTTCCGGCGCGCCCTTGCGGCCCATGCTCTCCAAGCCGACCCCATAGAGGTTCCAGGTCAGGCTGGTTTCCGGTACGGGATAGTCCAGCGAACGGTAAGAGTCGAATTTCTTTCCCATAATCAATTCCTTTCAGAGAATGCGTTGAATTGCCGAACCAGCTCCCGCACCTCTGCGGCCGAAGCGCAGTCCAGTGCCTGACGGGCCAGGGGTTGGAGATCCGTCAGGGTCAAGGCGCGCACTTGCGCCTTGACGGTGGAGACGGCGGGAACGCTGACGCTCAATTCGTCCACGCCCAGCCCCACCAGAATCGGTACGGCGGCGGCGTCGCTGCCAAGCTCGCCGCACAGGTCGACCCGCTTGCCGTGCCGATGCGCGGCAGCAACGGTATGTTCGATAAGGTGCAACACCGCCGGATGCAGACCGTCTTGACGGTCCGCCAGGGCGGCGTGGCCACGGTCCATGGCCAGCGTGTATTGCGTCAGGTCATTGGTGCCGATCGAGAAGAAGTCCACTTCCGGCGCGAATTTGTGCGCCAGCAGCGCGGCCGAGGGCACCTCGATCATGATGCCGATCTGAACCGGCGGCGCATCCAGCAACCGCCGCTGCGCTTCCACCAAGGCCCGGGCTTCGCGCAGTTCGGCCACGTCGCTGACCATGGGGAACATGATCTTCAGATTGCCGTGGGGCGCGGCGCGCAGGATGGCGCGCAATTGCGCCTGGAACAGTTCCGGCTGACGCAGGCACAGCCGCAGACCGCGCACGCCGAGGAACGGGTTTTCCTCCGGCGGCATCGGCAGGTAGGCCACCGGCTTGTCGCCGCCGATATCCAACGTGCGGACGATCACCGGCCGCTCGCCCATGGTGTCGGCGATGGTTCGGTAGACTTGGAACTGCTCGTCCTCGTCGGGCGCCACGGCGCGGTCGAGGAACAGGAATTCGGTGCGCAACAGGCCGATGCCGTCGGCGCCTTGCTCAAGCGCGGCTTCGGCATTGACCGCGGAGCCCGCATTGGCGGTGACGTCGACCCGATGGCCATCCTGGGTAACGGCGGGCAGCGACGCCTGCGCCTGGTCGCGGCGGCGGCGTTCCAACCAGCGCTGCTGGCTGGCCACGGCCTCGTCCAACACGCCGGCTTCGGGGTCGACCGTCAACGTGCCGTCATTGCCGTTCAGAATCACCGGGGTACGGTCGGCTACCGTCAGCACGCCGGAACCGGCGCCGACCACCGCCGGCAAACCCATGGCACGCGCCAGAATCGCGATATGCGACGTGGGGCCGCCCTCGGCGATGATGAACCCGAGCACCCGCTCGGGGCGGAAAGAGGCCGTATCGGAAGGCGAAAGCGCCCGCGCCAGCACCACCACCGGGGTGTCCGGCAAGGTGGCGTGCTCCTCGGCATCCCCCAGCATCAAGCCCAGCACCCGGCGACCGACGTCGCGTAGGTCGTCGGCCCGGGCACATAAGGCCGGGTCGCCCAGCGCGGCAATCGCCGTCGCCTGGTCTTCCACGGCGGTATGCCAAGCACGCGCCGGCGTGGCGCCGTTTGCCTCGTGCGCCCGCATCTCGTTCAGGATTTCGACGTCATCCAGAATTTCGCTATGCGAGGCGAAGATGGCGGCTTCCGCGACCAGCTTCTGCGTCAGCATCTGCTGGTGGAGCTCCGCCAGTTGGCGCCGCGCTTCGGCCAGCGCGGCTTCCAGACTCAGCCCCGTGCTACAGGGCGCATCCAGCCGCGCGGGATTGATCTCGCGGGTTTTATAATGGAATGCCGGCCCAATGGCGATGCCCGGGGCAGCGGCAATGCCGCGCAGCACCCCGGCGATCTCGGGCGCCGGCGCCGGAACGACCGGCTCGGGCACTGCCACAACGGCAGCCGGTGCCTCGGGCTCGCCCACGTCGGCATCCCCGAGCCCGGCCAGGATGGCCGTCGACAAGGTTTCCAACACGAGCTCGGCATCCTCGCCGCACGCTTCCAGGGTGACGATGTCGCCGTGGCAGACGCCAAGCTTCAAGATGGAAACCATGCTTTTGGCGTTGGCCACCTTGCCGTCGAAGCACAGGCGAACCTCCGACTTGAACGGCTTGGCCATATTGACCAGCACCGCGCTCGGCCGCGCATGCCAACCGCTGCGGTTGGGAACGCGCAGCTCGGCCTGAAGCCTAGCGGTCAGCTCCTCGGCTTCGTCGCCGTTGTCCGCCGCCTCGCCGTTCAGGCCTGCCACGTCGGCAGGAGCGCCGTTCAGATAATCCAGCACCCGCTGGGGATCTTGCGTGGACAGCAACTCGGCCAGCTTCGCCTCGTCATCCACGACATCGCTGAGATTCATCAGCACACCGTTGTGCTCCCCCGCCCGGGCGGCAATGCCGATGACCAGGGAGACCGGTTCGCCATCATCCCACGGCACCGCGTGCGTGAGCTGCAGAACCGAAATCCCGGTCTCGAGCACGAAGGGCACGTTCGGGTCCTTGCCGTGGGGGATGGCGACCCCGTTGTTCATGCTGGTGGACATGGACTGCTCGCGCAGCAGCATGTCCTCCACATATTCTGGCCGCACCCGGCCGCCACGAACCAGCAATTCACCAGCCTGACGAATTGCGTCGGACTTGCTCGTGGCGGTGGCGCCCAGGTGGATCAGGCCAAGGGAGAGGACGGACATAATCAAATTTCTCGTGAATCACTCGGTAGCAACAATGTCTGTCCCAGCGGCCAGGGATTTCACCAGGGAATCGAACACGGGGTCGTTCAAGAAGGTCTTGAAGGTGACCACCACCGCGTTCGGCGCCTTGGATCGCGCCACATCGGCCAAGCTCTTATGCACCACGACCACTTGAGCGGAAGGCGGAATCTCCCGGGCCGGCTTATGCACGACCGTGATATCCGCCACCTTGGCCGCGGCGAGTTTCTTCTTCAGGGCGTTGACGCTCATCAGGCTAGAGCCCATCCCCGCCTCACAGGCGAAAATGATTGTCTTGACTTGCGATGCAGGAATTGACTGGGACATGATTTGCTCCGGTAAAGGACACATTAAAGTTATTGAGTTACTCAGGCCGACTCGCCGGCCTCTTCTTCCTCTTCACGCACCGGGTAGACCTTCAGGATGAGCGCGCCCACCGCGAAGGACACCGCTGCGCCAATCGCCACGCCGGTCAGCACTTGGAAGTGGAAGCCCGGGGGAATGACCGCCAGATACGCGAAGATGGAACCCGGCGACGGCGTTGCCACCACACCGGCACCACTGACGACGAACCAGAAATCCGCCGCGCAGCCGCCGCTAATGACCGACAACAGCATAATCGGATGGGCCAGGACATACGGGAAATAGATTTCGTGAATGCCGCCCAGGAAGTGAATGATCATTGCGCCAGGAGCCGATTGCTTGAGCATGCCCTTGCCGGCGAAATAGAAGGCGGCGAGCAGACCCAGGCCCGGACCGGGGTTGGTTTCCAGCAGGAAGTGAATGGCATGGCCGGTTTGCTTGGCGGCGATCACGCCCAGCGGCGCCAGTACGCCGTGATTGAGCGCGTTGTTCAGGAACAGGATCTTGGCCGGTTCGATGATGATGGCGGCCAACGGCAGCAGACGCGCCTTGACCAGAATGTCGACCACATGGCCGGCGATGGCGCTGAAACCGCCTACGACCGGACCGATGATCATTTGACCGATCAACACCAGCGGAATGATCAGAATACCGGCGGAGAAGTTGTTCACCAGCATTTCGAAGCCGACCGGAATCCGGTCTTCAAGCAGTTGGTCGACCTTCTTCATCGCCCAGCCGCCCAGGGGGCCCATGATCATGCCGCCCAGGAACATCGGGATGCCTGCCCCGACGATCACACCCATGGTCGCTGCCGCGCCGACCACGCCACCACGTACATCATGAATCATCTTGCCGCCGGTATAACCAATGAGCAAAGGCAGCAGATACGTAATCATCGGACCCACCACCTGTGAGAAGGTGGAATTGGGCAGCCAACCTGTCGGTATGAAGAGGGCGGTGATCAACCCCCAGCCGATGAAGGCGCCGATGTTGGGAATGACCATGCCGGCCATAAACCCACCGAGTTGCTGGATTTTTTCTTTCATCGCGAACTCCGTTGAACCCGTCCTTACATCATAGAGATGTCGACGGTTAGGGTTATTGAGCGTTGCTTTGCTGTGTGTTGCTGTGGCGACTGTAAACGTTTACCGTATTTCATGTCAACGTTGTTACACATAAATCTAAAATACGGGTAATTCCATTGTGTCACTTTGAGAACAGCCACTGTAAATCACTGTAAACGTCTACATTTCTCAGGCAATAAACCGGGGATTTTCAATGAAAAGTATCAAGGAAACACTGCCCGGGTAGCGTGTATTCGCCGCAGGCAATGTCCGTCGGGGCACATCCAGAGGCCGTGCGTTGCTGGGCTAACGCGCGCTACTGCGTGCCCCCCTCTTCCAGTGCACTTAACTACGACAAGAACATTTCTGAAACCAAACAACTAACGCAACCGCGCAAGCTCGACGCGAAAAACGACGCCCCCTACCCTGGCTGTTCCTAAATAGATGACACAAGCCGCCATGCGTCTCGACGCATGGCTTTCCTCATCTGGAATGGAGGCTTGTCATGAGCGCTGATCCCAATCTCACCCATATCACCAACGAGCTAGGCGCAACGACCGAGAGCGAGCCGCACCACGCACGCTCTGCGGCGTTGATTTAACCGCGAGATGGCTCGCCCGTGGAGAACGGGTTGGCCATGTTTTTTTGTAGCGTGGGTTCGACGCGCAGCGGCAACCCACGGGCATCAATCAGCAAGGAGCGCTTGATGGAATATGAAGTAGTACCGGCCCCTATCTGCCCGGCCTGCGCCGCCTCACACACCCTAGTAAAAGAGGCCCGTGAGTTGATCTTCACCTATCGAGGCCAAACCGTGGCATTTTCTGGACAGCGTCTACTGCGGCTTTTGATTCTGATGATCGGGTGAGTGCAAATGAGCGATCCAGCAGTCCATGCCGACGCTCTACTTCGCGAACTAAGGGGGTTGATCGAAGATGCGCGGCGCCAGGTGGCGCGAACGGCAAATACGGCGCTGACAATCACCTATTGGCGCATCGGCAAGCGGCTGTTGGCGGAAAATCTCTCCATGGGCCGTGCGGCCTACGGCCAGCAGATTCTTGTTTCGCTGGCACAAAGATTAGAGCGCGAGTTCGGCAAGGGCTTCAGCTACTCGGCCTTGACCCGGATGGTCCGTTTTGCCGAATTGTTTCCCGATGAGCAGATTCTTGTGTCACTGATACAAGAATTGACATGGACTCACTTCATGGCGCTTTTACCACTGAAAGACCCTTTAGCGCGTGAGTTCTACGCCGAACTGTGCCGGGTTGAACGCTGGAGCGTACGCACCCTACGCCAGAAGATCGGTGGCATGCTGTTTGAGCGTACCGCGCTCTCGAAGCACAGCGAAGACGTCGTGCGGCAGGAACTAGCATCATTGCGTGAAGGCCAGTTGTCGCCCGATTTGGTATTTCGTGATCCATACCTACTCGATTTCCTCGGTCTCTCGGGCGCCTGGAGCGAAAAAGACCTGGAGGCTGCCATCCTACGTGAGATGGAAGCCTTTCTGCTCGAAATGGGCAGTGGCTTCTGCTTCGTTGCCCGCCAAAAGCGCATGGTGGTGGGCAAGGACGATTTCTACCTGGATCTGCTGTTCTACCATCGCCACCTCCGGCGCCTGGTCGCCATCGAACTGAAGCTGGAATCCTTCCAGCCGGCACACACCGGCCAGATGGAACTCTATCTACGCTGGCTAGACAAGCACGAGCGAGCGCCGGGCGAGGAGGCGCCAATCGGCCTGATTCTGTGTGCCAGCGCCGATGCCGAACAGGTGGAGTTGCTACAGCTCGACGACAAGTCGATTCATGTCGCGGAATATCTGATCGAATTGCCGCCAGCGGAGTTACTCAGAGAGCGTCTGCACCGGGCGATCGAACATGCGCGTGAGCGTGACGCGGATAGGCTACTACCTGATGAAACGAAGTGTTAGCGCTCGTAAGTGCTCTTCGGCACCGGCGCCGAGTCGTGGATTAACTTGCAGACACATTACGATATTGAACTAGCCCAGTTTTTCCGCATGGGACCGTGCATTGTTTCGCGAATGCACGTCGCAGCGCCATCAGAGTTTTTGTAGCGTGGGTTCGGCGCGCAGCGGCAACCCACGGGCATCGATCAGCAAGGAGCGCTAGATGAAATATGAAGTAGTACCGGCCCCTATCTGTCCGGCCTGCGGCGCCTCACACACCATAGTGCAAGAGGCCCGTGATTTGATCTTCAACTACCGAGGCCAAACACTGGTTGTGCCGGCCGTTCAGGGCGAATATTGCACCACCTGCGGCGAGGTGTTTTTTGGAGAAACACCCAATGAGGGAGAACGATACGCTCAGGCGATAACTGCCTTCACCCGCAAGGTTCATATCGAACACGACTAACTAGAGATGACAGGGAGCAAAAATGCGTGAAGTGCCACGAGCCCATCCAGGGCAAATACTATTGCTCGATTGGCTGGAGCCGATGAACATCTCCCAAAGCACCCTCGCCAAGGCCCTCGACGTACCGCCACGGCAAATCAACAAGATCGTCCATGGCAAACTCGGCATCAGCAGCGATACTGCCCTGCGCCTGGCGGCATTCTTCGGCACCGACGCCGAGTCGTGGATTAACTTGCAGACGCACTACGATTTGAACTGATCCTGTTTTTCCGAAGGGAACGCCGTGCGTTGCTTCGCGAACGCACGCTACAGTGCCATCAGCGTTTTCGTAGCGTGGGTTCGGCGCGCAGCGACAACCCACGGGCATCGACCGGGCTCGCCTTTCAAACATGCAGCCTGACTTTTGAACAGCGCTGCACGCAGATCGCAACGCCGGGGGCCGGGCGGCTGTCGCTACGGGGTCGCCAATACCTCGGACTCGTCAGGCTGCCAACCGCCGCCGAGCGCCTTGTAGGCAGCGACCGCTGCGCGCGCCGATTCCGTTTGCGCCTGTACGTGCACGTCGGAAGCGCGCAGCAAGCTTTCATCGGCTTGTAGCACCTCGATCTGACTGACGACACCTTCTTGGTAGGCGGCAAAGGTGGCCGAGCGCGCGCGGCCGAACGAGTCGACGCCCCGGGCGAGAACGGCCGTCTGCTCCCCGCGCTCGCTCTACCGACTGGCTGTTGACGCGTGGGGGCATCCTACACGTATAATGGAATTTCATTCCACAATAGACTAAAAGTAGACACCATGGCCATCACTGAAAATATCCCGATAACCTTCCTCATCCTCACCTGGGTGAGCACAGCCACCGTACTGCTACCTCATGCCGGCATGAAAATGATGCCGCTTCCCGATATCTAAGCGTTCCCCTTTTTGAGCCAAAAATGTCAACCAAATCCAGCAAAATGGGAGTCGTTGGACTCACCATCCTCGTCGCCGTCAACATGATGGGGTCCGGCGTCATCTTACTACCCGCCAATCTTGCAAGAGTCGGCAGCATAACCATCCTTTCGTGGATCGTCTCGGCCATTGGCGCAATGGCAATTTCGTACTCATTCGCCCAATGCAGTTTCTATGTGACGCGCGCTGGCGGCATGTCCGCTTACGCAGAGGAAGCTCATGGCAAGTCTTCCTTTTTCATGGCCTCCTATACCTATTATCTGTCGCTGGCCATTGCCAATGTTGCAATCGCCATTTCTGTCATTGGCTATTTGACCCCCTTTTTTCCATGGCTGGCCAAATCGCCAATCAATACCTGCATTGGTGTCATATTGACTCTGTGGGTTACCACCATCGCCAATTTTGGCGGGGCACGCATCACAGGCCAAATTAGCAGCGTCAGTGTATGGGGCGTGATCATTCCCGTTGCTTCCCTGGCCTTCTTTGGGTGGTTCTGGTTCCATCCGGCGCTGTTCATTCATGCGTGGAACATCCAGCACAAACCCATCGGCACGGCCATCTCCTCGGGGATTTCGTTGACTCTTTGGGCCTTTCTGGGCATGGAATCCGCCTGCGCCAACTCCGAAGCGGTCGAAAATCCGAAGAAGAACGTTCCTATCGCGGTCCTGGCCGGAACGGGTATCGCCACGGTGATATACATCCTTTCCACCAGCGCGATCCAAGGCATCATTCCCAACAACGAACTAGCAAACGCCGCAGCGCCATTCGGACTCGCCTTCGCCAAGATCTTCAGTCCTTCCATTGGCGATACCATCACACTGCTCGCTGTCGCGGCATGCGCGGGGTCATTGCTAGGCTGGCAATTCACCATTGCGCAGGTTTCTAAAGCCGCGGCGGAGAATGGTCTATTCTCAACGCTATTCAGCGAAGTCAATACAAAGGATGTCCCCATCAAGGGCATGGTATTGATTACCGCCATTCAGAGCCTGATCGCGTTGATGACCATCTCGCCAGACCTGAATCAGCAATTCAATATTCTGGTTAACTTGGCGGTTTTCACGAACGTTGTTCCCTTTATCTTCTCGCTCTCTGCACTTCCCACGATCATGAAGCGTCATGCGGTCAGCGCGCAGGTTTATATGAAGAGCACATTCATCGTGATGGTCGCACTGGGATTCAGCCTGTATGGCATTGCATCAACGGGGACTGACGCCGTGTTCTGGGGAGGACTCGTGATGCTGCTGGGGTATGTGATTTACGGCTTCAGAGCTCACCGCTTTCCCTCTGCCACAGCCGTCACCGCCACCAGGCCTGATTTCTGAACAAGGGAACCATCAACGCTGGCAGGACAAGAATCTTGCCAGCGACTTTGTCGATCGGATCGAGCACATCAACGACACGGCAGAGGCGCTAAGCGCCATCGCCGACGGGCAGCGGGGCCAGGCAGCGCCGATACCACATCAGCATAGCCACGCCAAACAACCCGAGAAGTCCGCCGGAAGAAATCAAGGCGGGAACAAGGGCTACATGCTCTAAAACCAAGCCGCAGATCAATGAGCCCGCGCCACCGCCAACGGCCCCAATCGAGAACCAGTAACTCAACACCTTGCCAATATGCTGTTGCGGTATATGGCGTTGCAGCTCGGTCATCAACGGGATATCAATCAGCGCTGCGGATATCCCAACCAGTACGGCAGCAAAATACAGACCATACACTTGTTGCGGGAAATGGGCGCTTAGCATCATCCCCCAGGCGGCCAACCCCATGATCAGCTCCCCGGCATACGCGATATGCAAGGGACGAGAGACGTGGATTTTACCGATCACCAAGTTTGAAACCAACTCGCACAAACCGTTAGCCAACATCAAGGCCCCGTACAGGCTGGCATACAGCGGCAATGCTCTCAGCACCAGGAGTGGCAACGCCACCTGCAATAGTCCACGCCAGAAGAAAGAATAGAGCGCGTAGGTCATCACGCGGACATAGAGGACAGGATGGCCCCGCAACGCACGATATCCGATCACCAGATCAGAAACGATTTGTTGCGAGCTCAGACGCGCCGTGGACGTGACACGCCCCCGGCTAGGCAAAGTCATCAGCACGAGCGATGACAGCGCAAAACACCCCAGCACAAGAAAGAAGAGATGTACCGGTGCCAATGCATGCTGCGCCAAGGCAAACAGGCCGGCACCCAAAAAATAAGCGGGCCAAGTGATGCCTTGAACCATGCTATTAGCAAGTTGCAACTGACCGTCAGGCACCAGTAGCGGGATCAGGGATCTGGCGGCGGGGGCCGCCGCGGCATACAAAGCGGAAACAACCAGTCCCGCCAGGGCCAGGGCCCAGACATTCAAACCAACGATGCCACCTAGAACGGCGATCAAGATCATGACGCCAGAGCGTAGCCACTCAATCGCCAGCAACATCCGCTTTTTATCGGTTCGATCTGCAATCACGCCGCCTAGCGGCCCCAAAACACCGCGAGGCAGCGCCAGGCCACAGGTAATGACTCCAAGTTGCCCCGGACTGGCGCCTATTTTGACCGCCACGCAAACCAACACCACCGCGAACAAGCCGTCGCCTAGATTGGTTATGGCCTGACTGAGCAGTAGCGGAATAAACGCCGGATTCCGTACAAGGGCAAGGTAGCCGGGTCTACATTCAGGCATCGTCCCCCCTTCGAGCCTAAGCAAAGGAAGAGACAAACGAAAAATCGGCGCTGTGAAGCATCAAAATAATCATATGTATCGAACCATCACACAACGGGACCTTGCGGGCGGCACCCTGCTATGCATCCTTTGTCTTCAAACTTTGTAAATATTTATAAACGGTGGCACGGCCCAAACTAAGCACATTGGCAATGTAATTGGTCGCACTTTTGCCATTGAACGCGCCTTCGGCATACAACGCCTCGACAAGCTCTTTACGATGTTGGCGTTCAAGGGTATTCAGCGCCAGTTGGCGGTTCTGCAGCCACCCGTGAATAAAGGTATTGATCCGCTCCTGCCAGTAGTCATGAAACAGTTCCGTTGGCTGCTCGACCATGCCTGCGCCAGTAATGAACAGGCTCAGCATCGATTGCATATCAGAGAACACGGCAATATTGAAATTGATGCACATCAGGCCCCGCGCCACGCCCTGCTCGTCAAACAATACCGAGCTGACACTTCGCATCCGCCGTCCATCCCAATTGATCTTCTCATAGGGACCGACGAATTTTTTCGTGATGGTGCGCTCAATGTGTTCAAGCGCCGAGTCATCGCCGACAACGCGCCGCGATAGATTATTCGCAAAGTAGAGAACACGCTGCGAATCCAAATCGTGAATCACGACCTCGGCATAAGGGAAAAACAGTTTGGCGATACTGTCGGCGATATGACTGTAGTGAGACAGCAAATATTGCTGAATTTCAGTTGGCTGATTTTTTTTCACGGTACGGGCACACATTCAGTTCAAGGTGAGTCGAATCGGCTGGCCATGACATAACCAGCCAAAGCAACAGCCACAGCGCCAAGCCGTGGCTGTCTGGATTGGGCCCTCAAACCGAATAACCGTCCTGGATTAGGCGGCAGCGTTTTCGCGCAAGAACTCGGACATCTTTGCCAGGCCGGCCTTCAACACGTCAGGGTTATTGGCATAGCCAATACGCAGATAGCCTTCCATGTCCATCACGCTTCCCGGCGTCAACATCACACCTTTGGACTCGACTAACTTGACACAGAAATCCCAAGACGACATGTCGAGGTCATACTTCAACAAAGCGGTAGTACCGGATTTCGGCTTGACGTAGGAAATCAACGGTTCTTTCGAGACCCAAGCGTCCAGAATAGACAGGTTACCACGAACAATGCGATGACTGCGCTCAAGAATCGGTGTGAGATTTTCCAGGGCGATCGAGGCGAAGTGGTCATCCAGCATGCCAACACTGATGGTGTTGTAATCGCGGTGACAGGCTGCCGCAGTGACCAGCTCCGGGGTACAGACCATCCAGCCCAGCCGCAGACCGGCCAGCGAGAACGGCTTGGACATGCTGGCGGTACTGATCCCTCTCTCGTAGAGATCAGCGACTGCCGCGCTGAATCCATCGCCTTCCTGATTGCTGCCGCGATACACCTCATCGCTCAGCACATAAGCGCCGCACTTGTCCGCAATCGCACAGATCTGCTGCAGGAAGGCCTTGTCCATCAAAGCCCCCGTCGGATTGTTCGGGTTATTGATGGCAATCAGCTTCGTTTTGTTGTTGACCAGACGCTTGAGTTCATCCAGATCGGGCAGGAACTGGTTTTCCTCGCGCAGCCGAAGTATCTTCACGTCCGCGCCATAGCTTTCGGGAATCGAATAGTGCTGCTGATAGGTGGGCAGAACCGAAATAACCCGATCCCCCGGTTCGACCAGGGTTTCATGGACCAGCGCATTGGCGCCGATTGCACCATGCGTAATCAGGATATTGTCCCGCGTCTGCTTTTCGTACAGTTTGGCAACCGCATTGCGCAACCGAGTGGATCCATTGATCTCGCCATAGGTCATCTTCAACGGCAGAATTTCTTCCAGAATCGAGTCGGTCTTGCCGGCCATTTCCAGCAACTGCCGGATGGTCAGCGACTCGACGCACGTTTCGGCCAAGTTGTACGCACACTTGGTCTCATAGAGGTCCATCCAGCGTTCGACGCCAAAATCACGGATTTTCATAACGAAGCCCTTTCATTTAATGTGATATTGAATTAAGTCATTCACAACAAAATGCGTAACCATGTCAGCCTTGTTCCGCCTGCAATTGCTGCAGCAGCGCATAGGCAATCGACACATCTTCGAGGCCCATGCCAATCGAGCGGAAGAACACATGGCGACGGTAATCGGGCTTGCTAGCGCGACCACTGACCAAATCGGCCAAATCACCCTTGATGCTGTCTCGGCTCCATCCGTGCTGTTTTGCTGCCAACACCATTTCACCTGCGCTATCCGGCGTGCTCACCTTGTTGTCGCAATAAACATCCATGGACGACAGGCTCTCCGGGGGAATCTCATGCGCATTCACCGCATTGGTACTAATTGAAGTAATCAACGCCGGCTGATTGAGATCCTCGATACGTAATACCGGCGTCGCGGAGGAGGTACAGAGCATGATCACATCCGCCTTGCTCACGCATTCTTTTGCCGAGCCCACCATTTGCACGCGGGGATCGATGGCCCGCAGGCGGGCTTGCGCCTCCGGATTGTCAGCCAAATCATTGGCATAAACCGAGATGGATTCCCACGAGCGAACAGCCAGCGCGTGGCGCAGGTGTGCCTGCCCCAGCGCCCCGGTACCGATCAACGCCAGGTGACGGCTTGTCGTGGGCGCAAGGTACTCGATGGCAAGCGCGGTGGTCCCGGCAGTCCGCTCAGCGGTCAACATGCCTGAGTCGCAGAACAGCAAAGGCTGCCCGGTCTTCATGGACATCAGACTCGTCCAAGCGGTCACGATCGGCCGCCCTGCCGTCACGAGATAGGGAGAGAGCTTGGCGCCAAACACCTGCTCGTTGGCTAACGCGCCCAGATAGGTAATGAAGTCGCCCGCGCCTTGCGGAAACACCGTTAGAGCCTGTGGCGGTTGCACCGCGCGCTCTTGCGACAGCGCCTGAAACAGGCTTTGCATGGCGGCGCGCACCGGCAGCTTTCCCAGAAATCGGCGTACGGTTTCGGCATCGGCCACCAAAGGGCCAGCTTGATGATTAATGCTAGTCATAACGACGGTCCTTTCTCATTGTCAAAACGAAACCCCTAACCAAACCGTACCTCGTCCCAGCCATCAAACGTCGCCGCACGAACGTCTCACGAGAAGTACGTTTTCTTGAATTCTATTTTTGTCCACCGCCTGGTGGACTGCTGACCGCAGTGTATACCACAAAAGTCTAATATGGAAATTATTTCCATGCAAAAATCAGATTAATGTTGACACTGTGGAATATATTTCCATAATAGACAAAAGCAGGTGACAAAGCACGTACAGGAAGGACGCGGTCATGCACGAAACCAGCATCGCTCAGCAAATTCTGAACACAGTGGAGAGAGAAGCCCGCCGGCACCAGCTCGACTGTATCGATAGTATTCGCCTGCGTATCGGCAAGCTGGCCAGCGTTGACGTCGACGCGCTTTGCTTCGCGATCGAATGCGGACTGCGGGTAAAAGAGGGAGTAAAGACTGCGCTGCACATCGAACAGGAGGACGCCGAGGCGCGGTGCGATGTCTGCGCGCAGTGCTTCTCATTAGACGCGGTATATGACAGCTGCCCGAACTGCGGCAGCTTCCGCCACCACATCCAACGCGGTACATCAATGGCACTGGTCTCGATCGAGGGACGGAAAAACCCGCTCAAGCCGGCGCCCTCTTCGATTGCGCCGCCGCTCTCCTGCATGGATCGGGAGGGGTGACATGTGTACCACCTGCGGCTGCCACCACCCGATGGGGTCAAAACCTCGGCAACGACACATGGCCATCGCGGCCAAGTCCACGAAGATCGATTTGGAACGTGACGTCCTGGCGGAAAACAACGCCAGTGCGGCCCGCTTGCGGCGACGCTTCGCGCGCGCAGGCATTCTGGCCCTCAACCTGGTATCAAGCCCCGGCTCAGGCAAGACCACATTACTAGTGGAAACCATCAAAGCCTTGCGTGGCGCGGTGCCGCTCGTGGTCATCGAAGGGGATCAACAAACCCGAAATGATGCCGACCGCATTGCGGCAACGGGCGCGGCCGTATGGCAGGTCAATACCGGACAGGGGTGCCACTTGGATGCCCGCATGATCAATGGTGCATTGCATCAACTTTCGTGGCCAAACAATGGGCTCTTGCTGATCGAGAACGTCGGCAACTTAGTTTGCCCCGCGGCCTTCGATCTGGGCGAAGCCGCCAAGGTTGTCGTGCTATCGGTCACCGAAGGGGAGGACAAACCGCTCAAATATCCAGACATGTTCCGCGCCGCGCAGATCATGCTGCTCAATAAATGCGATTTGCTGCCCCACCTCAACTACGACATGGAAAGCGCCATTGCCTATGCGCGGCGCGTCAACCCTGACATCGAAATCATCGTACTTTCGGCGCAACGTGGCGACGGCATGCCCGCATGGCTTGCATGGCTGCAAACACAGCTCCAGAAACAACTTTCTCGTGCCCCCGTGCACTACCGAATGCGACAGGAGCATCGCTAATGTGCCTCGCCCTTCCCGTCCGACTAAGCCAGATCGATCCGGATGGCTACGGCCTGATTGAGCTGGGCGGCGTGACCAAACGCATCTCGTTGACGCTCATCGAACAACCCGCCATTGGCGACTACGTCATTCTGCACGTTGGCTATGCCTTGACCAAATTAGATCGCGCCGAGGCCGAGCATACCCTGCGGTTGTTGGCTGAGTTGGCGGCGAGTCAACAACAGGAGACAAGGGCGCTCACGCCGCAGACAGCACACTTGTCGGCGAATTCAGTTTGCGACTGACGCTTGAATAAAAGCAGGAAAGGCAGACATGCACGCAATGAACTATCAACGCATTAACCAGATCCTTGACGACCACGGCCGCAACCCATTGCGGCTGGTACAGATTCTGATCGGCATCCAGGCAGAATGTGGCGGGATTCCTGCATCCGTGCGCGATTACATCAGCAAAGCCCTGGCCGTCCCCTTGGCACAGGTGCATGGCGTCGTCGCGTTTTATCACTTCTTATCACCCGAGATCCAGGGCCAGTACCGCATCTATGTCGCCGACAACATCATCGATCGGATGCACGGCAATCAAGAGGTCATGGCGACATTGCTCCAAGAGCTGCAGGCAGAAAGAGGAAAGCCGCGCGCGGATGGGCAGGTATTTATCGATTACACCTCCTGTACTGGCCTGTGCGACCAAGGCCCGGCACTACTGATCAACAGCCGGGCACTAACACACGTCACCCCGGATCGGGCCAAAGAAATCGCCGAACGCATTAATGCCGGCGAACCGCTGAACAATTGGCCCAGTCATTGGTTTCAAGTCGAGGAGTCGCCCAGGGTCGCGGGTCCGGTGCTGGCCAGTCAGTTCGAACCTGGGCGGGGGCTACAGGCGGCACTCGAGATGGGGCCTGCACAGTACCTAAAAGAAGTCGAACGCGCGGGATTGCGCGGCCGTGGCGGCGCCGGCTTTCGTACCGCCATCAAATGGCGCGTCAGCCGCGACGCGCCAGGGAAAACGCATTACGTCATCTGTAACGCGGACGAAGGCGAGCCTGGCACCTTCAAGGACCGGGCACTGCTGACCCGCGATGCGGATGCCATGTTCGAAGGCATGACCCTGGCGGGCTTGGTCATCGGCGCCGAAAAGGGCTTCCTTTACCTGCGAGGAGAGTACACCTACCTCTATTCGCAACTGGTCGCCACGCTGGCCCGGCGCCGAGCTGAGCATTTGCTTGGCAAGAACATCCTCGGACGGGAGTTCAATTTCGACGTCGAGATTCACCTCGGCGCCGGCGCCTATGTTGCCGGCGAGGAAAGCGCGCTGATCGAGTCCCTAGAAGGCAAATGCGCAGTGCCGCGCCCACGGCCGCCGTTCACCGCCACACATGGTTATCTCGGTCAACCAACGGTTTGCAACAACGTGGAAACATTCGTCAAAACCGCGTTGATTGCACAAAACGGCGCGGACTGGTTCCTCGAATGCGGGACGCGCTACTCACCCGGCTCTAAGCTTCTGTCGGTCAGCGGCGACGTCGCACGCCCCGGGATTTATGAATACCCGTTTGGCACCAGCGTACAAACCGTGCTGGAAGCATGCGGCGCACGCGAAACACAAGCGGTTCAGATCGGCGGTCCGTCCGGCACCTGCATCACGCCGAATGAGTTCGACCGGGCCATTTGTTATGAGGATCTGTCAACCGGCGGATCGTTTATGGTGTTCAATCGCAGCCGCGACATGCTGTCGGTCGTTCAAAATTTCATTCACTTCTTCGCCGATGAGTCGTGCGGGTTCTGCACGCCATGCCGCGTGGGCACGCAATTAATGCGCCGCGCCATAGACAAGATCGTGGCGGGCAAGGCCGGCGCGCGCGAGCTGAAAGAGATCGAGCACGCAGCAAAATGCACCCGGGCAATGAGCCATTGCGGTCTGGGTCAAACCGCCACCAAGCCTTTTCTCGATACGCTTGACCGGCTCCGCCCCCAGTATGAAGCACGTTTAAGCAACCTAGATTTCGTCCCCAATTTCGATCTTGACCAATCGTTGTCCAAGACGCGTGCGCTAAGCCAACGCGATGACCCTCACGCTCATTTACCCCAAACCGGAGAGGCCTGCGATGCAAGAATCTGAGTTCAGCTTCGAACTGGACGGAACGGACCTGCCGTTCGAACCAGGTCAAAGCATCATGGAAGCCGCCACGCAGGCAGGCGTGTACATCCCACATCTATGCCACCACCCCGACCTGCGCCGCAATGGCAGTTGCAAATTGTGCACCGTCAAGGTCAACGGCCGCTTCGGGTCGGCGTGCGCGTTGCCGGCGCAAGCGGGTTGCACCGTCGAAAGCAACACCAGCGAGCTGCAAGAGATGCGCCGTCAAATCGTGCAGATGCTGTTTGTCGAAGGGAATCATTACTGCCCGTTTTGCGAAAAAAGCGGGAATTGCCAATTGCAAGTAGTGGCCTACCATGTCGGCATGGTGGATATGCACTTCCCGCCCTTCAACACGGCGCGTCAGCTAGACGCTAGCCACAGGGAGATGTTGCTGGATCGGGACCGCTGCATACAATGCGCTCGCTGTGTGCGTGCCAGCCAAGATTTGGACAAAAAAAACATATTTGGTCTAGCCGGCCGCGGCATGAATATCCGGCTGGTCGTCAACAGCGACTCGGGGTTGCTGGGCGACACTGATTTCAGCTCGGCGGATCACGCCGCGCAGGTCTGCCCAACCGGCGCGCTGATTCGCAAGGATCAGGCATACCCGTGCCCAATCGGCAGCCGTCTGTATGACACCCCCATCAGTCAACACACCATCCGCCAGGACGCCCGCCATGACTAAACCGACGATCGCCACCTGCTCGCTCGCAGGGTGTTTCGGCTGCCATATGTCGCTTCTGGATATCGACGAACGCATTGTCGATCTGGTGCAACTGGTGCAGTTCGACCGCTCGCCGCTTACCGACATCAAGCACTGTTCAGAGCAAGGTGTGGATATTGGGCTGATCGAAGGCGCGCTGTGCAATGCGGAAAATATCCACACGCTGCGCGAGTTCCGCCGCCGCTGCAGGATTTTGGTGGCCGTTGGCACCTGCGCCATCAGCGGTGGCGTGCCCGCCTTACGCAATCGGATCCCGGTGGAAGAATGTTTGAACGAAGCCTATCTGCAAGGCCAAGGTATCGATCAACCCCAAATCCCCAATGACGTTGAACTGCCGCTCTTGATGGACAAGGTCTACCCGGTCCACGAAGTCGTGCATATCGATTATTCGCTGCCTGGTTGCCCTCCACCGGCCGATGCATTCTGGTCATTGCTGACCGCACTATTGGAAGGCCGCGAGCCTTCGCTTGACTACCCGTTGCGTCGTTTTGACTAAGGACTAAAGCATGTACGAACACCTTGAAACCGCCGAAAAGACGCAAGATCTATCCCGCGTGGTGATTGAACCCGTCTCGCGGGTCGAGGGCCATGGCAAAGTCACATTGCTGCTGGATGCCGATCGGCGCGTACGCCAAGCACGGCTGCACATCGTCGAATTCCGAGGCTTCGAGCGCTTTATTCAAGGCCGGCCATTCCGCGAGATCCCCACGCTGGTGCAGCGCCTATGCGGGATTTGCCCCGTCAGCCACTTGTTGGCCGCCTCCAAAGCCTGCGATCACTTTGTCATCGGCAAGGCCAAGATCACGCCCAGCGCGGAAAAACTGCGCCGACTGCTCCATTACGGCCAAGTGTTGCAATCTAATGCACTGCACTTCTTTCACTTGGCGTCCCCCGACCTGCTGTTCGGTTTTGATGACGATGCCGCGCACCGCAATGTGGTGGGGGTCATCAACGACCATCCCGAACTTGGCCTGCGCGGTATCCGCATGCGCAAGTACGGTCAGGAAATTATCCGCATTCTGACCGGCAAGCGCGTGCACGGCACGGGATCGATCCCTGGCGGCTTCTTGACGCCATTGAGCACAGGCAACCGGGAATTGTTGCTCCGTGACATAGACGGCATTATCGAATGGTGCCAAGCCAGCACGGCATTGGCGCGCGATATTTTTCTGTCGAATCAACCGGCGCACACGTTATTCGGTCAGACCGAGTCGGCGTTCATGTCACTCGTCGACGCCAACGGCGCCGCCGATTTATACGATGGCGTGCTGCGCGTCACCGGGGCGGATGGCAGGATCATGGTGGACGGTCACCAGCCATCCCATTATCACGATCTGATCCGTGAAGAAGTCAAACCCTGGTCTTACATGAAGTTTCCTTACCTCTCGTCCTTTGGACGGCAGGCGGGCTATTACCGCGTCGGGCCGTTGGCTCGGGTCAACAACAGCGTATGCATGCCCACCCCCCGTGCGGAAGAAGCCCGGCGGGAATTTGCCGCGTTCGGTGAAGGCAAACCGGTGCAGGCCACCTTGGCACAACACTGGGCGCGCATGATCGATACGCTGCTCTGCGCCGAGGTAATACGCGAATTGCTGCTCGACCCCGATATCGTCGGCACCGATTTGATGACCAGCGGCGACCCGTTGCGGGAAGGTGTCGGCGTCATCGAGGCGCCGCGCGGTACCCTGATTCATCACTATCGCCTCGATGACGACGACAACATTCAGTTTGCCAACCTGATCGTGTCCACAACACACAATAACCGCGGCATGAATGACTCCGTGCGCGCCGTGGCGGCCGAATACTTTGATGGACGAGAGATCACTGAAGGGCTGCTCAATCGGATAGAGGTCGCGATTCGCGCTTACGACCCCTGCCTATCCTGCGCCACTCATGCGCTGGGGCAAATGCCGCTCGTCATTGAGGCCATCTCCCCGGAGGGGCAAATACAGAGCCAGTTAATCCGCCATGCTGACGGGTTGATGGAAAGAAGTCCCGCATGAGCGCGCCGATCCTGATTTTCGGCTATGGAAATCCGGCGCGCGGTGACGACGCGCTCGGTCCCTTATTAGCGGAACGCGCCCAGCGCTGGGTGGAAGAGCAAGGCAGGGAAACTCAAGTCGACGTATTGACGGACTTTCAATTGAGCCCGGAACATGCCTACGATCTGGCGGGCCGACAATGGGTCATTTTTGTCGATGCGGCCAGAGGACAAGACGCGCCTTACCGATGGATCAACCTGCGCCCGGAAGAACCTTGCGCTTGGACGACGCATGCCAGCTCGCCCGAAGCGCTACTGTGGTACTGCCAGACGGTACTGACGCAACCGGTACCACCGACATGCATGCTCAGTCTCGCGGGGGAAGCGTTTGAACTCTCTGCGCCGCTCAGCCCCAGAGGCACAACCGCACTCGCCACAGGTTGGATGGCATTGCGATCGCGACTGTACAGCCATATCAACAACATCACGCAAGAAACAGAAGCTACATTGCAATAAGAAACAGCCGCAAGCCCATGTGGCAAGCGGCCGTTCCTACCGCACTCATCTTATCCCGGCCCCCGCCGGTCAAACGCCCCCCTCCGCGGCAGACATGGCACACCACAAGGCATAGGCGATCGACACATCTTCAAGCCCCATGCCGATAGAACGGAAAAAGACATGGCGCTGATAGTCCGGCAAGGGGCTGCGTCCAGTGACGAGCTCCGCCAAGTCGCCGACAATGCTTTCCCGCTGCCATCCTGTCTGCTTGGCGGCGAGGACCATCTCCCCCGCGCTATCAGGCGTACTCTTCTTGTTATCGCAGTACACATCCATGGATGACAGGCACCCTGGTGCAATTTCATGCGCATTCACGGCATTGGTGCTGATGGATGTGATCAATGCCGGGCGAGTCAATTTCGTCACATCCAAGACTGGCGTCGAGGATGAAGTGCACAACATGATGACCTCGGCATGGGCGACACAGGCCTGCGCCGAATCAAAAATCTCGATGCGACGGTCAATGCTTTTGATCTCCACTTGCATGGCGGGGTTATCACGCAAATCGTCGGCGTAAACGGCGATCGTATCCCAAGGCCTCAAATGCAAAGCATGGCGCAAATGCGCGCGCCCCAGCGGCCCGGTTCCGATGAGCGCCAAATGGCGGCTTGTTGCTGGCGCCAGGTATTCGATCGCCAGCGTGGTCGTGCCCGCCGTCCGTTCGGCAGTAAGCAAAGAGGAGTCGCAGAACAAGAGCGGTTGTCCTGTTTGCATCGACATCAGACTCGTCCAGGCAGAGACAATCGGCCGCCCACCGGCAACGACCAGATAAGGGGATAGCTTGGCGCCGAACACTTGCTCTCGTGCCAGCGCGCCCAGATAGGTAATGAAATCACCCTGCCCATGCGGAAGCTCGGTCAGGATCTGCGGCGGTTGAACAGCGCTGCCTGAGGCAAAATCCCGAAATAGGCGTTCCATCGCCGGACGTACAGCCAGCTTATCCAAAAAGCGGCGCACAACGGCCGCGTCCGCAACCAGCGTCTCTCCGCAGTGATTCATGCTGCTCATCATTCGTTCTTTCCTCTTCAAAGACGTCACACCACAAGCAACGATCCGACCCAGTTCTCGTTCCGGCCGGCTTGCATCACATTGCATTTTATTATTTCGTGGATTTTTTTTCTATAAAATACAAATGCAAAACAACAAAAAAACATGAAGAAATCGGCATTTCTCAATCAAGCAACAAGGCATTGTTGCTTTTACACCGCATCGACATAGCTGTGTTTAGGCACAGTAAAAGCGCGGCAAATTCATCGGCAGGCCAACCAAGGCAGGTTATAGAAAAGCTTTATAAACAGTACATAGAAGCCACTTCAACCGCCAGCTCATGTCGATTACATCCCAACCTCGCTTTTAGACGGCCGCCTTTCCCCTGGCAATATCCGCAGGATGACTCGCGACAGATATTTCCCATGGCGATACGCTGATCCAGATCAGCTAATGTCGTATAAAATTATTCCATAATGTACTTCAATTATACGACAAGACAACGCCATCGCACAGGCGGAGACGGCATGAATTCTTCAATTCTGGGCACGCTTCCAATCCCACGCTGAAACGTGAAGGGCATGCCACAGGGTTGTCAGAAACCACTGGCGCAAGCCGGGCCAATTGAGCAAAGCAGCACATTAGGGAGAGTTAAGATGTCTTCTAAATCGACAAAGATGGGACTAGGTTCGTTAGTAGTCTTAGTCACAACCTGCATGATGGGCGCTGGTATTTTCATGCTGCCCGCCAGCCTCGCCGCGATCGGATCCGTCAGCGTCTTTGGCTGGGTCATTTCCACGATTGGATCCGTGGCGCTTGCCATTACCTACTCAAAGCTGGCATTCATGTGCCCGAAGGAAGGGGGGCTGTATGCCTACACCCGCGATGGCCTGGGTGAATTTGCCGCATTTACCGAAACATGGTGCTATTGGCTGACCTTATGGATTGCCAACATCGCGATTGCCGTATCCGGCATTGGCTATCTATCCTATTTCTTCCCGATGCTCAAGGACCCAGTGGCCGGCGGGATCGCGGCCATTCTGTCAATCTGGTTCTTCACCTTCCTTAATTACCCAGGCGCAAGTTTTATCGGCAAGATCCAGCGCTTCTCCATCCTGGGCGTCGCCCTACCGGTCGGCTGCATGGCGTTGCTGGGCTGGTTCTTCTTCCACCCCAGCTACATTTCCGCCAACTGGAACATTTCCGGCAAAAGCGACTGGACGGCCATCATGTCCGCAACCTCGCTGACCATGTGGGCCTACCTGGGCTTTGAAGCCGCTTGTGTCGTCTCGGGCGTGGTGGAAAACCCCAAGCGCAATGTGCCGCTGGCCACCATGATTGGTACCATTTTTGCCGCATTGCTCTATATCGGCGCAACCTTGGCGATCATGGGCGTCGTGCCGGCCAAGCAGTTGGCAGCTTCCGCGGCCCCCTTCGGCCTGGCCTTCCAAACCATGTTTGGCAACTGGGCAGGCTCGTTTGTCAGCGTTTGCGCCATCGTCGCCAGCTTCGCTTGTTTGAACAGCTGGGTGCTGACCACCGGCCAAGTGCAGAAAGCCATTGCTGACGACGGCATGTTTCCCAAATTCTTTGCCAAGACCAACAAGTTCGGCACGCCGTTCGTTGGCATGCTGGTCACTGCCGTGCTGATGACCATCGTCGGCTACATCTCGATTTCGCCGTCCTTGGCGAGCGAGTTCCAAGTGATTTCGCTCTTGTGCGTCTTTACCAACGTAGTGCCTTACCTTCTGGCGGCAGCGGCAATCTTCCCGATCATGAAAGCCAATAAAGTCGTTGGTAAAGAATATGTCACCTACACCACGATCTGCATCATCGGCTTGATCTTCGGTTTCTACGTGATCGCAGGCTCTGGCCAGCCTGCCGTGTTCTACGGTAGCTTGACCATGTTGTTGTCGATCCCGCTTTTTGCCTGGATCTCCCATTCGATCGGCAAGCGGCGCGCCGCCGAAAGCCTCGCTGAAGCGCAAGCTATCCTAGACACCCCCCAAAACTAAAGCGCAACGCGCACTCCCCCAAAGTCCGACTGAAACAGTCGGACTTTGGGGAAACAGGGAAATATGCAGACACATCGAACGAGGAAAAAACCGGATGACAAAGCACCATCATGTAGAAAAGGAGGCCTATCTCTCCGACGACGACGAAATCGGCGCCAACGGAGATGAGGGGCAACACGCTCATATCCAAGCTCGCGCAGGACTCATGAGCTTGATCTCCACCCACATCAAGCAATCCCGCCTCACACAAACCGAAGTCGCGCAACGCTGCCATCTGTCACAACCACGTATTAGCCGCCTGATGCGACAGCACGTTTCACAGTTTTCTCTCGACGCCCTCGTCAACATCGCCACCGCGCTTGGGCTACGCGTTGATTTCAAGCTTGCGCTCATCAATTTTGAACGTGCGTCTGGCCAGTGGCCAGCATCAAAGCAAGTCGCCCCATTCCCGCTAAACACAAAACCCCACGCAAAGGGCGCCGGCGGGGTTCCGCCAGTCTAATCTGGGCAAGTATTTCGGGGGATAGTGCGTCTCGACGCAACCTGGCTCGACGACCTGGCGCCAGTCATCGACCGGCCGCTGGAAACCCTGCCGCAGCTCAACCGCATTACCAACGAGTTTGCAGGCGCAGCACGCGCGCTTGGCGGCGTTGCTTTAGCCGTGAGACGGCCGGCCCGTGGAGAACACAGGCTGGCCTTGTTTTTTGTAGCGTGGGTTCGGCGCGCAGCGACAACCCACGGGTATCGACTCGGCAGGTGCCTGGTGGGTTACTTCATGAATCCACACAGCTCACTCGCGATGACAGGAAGAAAAATGCGTAACGCGCCACTTGCCCATCCGGGGCCAGGGTGACGCTTTAAGCACCCGTCCAAATCCATCCTGGATTTATTGAACTCGCCCACCAATACTTGGCAAAAAGCACGCCCGCCAAACCAAACTGAAAAAATATTTTTCCACCGAGTGTCATGAATCGCCATGTACGCCGACCAAGAGTATCGCCGCGATATTGCGGTGGTGCTGCCGCCGTCGCGGCTTGGTCTTATCTTCAAGGAGAAACGCATGCAATCGAACAAAATGATCCATTCTGCAGCCATCGCGCTCTTGGCAACCGGTCTGATGACGGTGGCCGCAACGGCCTCGGCGGCGGACAAAGAGCAATGTTATGGCATCGCCAAGGCGGGCAAGAACGACTGTGCCAGCAAATTCAGCAAACATTCCTGCGCCGGTCAGTCGAAGGTGGACAACGATCCGAACGATTTCAAGCTGGTGCCGACGGGTACTTGCATGCAGATGGGCGGCAAGCTGACGCCGGCCGGTAACTAGGCGAGGCCCGAGCGGCGTTGGGTCGCGGCGCACCGCGAAAACTTTTTCGTGGCGGGCGGGGCAGCACCTGCCCCGCTGGCGCCGATATGGGCAAAGCGGATGGCCAACGGCCTGACACGGGACCCATGATTGACATCGGAGGGCGCATGAAGCAGGTATTGAGTTCGTTCCATGCCCTGGCCTTGCGGGCAATATCGGAGATGGAGCGCTGGGTGCGCCCATTGTTCGACTTGGGCTTGCGGGTGTATTTGTGGAAAGTGTTCTTTACCGCCGGTTGGCTCAAATTGACCGACTGGTCGGGCACGTTGGATCTGTTCGATTATTTCTATCACGTGCCGCTGCTGCCGCCGCACCTGGCGGCGGTGATGGGCACGGCGGGCGAAGTCGGCCTCTCGACATTGCTGCTGTTCGGCCTGGCGGGCCGCTTTGCCGCCGCCGGGCTGTTTGTCACCAACCTGATGGCGGCCTTGTCGTTTCCGGACCTGCCGCTGCTCGGTCTGAAAGATCACTGCCTATGGGGCTTGCTGCTGCTGGTGCAGGTATTTCATGGCACGGGCACGCTGTCGCTGGACCGGCTGGCAAGCCGCTGGTTGGCCAAGCCACATTGATCGCGCAGGAGAACCGCCATGTTTGCACGTTTCAGTATTGGCGTCCGTTTAGGGCTGGCATTTGCCGTGGTGCTCGGCCTGCTGCTGGCGGTGGCCGGGTTTGCCTTGCAGCAGATGCGAACGCAACAGCAAGTGACGGAGCGGATCGTCCAGCAGCAAGTCTCCCAGTTGACGTTGGCGGAGTCGCTGCAATTGCACGCCAACGGCGCCGCCCTGCCGTTGTTGACCCTGCTGCTGACCAAAGACCAGGCGCAGCGCATCCCGCTGTATCAGCAGATGGATAGCGAGAATACACAGGCGGACCAGGCGCTAGCGGCGCTGGGCAAAGGCGATGCCAACGCGCAGGAAGCCATGCTCATTCAAACGTTGTCCGCGGCCCGCAAGCAATACGCCGATCTGTTTCACGAGACGGTGATTCAAATCGAGGTCGAGGGACCGGAAGGCGCACACCAGCACTTTATCGGCAAGACCCAGCCCGCACTGCGGCAGCTGCTGCAGGCCGCGACGGCGCTGGTCGCGCAAGAGCAGCGGGCCATGGGCGAAAGCCAGGCTGCGCTGACGGCTTCATTGAGCCAAGCCCGGGTACTGGTCCTGGCGATGACGGCGGCGGCGGTCGTGCTGGGGACGCTGTTCGCGCTTCTGGTAACGCGCGGCATCGTGACGCCGATCCGCCGCGCCTTGGCGTTTGCCGCCCAGATCGCCCATGGGGAACTGGGGGCGCGGCTAGACGTGACGGGCGGCGGCGAACCGGCGCAGCTGGCGCAATCGCTGCTCGCCATGCGGCAGTCCTTGTCTAGCCTGATCGGCGCGATCCACCGCTCCGCCAGTGAAGTGGAGACGGCCGCCGGCGCCATGCACGCGCCGGTGGATCAGGTCCGCCAGGGCTCGTCCGCACAGCATCGCGCGGTGTCCGCCGTGAGCGAATCGGTAGAGGGACTGGTGGGAGAGACGCGCGCCATCGCCGCGGCGGCGGATGAAACGCGAGATCAAGCGGAACGGGCGCGCAATCTGGCGCAGCAAGGCTGCGAGATGATTGCCCATGCCTCGCGGGAAGTCGCCCGCATTGCGGTGACGGTAACGGAATCGGCCCATTCGGTGGAGGCGCTGCGAGAACAGGCATTGTCGGTACGGCAGATGCTGGATACGGTGAAGGAAATCGCCGATCAGACCAATCTGCTCGCGCTGAACGCCTCGATCGAGGCCGCGCGCGCCGGGGAGATGGGCCGGGGGTTTGCGGTGGTTGCCGACGAAGTGCGCAAACTCGCCGACCGGACCTCGCAGGCCACGTCGGAGATTCATCAGGTCATTACGGCCATCGATGACGAAACCGGGGTCGCGGTAGCGCGCATCGGCCAGGGCCGCGAGGAAATGCAGCGCGGTGTGGCGCTGATCGGCGAAATCGTCCAGCCGCTGACGCAGCTGAGCGACGACGCGCAGTTGTCGCTCGACAAGCTGGAGGGCATGCGCACGACCTTGACGGCGCAAGTGGCGCAAAGCCAGGCGGTGGCGTCGCTCCTGCGGGAAATCGGCGGCATGGCAACGGACAATTTGACCGCTACCGGCAAGGTCTCGGAGACGCAAACGCGCTTGGGCGAATTGTCGGTCGGGCTGGGGGAACGTGTCAGCCGTTTTCGGCTTGCCGACGGGCCGTCTTATTGACGCCCGGCTCAGCGCCGGATCGCGCTGGCCTTGAGCATTTTCGTAGCGTGGGTTCGGCGCGCAGCGACAACCCACGGGCATCGA